>NZ_JAQYWZ010000960.1:0-174857 GCF_036290945.1 Streptomyces sp. BE303
CGAGGAGGAACTCGCCGAGCTCCTGGCCGCGGTGAGGCCCCGGCCCGCCGCGATCCCGTTCCTGTCGACGGTGGAGGGCCGGTGGTTGGAGGGTCCTGAGCTGGACGGCGGGTACTGGTACCGCAACCTGCGGCAGACCGTCCGCTTCGCCGAGGCCGTCGAGACCCTCGCCGCCGCGGAGTACCGCGCGTTCGTCGAGGTCAGCGCCCACCCGGTGCTCGCCCACAGCATCGTCGAGGCGCTGGAGGCGGCCTCCGTGCGCGAGGCGGCCGTCACCGGCACGCTGCGGCGCGACGAGGGCGGGTGGGACCGCGTCCTGCTCTCCGCCGCCGAACTCCACGTCCGGGGGGTGGAGGTCGACTGGTCGGCCTCCTACGCCGGGGCCGGACCCCTCGCTCCCTCCGAACTCCCGACCTACGCCTTCCAGCACCGGCACTACTGGCTGGAGTCGGTGCCCGTGACGACCCACGCAGGAGAATCCCCGATGGACATCGACACCGCCGAGACCGGCACCGCCGCCGAGGCCGAGGAGGCTCCCGGCGCCGCCCTGGCCCGCCGCCTGGCGGACGGCGGCCCGGAGGAGCGGGAAGCCGTCCTGCTCGACGTGGTCCGCACGGAGGTCGCGGCCGTCCTCGGACACGAGGGCGCCGACTCCGTCGGCACCGACGACGTCTTCTTCGACATCGGCTTCGTCTCGCTGACCGCCGTCGAACTCCGCAACCGCCTCCAGAACGTCACCGGGCTCGAACTGCCGGCCCTGCTCGTCTTCGACCAGCCCACCCCGGGCAGGCTCGCCAGCCACCTCCGTGTCCTGCTCGACGAGCAGCACACCGAAGGGAAGTGACCGCCGTGATCGACGTCGCCGCCTACCTCAAGGCCCTCGACTACGACGGGCCGCTCGTACCCGACGCCGCCACCCTGCGTGAGCTGCACCGGCGCCACCTGATCGCCATCCCCTACGACTCCTCGCTCAACACCGCGCGCGGCGAGGCCCTCTGGGCGGGCGTGGACATCGACGTCGACGCCGTGTTCGACGCCCTCGTCCTCGGCGGCCGGGGCGGCGTCTGCTACGAGCTCAACGGACTGTTCCTCGCCCTGCTCCGCGAACTGGGCTACGAGACCGGGCTCTTCTCGGCCGGGATCCGCCAGGTCGACGACACCTTCGGGCCGGATCTGGAGCACGTCCTCGGCTTCGTGCGGCTGGACGGCGAGTTCTGGCTGGTCGACGTCGGCTTCGTCGGGCCGTCCTACCTGGAACCGCTGCGGGTGGTGCTCGACGAGGTGCAGTCGCAGGGCGGCACCGACTTCCGCATCGTGCGCGCGGACACCGGCCACCACGTCGTCCAGCGCCGCGGCCGGACCGGTGACTGGCGCGCCGTCTACCGCTTCCACCCGGAGCCGCGCGCGTTCGCGGAGTGGCTCGTCCCCTCGCCGGAGCTGGACCGCTTCGCCCGGGCCCTGGCCGGCTCCGGGATCGTGGTCCGCGGCCGGGCCTTCGAGGGTGGCCAGCGGATCCTGATCGGCACCCGGCTGGTGGTCGTCGAGGACGGCACCGAGCGGGTGCGCGGCCTCGCCGACCCCGAGGAGCACGCCCGGGTGCTCGCGGACATCCTGCGGAAGGGCACGGCCGCCGCATGACGACCGCACCCGCCGCCTCCGCCGTACCGGACACCGCACCGGGCCCCGACCCCGGCACCGGGTACACCGGGACCGACACCGACGTCGCGATCGTCGGCTACGGGCCGGTCGGTCAGACCGCCGCGCTGCTGCTGGCCGCCCGCGGCCACCGGGTCACCGTCCTGGAGCGGTTCCCCCGGCCCTACCCGATGCCGCGCGCGGTCTCCTTCGACGGCGAGTCCGCCCGCATCCTCGCCGCCACGGGTGTCGAGGGGGCGCTCGCCGAGTACGTCGAGTCCTCCCGGGACTACGTGTGGCACAACGCCGACGGCCGCACGCTCTTCCGGGTGGACGTGGAGGACGCCGGCCGTTCCGGCTGGCCCGACTCCAGCGCCGTCTACCAGCCGGGCCTGGAGGCCGTGCTGGCCGCCCACGGCGAGCGCCAACCGGGGCTGCGCGTGCTGCGCGGCCACCGGGTGACGGCCCTCGCCGACCGCGGCGAGGCGGTCGCCCTCACCGTCGACGGCCCCGAGGGCGGCACGCTCACCGCCCGGTGGGTGATCGGCTGCGACGGGGCGAACAGCGTGGTGCGCGAGGAGGCCGGGCTCACCGCCACCGACTTCGCGTTCTTCAACGACTGGCTCACCTGCGACGTCGTCCCGCACGACGGCCGGGAGTTCGTCCCCAACAACCTCCAGGTCTGCGACCCGGCCCGGCCGCGCACCGCCGTCTCCGCCGGTCCGGGCCACCGGCGCTGGGAGTTCATGCGGCTCGACCACGAGTCGCCCGAGGAGTTCGGCAGCGAGGCCAACGTCTGGAAGCTGCTCTCGCTGTTCGACATCGGCCCCGGCAACTCCACGCTGCTGCGGCACGCCGTCTACACCTTCCAGGCGCGGTACGCCGACCAGTGGCGGCGCGGCCGGGTGCTGATCGCCGGGGACGCCGCCCACCTCATGCCGCCGTTCGCCGGGCAGGGCATGTGCTCGGGCTTCCGGGACGCCGCCAACCTGGCCTGGAAGCTCGACCTGGTGCTCACCGGCCGGGCGGGCGAGGGGCTACTCGACACCTACGCCGCCGAGCGGCGCGAGCACGTGCGGCACGCGCTCACCATGTCGATGGACCTCGGGCGGGTCATCTGCCAGAGCGACCCGGCGGCGGCGCGCGACCGCGACACCGTGATGCTGGCCGCGCAGGAGCGCGCCCGGCAGGGCGCGGCGGTCGGCGCCGCGCGCCCGCGCACCCCGGTCCAGCCGCTCACCGCCGGCCTGCGGCACGGTGGCTTCCCGGCCGGCGACCTCGTCGTCCAGGGGCGCGTCACGGCGGCGGGGCGGCCGGCCGGCCGCTTCGACGACGTAGTGGGGCGCGGCTTCGTGCTGCTCACCACCGAACCGCCGGAGACGCTCCTCTCCGCCGAGGACGCCGCCTGGCTGGCGGAGCTCGGCGGTCACGCCGTGCAGGTCGTCGAGGACGGCGGGCAGGAGCCGCCGCCGGGTGCGGTGGGCGACGTCGACGGGGTCTACCTGCCGTACCTGGCGGGAGCGGGGTCGGGGGCAGGTGCGGTCGCGGTGCTGGTGCGGCCCGACTTCTACGTCTACGGCGCGGCGGCCGACCGGACGGCACTGGCCGGGTTGTTCGCCGCGCTCCGCACCGACCTGGGCGTCTGACCCGCCGCCCCGCCACTCCTGAGCCCGCCGGGGACCGCCCGCCGAGCCCGCCCACCCGGGCGGCCCGGCGGGCGCCGTCGTTCCCGCCGCCGCCGCCCCCGCACAGCCACCGGTCCCCGCACAGTCACGGGTCCGGGCGTGCCGGGGCCGGGGCGGACACGCGGACACACGGACGGCCCGTTCCTCGTCCGCGTCGAGGAACGGGCCGTCGGCCTCGGGTGCCGGGTGGGGCGGGCGCGGCCCGGCCCACCCGGCGGGCGGTGCGCGGTCAGACCGCCACGGGGGTCCGCCGGGCGGGGCGCTCCACCAGGATCTCCGCCACGATCCGCGCCAGGTCGATGCTCTGGCGGCCGTTCAGACGGGGGTCGCAGCCGGTCAGGTAGCGCTCCGGGAGCTGCTCCTCGCGCAGGTCCTCGCGACCGCCGAGGCACTCGGTCACGTCGTCCCCGGTCAGCTCCAGGTGCAGACCGCCCGGGTGGCTGCCCAACGCCCGGTGCACCGCGAAGTAGCCGGTCACCTCGGCGGCGATCCGCTCGAAGCGGCGGGTCTTCAGCCCGGACGCCGACACCTCGGTGTTGCCGTGCATCGGGTCGCAGAGCCAGACCACCGGGTGCCCGGCGGCCTCCACCGCCTCCACCAGCGGCGGCAGGACGTCGGTCACCCGGTCCGCGCCCATGCGGCTGATCAGCGTCAGCCGGCCGGGAGTGCGGTCCGGGTCCAGCGCCTCGGCGTAGGCGACGGCCTGCTCCGGCGTCGTGGTCGGGCCCAGCTTGAGCCCCAGCGGGTTGGCGATCCGCCGGGCCAGGGCGACGTGCGCGCCGTCCAGGTCGCGGGTCCGCTCGCCGATCCACAGGAAGTGGCCGGAGAGGCCGTACCCGTCGCGCACCAGCGGCACCTCGTAGTCGAGCAGCAGTGCCTCGTGACTGGTGAACAGCTCGGTGCGGGTCGCGGCGGACACCGCCTCCAGCACGTCGAGTGCGGCCCCGGCCCCGGCGTACGCGGTGAGCATCCGCTGCGGGTCCGGTGTGCGGGCCCCGGCGGTCGCCGCCTCGCCGTTGACGATGTCGCCCCGGTAGGCGGGCAGGCCGTCCGGCCCCACCGGGCTGGAACGCGGCTTGGCGTACTGCCCGGCGACGCGGCCGAGCGGCACCACGGGCAGCCCCGACGCGACCTCGAACAGCGTCGCGCAGTGCAGCAGGACGTGCAGGTTGGACCGTACGTGCTCGGGGGTGTTCCCGGCGAAGGTCTCGGCGCAGTCCCCGCCCTGGATCACCAGGGCCCGGCCGAGCGCGACCTCGGCCAGCCGCTCCCGCAGCCGGTCCACGGCGGCGCGCTGCACCAGGGGCGGCAGCGCGCCGAGCTCGGTGCGCACCTCCCGCACCCGGTCCGGGTCCGGCCACTGCGGCTGCTGGCCGGCGGCCCGACCGGCCAGCGCCAGGGCGAGCGCGGCGTCTTCGTGCGCCGTCGGTGTCGTGGTCATCGGTGTCATCCCGTCTTCCTCAGGTTGGCCCACAGATCGGCGGGCAGATCCTTGCGTCGGCGGACCCCGAGCTTGCGGTAGACCCGGGTGAGGTGCTGTTCCACGGTGCTGGCCGTGATGTAGAGGCGGCCGGCGATCTCGCGGTTGGTGTAGCCGAGCACGGCCAGTGAGGCGACGCGCCGCTCGGACTCGGTCAGCGCCCCGACCCCGCCCGGGTCCTCGGCGCCGTCGGCGGCCGGGCCGCTCTCGCCGAGGTCCGCCGAGACCGAGAGCAGCTCCTGGGCGAGCGGCTTCATGGCGCACATGTTCGCCACGTGCAGGGCCTGGCGCAGCAGCAGCCGGGCCCGCCGCTTGTTGTTGGTCGCCTGGTGGACGCGGCTGAGGTCGGTGAGCACCCGGACCTGCTCGTACCGGTCGCCGGAGGTCTCGGTGAGGTCGACCGCCTCGGTGAGCAGGGGGCCGCGCCGCCCGGGCGGCCCGGCCGCGGCGAGCAGCCGCAGCGCCGGACCGCGGGTGTGCGGGAGGTCGGCGTCGGACCGGCTGAGCTGCTCGTGGACGAGCCGCCAGGCGCGGTCCCGGTTGTCCAGCCGCAGCCACGCGTCGGCCGCGTGGGTGCGCCAGGGCACCACCCCCGCGCCGTCCAGGCCCCAGGTGCGCAGGAGCTCGCCGCAGGACAGGAAGTCGGCGAGCGCGGCGTGGCCGTGCCGGGTCGCCAGGTAGTGGTCGCCGCGGGCGAACAGGTAGTGCAGCCCGTACAGGGTCTGGAACATCGCCTCGCCGACGGCGTGGGTCAGGTGCTTGGCCGCCGACCGGTGCTCGCCCATCCGGCTCTCCGCCATCACCAGCGTGCCCAGCGGCAGGCCCACCGCGATGCCCCAGGCGGTCGGGCTGAGGTGGGTCAGCGCCGCCCGGCTGCTCTCGGCCGCCGTCACCAGCTCGCCGAGCCGGAGTGCCGACTCGCCGTGCGCGGCGGCGTACAGGGCCGTCGCGGTGGGCGCCTCGCGCCGCGCGGCGGCGGTCAGCAGCCGCTGGCTCCAGACCGCCGCGGTGTCGGCGCGCCCGGCCTGGAGCAGCACCCGCAGGGCGAGCAGCGCGGCCTCCTCGGCCCACGCCGTCCGGCCGTGCAGGTGGGCGTCGCGCAGCACCTGCTGGGCGTGGTCGACGGCCTCGGCCGCCCGGCCGCGGGTCAGTGCGCCGGCGAGCGCGGCGGCGGCCTGGAGCTGCGGGTCGATGTCCGGGGCCACCGTGTGCCGGAGGTCGGCGGGCAGGGCCGGGACGCGGCGGCCCCGGGCGAGGCCCGGGTGGGTGTAGGCGAGCCAGGTCTCGACGTCGCGCAGCGCCCCCGTCTCGGCCGGGGTGGCCCGCTGCGCCGGGCCGGTCCGGGACCGCAGCAGGTCCAGGACGGCCACGGCCTCCTCGCCGCGCCCGTGCCAGAGCAGGTGCCGGACGAGGACGAGCGCCTCGGCGAGCCCGAGGTGGCCGGCCCGGACGGCCGCGGTGAGCGGCGCCAGGTGCCGGGCCGCCGTGGACGGGTTGAGCTGCCACTCGGCCTGCACCAGGCGGTGCCGCAGGACGGCCCGGTCGGGTTCCTCGACCGCCTCCTTGTGGGCCAGGCGCAGGCAGGCCACCGCCGTGCGGTAGCGGTTGTCCAGCAGGGCGTGCTCGGCGGCCTCGGTCAGTGCGGCCACCGCCCACGGCATCGGGGCGCGTCCGGCCTCGACCAGGTGCCGGGCCACCTCGGCGGCGGGGCTGCCCGACTCGTAGCACAGCTGTGCGGCCCGCAGCCGGAGGTCGGTCCGCTCGTGCGGGGCGAGGTCCTCCAGGACGGTGGTGCGCGCCGCCGCGGTGCGCAGCCGCCCGTCGCCGTCGAGCAGCCCGGCGGTGGCGAGCGCGGAGCGGATCCGCGCCACGGCGTCGGGGCTCTCCCGCTCGCCCAGGAGGCGCGCCACGTCCTCGTCCGGGGCGTCGTCGCCCAGGACGGCCTGGGCCTGGACGACCCGCAGCACACCGGGCTCGGTGCGGTGCAGGCAGCTCAGCAGGGCGGGGCCGTAGCGCGGTTCGGGGTCGGCCCGGTCGAGGTGCTCCTCCACGAGGGCGTGCAGCAGCAGCGGGTTGCCGCCGGCGACGTCGACCAGTTCGGGGCCGCTGTGCCGGGCGGACTCCTCGCCGAGCCCTTCGGTGACCAGGCGCAGCGCGCCGGCCCGGGAGAGCGGGGCCAGTGCGAGGCGGTGGACGTGCGGGTGGCGGAAGAGCTCGGCGTGCAGCCGGCGGCGCGCGGGCCACGGCGTGCTGCCGTCGGTGAGCACCAGCAGGACGCGGCTCTGCGGCAGGTGCCGGACGAGGTGGCGCAGGAAGTGCAGTGACGCCTCGTCGGCGTGGCCGATGTCCTCGACGCAGATCAGCACCGGGTTGTCCGCGGCGGCTGCGAGCAGCGCGGCGGTGAGGTCGCGGCAGGCGCGCAGCAGCTTCGGCGGGGGCGGGCCGGCCGGGTCGGGGCCGTGTGCGGTGTCGCTCGGGTCGGCGAGGACGGCCGGGTCGGCGAGGGCCGCCAGCCGTTCGGCGTGCCCGGCCGGCCAGGCGGCGGAGCGGGCGATCCGGTCGGCGACGCCGAAGGGCAGGTCCCGCTCCTGGGCGGAACAGTCGGCGCTGACGACGAGGACCCCGCGGTCGGCGGCCCGGGCGGCGAACACCCGCAGCAGCTCGGTCTTGCCGCTGCCGAGGGGGCCGTCGACGAGGGCCGCCCGGCCCGCCCGGCCGAGACACTCGGTGAGCAGGTGGTCGAGTCGGTCGATGTGCGCGTCACGTTCCAGCAGGGAAGGCACCGGGTACCCCCGACCTCATCTCTTGTAGGCGTTCGGCCGTCGGTCGCCGACGGCTCCCCGGGGAGGTGGCGGCGGTCGCCCCTCCCGGTCGGACCCATCATGGGGACTTCCCGCCCATCGGCGGGGAACTGACCGCCCATGAGCGGGGCACTGCCGCCGTTCTGCGGCGCGGGGCGGCGAAATGCCCGGGCTGGTCACCGACGCGGGTTGTCGACCGGTATGCCGGATTGGAGTTGACGTGCTGTCAATGGAGAACTCCGGGCGCCCTGATGTACCATCGGGAACATATTTGTGGAATGGTGCTTTCCGGATTTACCGCGAGTCGAGGGGGCAGGGTGCGATTCAACGTTCTGGGGCCGCTGGAAGTGCTCTCCGACGGTGTCGAGGTGCCTGTTCGCGGTCTGCAGCAGCGGGCACTGCTCGGTGTTCTCCTTCTCCGCGCGAATAGCGTGGTGGGAATCAACGAGATAATCGCCGCGCTCTGGGGGGACGAGCGTCCGTCCACGGCCCGGAAAATGGTGCAGAACTCGGTGGCCGGTCTTCGCCGTACATTCCAGGCGGTGGGGGATCCGGCGGGCGGGAATGTGGCACTGAATACCATAGTGCCCGGATACACCCTCAGAATCGAGCCGGAACAGCTCGATCTCACCGAATTTCACGAGCTTGTCACATTGGGACGGGCCCGGCTGGCGGCCGGCGAGTGGGCGGGGGCCTCGGGACTGCTGCGCCGGGCCCTGGGCCTGTGGCGCGGACCGGTGCTCGCGGACGTGACCGACGCCGGGCTGACCTGGCCCGAGCTGGCCGCCCTCCAGGGCACCCGGCTCGCCGTCCACGAGGACTGCATCCAGGCGGAGTTGGCGATGGGGCGGGACCGCGAGCTGATCGGCGAGCTGGAGACGCTGCTGGAGGCCGAGCCGACGAGGGAGCGGCTGGTCGCCCAGCTCATGGTCGTCCTCTACAACTGCGGGCGGCAGCCCGAGGCGCTGGACCGCTACCGGCGCACCCGGGACCTCCTCGCCGACCGCTTCGGCCTGGAGCCGGGCCGCGACCTGCGGCGGCTCCAGCGCGCGATCCTCAGCCACGACCCGGCACTGGCCCTGCGGCTCACCGGCGGCCCGGGCGGCGGCGGCCCCGCCGGCGCGGCCCCGTCCCCCGGCGGGGCCCTGGCGGCCGTCCCGCACCCGGCCCCGGACCCGGACGGGCACCGGACTCCGGCCGCGGCCCCGGTGCAGCGCCGTCCCCGGCCTGCGGCGTCCGCACCGTCGCCGCCCGCCGCCCCGGAGACCCCCGGGGCGCACGCGACGCCCGAACCGGCCGACGGGGAGGCCGCCCCCGTCGCCGAGCACGCCTACCGCCCCTCCTGGGAGCGGGTCGAGCGGCGCCGGGCCAGTGTGGTCATGGTCCGCGCCCGGTGGACGGCCGACGGCGGCGCCGTCGCCCCCGAGCGGATCGACCACGCCACCAAGGAACTGACCGCCGTCATCCGGCGGGAGACCGCGCCGTTCGGCGGCCTCGTGCGCCGCGCCTTCGGGTCGGTGTGGCTGGTCGTCTTCGGCGTGCCCCGGGCCCACGAGGACGACGCCGAGCGGGCCCTGCGCGCCGCCCTCGCCCTGCGGCGGCACTTCGCGTCCCCCGAGCCCGCTCCCGGATCCGCCCCGGCCGGATCCGGCCCCCGCCCCGCCGCCGGGTCCGCGTCCGGTCCCGCCCCCGGCGGCGCCCGACTCGTCACCCACCTCGTGGTCGGCAGCGGCGAGGTGGTGGTCACCTACGACGACAGCGCGACGGAGCCGGTGGAGGTGACCGGCGAGGTCCTGGACGCCTGCCACCACCTGCTGCTCCAGGTCCCCCGGGGGGAGCTGTGGGCGTGCGCCGCCACCGTCGAGGCCGGCGGCGCGCTCCTCGGCTTCACCCCGGTGGACGGAACCCCCGGCGTCCACCGCCTGGCGACCGAGAGTCCCCCCGCCCCCGGGGCGCCCGGGCACCCCGCCGAACCGCCCTTCCTGGAACGCACCCACGAGCTGAACCTGCTGCGCGGCGCCTACCAGGACACCGTCCGCCGCCAACTGCCCCACCTGATCACGGTGCTCGGCGAGCCGGGCATCGGCAAGACCCGGCTGATCGGGGAGTTCGCCGCCGGGCTGCGCGCCGAGGCGGGGGAGGACGCACCCCGGGTGCTCTACGCCGGCACGCCCGCCTTCGACGCCCACACCTCGTACGAGCCGCTCGCCGGGGTGGTCCGCGCCTACGCGGGCATCCGCCCGGGCGCCCCGGCGGCCGTCGTCGTCCCCGCGCTGACCGCCGTCGTGCGCGGCCTCTTCCCGCACGCCGTCGCCGGGCGGATCGTCACCGCTCTCGCCGCGTGCCTCGGCCTGCCCGCCCCGGCCTCCTCCCCCGAGGGGCCCGGCGGCGGGACCGTCCCCCGGGAGGAGGTCCTCGGCGCGCTGCGCCAGCTGATCGAGGAGGCGGCCGCCGAACGCCCGCTGGTGGTGGTGCTGGACGACCTGCACCGCGCCGCCGGATTCGTCCGGTCCTTCGTCGAGGACCTGACCGTCCGGCTCGGCCCGGTGGCCCTGCTGCTGGTCGCCGGCGCCCGCTCCGAGCTGCTCCACACCACCCCCTCCTGGGGGTGCGCCAAGCGCCGTTCGGCCCTCATGCACGTGGCGCCGCTGTCCACCACGGCCACCGGCACCATCATCGGCGCGGCCTCCGGACGGCGCCGTCCCTCGCCCGCCGACGACCGCCGCGCGGCGCTCGCCGACGGCAACCCGCTGTTCGCGCAGGCCTACGCCCGGGCCGAGGCCGTCGGCGGCGACCCGGCCGTGGCCCACCCCCCGGCCGTCCTCGCCATCGCCGCCGCCCAGCTCGACGACCTCGACCGGACCGCCCGGTCGGTGCTGCGCGACGCGGCCGTCGTCGGCGGGACGCTGTGGCGCGGCGCGGTCGCCGCCGTCAGCCTGCGGGACACCGAGGAGGTGGGCCGCGGCCTGGACAGCCTGGAGTCGCGCGAACTGCTGCGCCGGGTGCGCCGCAGCAGCGTGCCGGGCGACGTCGAGTACGTCTTCCGGTACGCCGTCAGCCGCGACGTCGCGCTGGCCCAGCTGCCGGGCCGCGTCCTGGTCGAGCGTCACCTGCGGGCGGCCTCCTGGGCGGCCCTCCTGGACGTGCCCCGGCCCGCCCTGCTGGCCTTCCACTACGACCGGGCCGTCGCCCTCACCGAGGCCGACGGCGCCCCGGTGGAGGCGATGGAGCGCCGGGCCTGGGAGGCGCTGGTGGGGGCGTCCGCGCGGGCCGCCGCCGCGGGCGACGACGCGCTCGCGGTCAGCTGCCTCGGCCTCGCCCTCGACCGCTGCCCGCCCGGAGAGCCCGAGCGGGTCTGGCTCGCCACCCACCACCGGCGCATCCTGGACAGCCTCGGCGAGCCGGCGTCCCCCGCCCGCCCGGCCCGTGCGCACCGCGCCCTGCCCGCCGCTAGGAGGTGACCCCGGCGGGGACCGGCAGCGACTCGGCGAGCTCCCGCACCCGCTCCAGCGAGCGGATCTTCTCGTCCACGTCGGTGACGTTGTTGGTCACCATCAGCTCGTCCGCGCCGGTGCGCTCCAGGAGGTCCGCCAGGGCGCGGCGGACCTCGTCCGCGTCGCCGACCGCCTGCGTGCTGAGCAGCGCGTCGGCGGCGGCGCGCTCGGCGTCCGTCCACGGGTAGGCCGCCGCCTCCTCCACGGTGGGCAGCGGCGCGGTCGGCGAGGCGCCGTTCAGCCGCAGCACCGGGAAGAGCGCCGGGTACGTCAGCCGGCGGGCCTGCTCCGCGGTCTCGCCGCACACGGTGTAGGCGGTGACGATGGCGTGCGGGCGCTCCGCCCGGGACGACGGGCGGAAGCTCTCCCGGTACGCCCGCAGGGCCTCCTCGGTGCCGCGCGAGTTGAAGAAGTGGTGCGCGAACGCGTACGGCAGCCCGCGCCGGCCCGCGTCCACCGCGCTGCGCACACTGGCGCCCAGCAGCCAGACGCGGGGCGGCTGCGGCGGCTCCGGCAGGGCCTCCAGCCGCTGGTAGACGTGCCCGTCGGGGAAGCCGCCCCCGACGAAGCCGAGCAACTCCTCCAGCGCCGCCGGGAAGTCCTCGTCGGGTGCCCGGCGCAGGGCGTGGGCGAGCACCGGATCCGCCCCCGACCGGCCGATGCCCAGGTCGACCCGGCCGGGGAAGAGCGCGGCCAGCGTCCGGAAGGACTCGGCGACGGCGTACGGCGCGTGGTTGGGCAGGATCACCCCGCCCGCGCCGATCCGGATCCGGGTGGTCCGCTCCCCGAGGGCGGCCAGCAGGACGGCCGGGACGGAACCGGCGATCCCGCGCGAGTTGTGGTGCTCGGCCACCCAGAACCGGGCGTAGCCCAGCTCGTCGGCCGCCGCCACCAGTCGGCGGGTGTCGACCAGGGTGTCGGCCGGGCGCCCGGCGGAGTCGATGGACGAGATGTCGAGGACGGACAGCTGGGTCCGGGAACTGCTGGTCATTCCGGGGTGCTCCTTCTCGCGGTCTTACGCGTACCAGGTGGGCCGGGGGACTTCGCCGTGCAGGAGGTGGCGGCCCACCACCCGGCCGCGCCCCGGGTCGTCGTCGTGCACCCGCCGGGCCCGGGTGTCCCGCCAGAAGCGGTCCAGCCCGGCCTCCGCCTCGGCGCCCCCGGCGCCGGCCGCCCCGAAGACGCCCGCGGTGACGGCGTCGGCGGCGGCACCGGCCTGCGCGGCCAGCGCGGCGACCCGGACGGCGTGGTACCCGCGCTCCTCCTCGGTCACCGTGCGGCGGCGGGCGTGCAGGGCGTCCGCCTCGGCGCCGACGGCGTCGGCGAACGCCTCCACCGCCCAGAGCAGGGAGGCGAGTGCGCCGTAGTGCTGCGCCGCGTCCGCCGCGGCGGTCTCGGTCAGCGGCGCCCGCGACCACCGGTCGCGGGTGTGCCCCGCGGCGGCCTCCAGCGCGCCCCGGGTCGCGCCGATCAGCACGTTGGCCTGCGCGAGCTGGAAGGCGGGGGTGAGGAACGTGTTGTACACGCGGGGCACGAAGGTCTTGTCCACGTGGCCGAGCGCCCCGGTCCACGGGATGTCGGCGTGGTCGGCGACGACGGTGCCGGCCGCCAGCGCGCGCAGCCCGAACTCCTCGGCCCCGGGCTCGAAGGTCAGGCCCGGGTGGTCGCTCATCGCGAGCGCGCTGATCGGGGTGTCGCCGTCCTCCAGGAAGCCCTCCAGGATGGTGATGTCCGACACCGGGTGGCCCAGGGCGCGGTCCAGCCGCCCGTGGAAGAGCATGTCGCCGCCGGCGTCCTGGATCACCAGGGGCGCCGACCGGGGCTTCGCGGAGCCGCTGAAGAACCACCGGGCGCGGGCCGCCACCTCGCCGATGTGCTGGATCTTCTCGTCGGTGCCGATGAACTCGGCGATCGACACCCACACGTAGTGGTGCGCGAGCAGCTCGCCGACGGAGGCGTCGGCCGCCGCGACGGTCCGCGCCACCCGGTGCGCGGTGGACCAGTCCTGGCCGCCGCCGCCGTACTCGACCGGGCCGAGCAGGGTCACCAGCCCGGACTCCTTCAGCAGCCGGACCTCCCGCAGCGGGGCGGTGCCCTCGCGGTCGCGCCGGGCGGCGCCGGCCGCCAGCTGGACGGCGACCGCCTCGGCCCGCCGCAGCCACACCTCGGCCCCGTCCACCGCCGGGCCGGCGTGGACGGCGGCGTCGTCGAGGACGCCTGCTGTCGTCGTGTCAGTCATTTTTCCCACTTCGTGACGGGCTCGGTGTCGAGCTTCGTGTCGTGCCTGGTGCGGAGCACCGGGGGGTGGCCGGTGCCCTGGTCGTCCGGGGTGCCCGCGTGTCCGGAGCCGGGCGCGGAGCCCGCCGCGTCCGTCCCGTCCGTCGCGTCCGGCGCGGTGGACGGGGGCAGCCGCAGGACGGCGTCCAGCAGGGCCCGGGTGTAGGGATGGGCGGGGGCCTCGAAGATCCGCTCGGTCTCGCCCTCCTCGACGACCGACCCGCCGCGCATGATCATCACCCGTTCGGCGACCTGCCGCACCACGGCCAGGTCGTGGGTGATGAACAGCAGCGCGATGCCGGTCTCGCGCCGCAGCCGGTCCAGCAGCTCCAGCACCTCCGCCTGCACCGAGACGTCCAGGGCGGACACCGGCTCGTCGCAGACCAGCACCTCCGGGCGGCTCGCCAGGGCCCGGGCGATGGCCACCCGCTGGCGCTGGCCGCCGGACAGCTGGTGCGGCCGCCGGGGGAGGAGTTCCGCCGGGAGTCTGACCTGGGCGAGCAACTCCTCGCACCGCCGGGTCCGCTCGGCGCGCCGCAGCCCCGGCAGCGCCTCGCCGATGATCCGCGCCACGGTGAACCGGGGGTCCGCGGAGGCGTACGGGTCCTGCTGGACGAACTGGAGCGCCGAGCGGCCGGGCCGCCGCTGCCGCTCCGACAGCGCCGACCAGGGCCGTCCGTGCAGCAGGACCTCCCCGGCGTCCGGTCGGGAGAGGCCCATCGCGACCCGCGCCAGCGTGGTCTTGCCCGAGCCGGACTCGCCGACGACGCCCAGCGCCTCGCCCGCCCGCAGGGTGAACGAGACCTCGTCCAGCGCCTTCGGGCCGCCGAGGCCGAAGGACTTCACCAGGCCCCGCCCGGACAGCACCGGTTCGTCCCCGCCGGCGCCCGCCGCCGGCCGGGGCGGACGCGTGGCCGGGCGGCCCGAGGGCACCGCGTCCAGCAGCATCCGCGTGTACGGGTGCTCCGGGGCGGACAGCACCTGCCGGGCCTCCCCGCTCTCCACCACCTCACCGTGCCGCAGCACCAGGATGCGGTCCGCCAACTGCGCCACCACCGCGAGGTCGTGGCTGACCAGGAGCAGGCCCCGGCCCTCGTCCTTGAGCCGGCCGAGCAGCCGCAGCACCTGGGCCTGGACGATCGCGTCCAGCGCCGTGGTCGGCTCGTCGGCGATCAGCAGCGGGGCGTCGGCGGCCAGGGCGGAGGCGATCAGCGCGCGCTGCCGCAGCCCGCCGGAGAGCTGGTGCGGGTACTGGGTGCGCCGGGCCTCCGGCTCCGGCACGCCCACCGCGGTCAGCAGCTCCACCACCCGGGCCGTGCCGCCGTCCGCACCGGCGCCGCCGTGCAGCCGGGCCGCCTCGGCGATCTCGGCGCCGACCGTGCGCAGCGGGTCCAGCGCGGTGAGCGCGTCCTGGAAGACCATGGCGACCTGCCGGCCGCGCACCGCGCGCCACTGCCGCTCGCCGAAGCCGGTGGTGTCGGCCCCGCCGACCTCCAGCGTCCGGGCGCCGACCCGCGCCCGGGTGCCCGCCAGCCCGATCAGGGAGCGCGAGGTGACGGACTTGCCCGAGCCGGACTCGCCGACCAGCGCCACGCACTCCCCGGGGCCGATCGCCAGCGACACCCCGTCCACGGCGGGCCGCGGCGCGCCGGGGAAGGACACCCGCAGGCCCTCCACCCGGACGAGGTCGCGCGGCGTCCGCCCGGCGGCCGTGGCCTCCCCGGCCGGGGAGGCCACGGTGGCGAACCCGCCCGTCGTCCCCGCCCGGTCCGTCCTGCCCGCCTTGTCCGTCGGATCCGTCGTCCCCGTGGGACCTGTCGTCCTCGCCGTACTCATCGCACCGCCCTGAGCTGGAGACCGCGGCCGATCAGCGTGGTGCAGACCACCACGACCGAGATGGCCAGGCCCGGCGCGATCGAGATCCACCAGGCGGTCTGAAGGAAGTCCTTGCCGTCGGCGACCATCGATCCCCAGTCGGCCTCCGGCGGGACGGGGCCGAGACCGAGCACGCTCAGCCCGGAACCCGAGATGATGGCCGACCCCAGACCGATGGAGGCCAGGACGACCAGCGGTCCGCCGACGTTCGGCAGCACGTGCCGCAGCACCGACCGCCAGGCCGGCACCCCGAGCACCCGCGCCGCCTCCACGAACTCCGAGCGCAGCACCAGCCGCGCCTGGCCGCGGACCAGCCGGGCGTAGTTGGGCACCCCGGCGATGCCGATCGCGATGGCCACGTTGACGGTTCCGCCGCCCAGCAGCGCCACCACGAGCAGAGCGAGCAGCAGCTCCGGGAAGCCCAGCAGCACGTCCACGACCCGCATCAGGACGAAGTCGACGCGCCGCCCGCCGCACCCGGCGACCAGGCCGAGCAGCGCGCCGCCGCCCACCCCGATCACCGTCGCGCCGACGGCGATCAGCACCGACAGCCGGGTGCCGTGGACCAGCCGGGACCAGACGTCCCGGCCGAGCTGGTCGGTGCCGAACCAGTGCGCGGAGCCGGGCGGTTGCAGGGCCGCCGCGACGTCCGTCGCCTCGGGGGCGTGGGTGGCGAACAGGCCGGGGAAGGCCAGCACGACCGCCACCACGACCAGCAGGAGCGGCAGCGCCACCCCCACCGGCGACCGCAGCAGCCCGCCCCGGCGGGCGGCCGCCGCGGCCGGGGGGTCGAGCAGTGCGGTGGCGGTGCTCACGCGGGACCCCCCTCGCGCAGGCGGGGGTCGATCAACGGGTGGAGGAGGTCCACCACGGTGTTGATGACGACGAACGCCGCGCTGGAGATGACCACCAGCGCCGTCACCACCGGCAGGTCGCGCGTGCCGACCGCGTTGGCCAGCACCCGGCCGAGGCCCGGCCTGGTGAAGATGTTCTCCACCAGGACCGCGCCCCCGAACAGGCTGCCCAGCACGAAGCCGGCGAGTGTGGTCAGCGGCAGCAGCGCGTGCCGCAGGGTGTGCCGCAGCAGCACCGCCGTGGCACCGAGGCCCCGCGAGCGCGCGGTGAGGACGAACGGGCGGCCGTCGGCGGTCTCCAGCTCCTGCCGGATGACCTGGGACAGCACCCCGGCAAGCGGCAGCGCCAGCGCCAGCGTCGGCAGCACCAGCGCGGCCGGCCCGTCCGCCCCGATCGAGGGCAGCGCCTGGAACCGGTACGACAGCACCGTCAGCAGGATGATGCCGAGCCAGAACGACGGCATCGAGACCGTCAGCAGCTCGGCCACGCCGGCCGCGCCGCGCACCGCCCGGCCCCGGCCGGCCGTCAGGGTGGCCGCGAGCACCGCCAGCACCAGCGCGGTGACGAGGGCGGACAGGGCCAGCTCGACGGTCGGCCCGACCTGGCTGCCCAGCATCCGCTCGATCGGCTCGTTGAGCTGGTACGACCAGCCGAGGCCCCCGCTCGCCAACTGGGCGAGCTGGCGGCCGTACTGGACGAGCAGCGGGTCGTTCAGTCCGTTCTCGGCGATGATCTGGTCGCGCAGGCCCGGCGTGGCCGCCGCGCCCGGCCCGATCAGTCCGTCCACGATGTCGCCGGGGGCGAGGTGGATGGCGAAGAACGTCACCGTGAGCGTCCCCCACACCACCACGACGCCCGCGGCCAGCCGCCGGGCGACGAACCTCGCCCAGGGCGGCACGGACCGGGCACGGTCGGACACCTCAGGCCACCCCGATGCCGTAGAAGTCCGTGTTGGCGTCGACGTCCAGGACCAGACCGCTCACCTTGCCGTGCTGGGCGACGTCCATGGTGGCGATGTACGCCGGGAACGAGTACGCCTGCTCGACGATCCGCCGCTGCACCTTGCGGTACAGCTCCAGCCGCTGCCCCGCGTCGACGGTCGCCTGGGCCTGGTCCAGCCAGCCGTCGATCTGGCTGTCGCGCACCCGGGCGCCGTTGGCCCCGCCGCCGCCGAACTGGGACTTGGAGTGGTACAGGCTCTGCAGCAGGCTCGGGTCGGAGCCCTGCCAGGCGAAGGCGAAGACGTCGTAGTCGCCCTTGCCGGTGCGCCCGATGGAGCCGGCGGAGTCGAGCGGCACCAGCTTCAGCTCGATGCCGACCTGCTTCAGCGCGTCCTGGATGCCCACGTCGAAGGTGTGGTTCTGGGCGGACACGAAGGTCTGCACGTACGGCTGCTCGACGGTGAACCGCTTGCCGTCCCTGGTGCGGTAGCCGTCCGAGTCCCGCCCGGTGTAGCCGATCTCGTCGAGCAGCCGCTCGGCCTTCTCCTTGCTGAACTCCCAGGCCTTGGCGAGCGAGGCGTCGGCGCCGGGGGTCGAGGGCGCCAGCGGCCCCCAGGCCTGCTCGTACTCGCTCTGGAAGATGCCCTTGACGATGCCGGCGAAGTCGATGGCGTGCCGGGCGGCCTGACGGGCGCGGAGGTCGTCGAAGGGGGCGCGGGCGGTGTTGAGGTAGTACGTGTAGGGCACGCCGGGCACCGCCTTGCGGACCACCTGGACGCCGTTCTGGCCGCGCAGGCCCGCGAGCCGGTTCGCCGGTATCAGTTCGGCGGCGTCGACCTGGCCGGAGGTCAGCGCGCCGACCCGCGAGGCGTCCTCCTTCAGCAGCAGGACGACGATGCTCTCCAGCTTCGCCTGCCCCTGGTGGGCGGCGGTGGGCGGGGCCCACGCGTAGTCGGGCCGGCGCTTGAAGACGGCCTGCTGGCCGGGCGTCACCGACTCGAAGGTGAACGGACCGGTGCCGACGACGAACGGGCCGCCGGAGGAGAGGTCGCCCACGTGGTCGCGCAGCGCGACGGGGGAGTGGAAGCCGAGGAAGGTGCTCCCCACCGCGTTGAGGAGGGAGGCGTGCGGGGCCGTCAGGTGGACGGCCACGGTGCGCGGGTCGATCACCTCGGTGTCCTTGTAGGGGCCGAGCAGGCCCGCCGCCCGCTTGGAGGCCGTCTTGGGCGCCGTGATGTGGTCGAAGTTCGCCTTCACCGCCGCCGCGTCGAACGGCGTGCCGTCGCTGAACGTCACGCCGGTGCGCAGCGTGAAGGTGTAGGTCAGTCCGTCGGGCGACACCGTCCACGACTCGGCCAGCCACGGCTTGACCGTCCCGTCCGGCGCCAGCGAGACCAGCGACTCCAGCACCGGCCGCAGCAGCCGCCCGGTGACGGCGGTGGACGCGGCGTGCGGGTCCCAGCTGTCGGGCTCGACCGCGGCGCCGTAGCGCAGGGTGCCGCCGCCGCTCTTCGCGGAGGGCGGGGCGGAGGAGTCGGAGCAGCCCACGAGGACGGCCGGGCCGATGAGGCCGGCGACGGTGGCGGCAACGGGGAGACGGAGGAATCGACGTCTGCTGTACATGGGTTCTTTCTCGATCCTGCGCGAGGCGGGGGGAACGGTGGGCGGCGTCAGGCCTGCCCGCTCCGCGGGAGGAGGCGATGGCCCCGGCCGCGGACGATGCGACGAGTCTGGTGGCTCCGTCCGGGTCCGATCCCCCTGGCCGTCCCCCTATGAGGGCCCTGACTCCGGGGAGGGGGCCGTCCGTTCCGGGGGACGCGCTCGGTGTGTTCGGAGGTGCGCGGGTGTGCGTGGCGGTGCGTGGGAGCGCGTGGTGCGGGTGTGGTGCCCCCGGCGTCCCACCCGCCGGGGGCGGTGCGGCCGTTCCGGGGGCCGGAACGGCCGCACCGGGACCGTCAGATCTGCGGCACGGGGGAATCCGCAGACTTGAGGTCCGGTCCGGGAGCGTCCTCGGCACCCTCCGCAGCGGCGGGGGCGGGCTCGGACGCGGGGCTGCGCAGGACGAAGGCGGCCACCAGGACGGCGATGCCCACGAACACGGCGCTGAGACCGTAGGAGAGGTGGAACCCGCCGGTGAGCGCCTCGGCCGGGCTGCGCTGCTCCCCGAGGAGCGTCGCCGTCCGGGAGGCGGCCACCGTGGCGAGCACGGCGGTGCCGATCGAGGCGCCGACCTGCTGGGTGGTGTTCACCAGACCGGAGGCGATACCGGCGTCGTTCGGCGAGTTGACCGACATGGCCTGGCCGATCAGTGCGGGCATGGCCGCACCGAAGCCGAGGCCGAGCAGGACGAACGGCGGGACGATGTCGATGAGGAAGGTGCCGTCGCTCGGCACCCGGGCCAGCAGCGCGAGCGCCGCCGCCACCAGCAGGAGGCCGCCGACCAGCACCTGGCGCGGGCCGAACCGCTGGTTCAGCTTCACCGCGAAGCCGAGCGAGACGACGGCGATGGTGACCGGGGCGGGGAGGAAGGCGAGGCCGGTCTTGAGCGCGTCGTAGCCCAGCACGTTCTGGAAGTAGAGCGCGGTGCAGAACTGGTAGCCGAACAGACCGGCGACCATCAGCACCATGATGGTGTTGGCGCCGGAGACCGACCGCGAGCGGAAGATGTGCAGCGGCAGCAGCGGCTTGTCCGCGTAGGCCTGGCGGACGACGAACCCGGCGAGCAGCGCCAGCGAGCCGGCCAGCAGACCGAGGGTGCGGATGTCGCCCCAGGTGTACTCCTCGGCCTTGATGATCGTGTAGACCAGCAGCATCAGGCCGCCGGTGGCGAGCACGGAGCCGATCAGGTCGGCGCCCTCGCGCAGTCCGAGCCCCTTCGCCCCGGGGACCACCCGCTGGGTCAGGACGAGCGCCGCCAGGCCGATCGGCACGTTGACGTAGAACACCCACGGCCAGCTGAAGCTCTGGGTCAGCACGCCGCCGAGGATCAGGCCCAGGGAGGCGCCCGCGGCCGAGACGAACGCGTACGCCGCCAGTGCCTTGCCGCGCTCACCGGCGTCGGGGAACAGGGTGATGATCATGCCGAGGACGACCGCCGAGGCGAGCGCGCCGCCGACGCCCTGGACGAACCGGAACACCACCAGCGCCGTCGAGGTGGAGGCCAGGCCGCAGGCCAGCGAGGCGGCCGTGAACAGGCCCAGGCCCCAGGCGAAGACGCGCTTGCCGCCCAGCAGGTCGCCCAGCCGGCCGGAGAGCAGCAGCAGCCCGGCGAAGGCGATGAGGTACGCGTTCACGACCCAGGCCAGGCCCGACTGGGTGAATCCCAGGTCGTTCTGGATGGTCGGCAGGGCGACGGTCACGATGGAGCCGTCGAGGATGATCATCAGGTTGCCGGTGCAGAGGACCCCCAGCGCCAACCAGCGTGACCTGGATGGCTGGAGGGACGGCGGGGCATGCGTGGTCATCGGATTCCTTCGGGGGAATGGCAGGGAGGGGCGCCCGGTGGCGCCCGCGCTCCCTGAGGGCACTTCTTGTTACAGCGCCCATCATGTGTGACCATCAAGTCCACTCGTAAGGAGGCACTTTCATGTTCCAAGGGAACACCGATGTGATCGAGGCGGTCGGAGCCCCGGGCGCCGAGCGTGAGGTGTGCACCGTCCTGGAGGCGCTGAACCGGATCAGCGGCAAGTGGGCGATCGGGATCCTGCTCAACCTCAGCCACGGCCCGGTCCGCTTCACCGAACTCGAACGGGCCGTCCCCGGTATCAGCCGCCGCATGCTCACCCTGACGCTCCGTAACCTCGAACGGGACGGCCTGCTGGTGCGGACCGTCTACGCGACCGTGCCGCCCAAGGTGGAGTACCGGGCCACCGCGATGGCCGACGAGCTCTACACCTCGCTGACGGGTCTCACCGCCTGGGCTGAGCGCCACCGTGACGCCATCGCCTCGTCCCGCGCGGCGTACGACCGCGAGCAGGACGCGGCGGGCGCCCCCGTCGACCTCTGAGCAGGCCCCGCCCCGCCGCGCCCGCCGCTGCGCCCGGGCGCAGCACGAGGCCGCCCCCGTCCCCACCGGGACCGAGGCGGCCTCGCGCCGCGGGCTACTCCGCCACGAAGGTGGAACCCGTCCATTCGAACACCCGCAGCTCGGAGGTCCGGTGACGGACCGTCCGGTGTGAGCGGCGGAAGTGCTCGTAGCGGTTCCCGCGCGGCAGTTTGAGGACGTGCTGCTCCGCGTCCAGGAAGCGGAGCCGTTCGTGCTCCGGGAAGGCCTCCGCGGGGCCGCCTTCCAGAATCGCGTTCGGTGCGGTGTCGAGCGCCACGGCGTACTCCTGTTCTGAAGGTCTCGGTGGCTCTGCAGGGCCGGGACGGCGGGGCCGGCGCAGGGCGGGGAACCGGTGGGCCGCCGCACACCCGTGGGTGGGGCCGGTCGGCGGGGGACGGGCCGGTGCAGTTGCCGGGTGTTGCTGCCGGTGAAGGGGGCGACGGGTGCAGGCTTCTTACAGGAAGTTAGCAGTCCGGTAGTCCGCTTCTAACCCCTCAGATCCCCCTACGTTCGGTCACGTCCGACGTGCGCGGGCTGTTCGAATCCGCACCTCCGGGGCGGTCGGGGGCCCCGCAATCGACTTGCGCCGCCCCCGCGCGGTTAGGAAGGATCGTGGACCATGGGACACCTGGAAGCCTCGCATCTGGAGTACTACCTGCCAGACGGGCGGATCCTGCTCGGTGACGTGTCGTTCCACGTGGGCGACGGGGCCGTGGTGGCCCTGGTCGGCGCCAACGGGGCCGGCAAGACGACGTTGCTCAGACTGCTCTCGGGGGAACTGCAGCCGCACAGCGGGACGGTCACCTCCAGCGGCGGCGTCGGTGTCATGTCGCAGTTCGTCGGCTCGGTGCGGGACGAACGCACCGTCCGCGACCTCCTGGTGTCGGTGGCGCCGCCGCGGATCAGGAAGACGGCGGCGGCGGTCGACGAGGCCGAGCACCTGATCATGACGGTGGACGACGAGGCCGCGCAGATGAAGTACGCGCAGGCGCTCAGCGACTGGGCGGAGGCCCGGGGCTACGAGGCCGAGACCCTCTGGGACATGTGCACGACCGCGGCCCTCGGCATGCCCTACGACCGGGCCCAGTTCCGGGACGTGCGGACGCTCTCGGGCGGGGAGCAGAAGCGGCTGGTGCTGGAGGCGCTGCTCCGCGGTCCGGACCAGGTCCTGCTGCTGGACGAGCCGGACAACTACCTGGACGTCCCCGGCAAGCGCTGGCTGGAGAAGCAGCTGAAGGAGACCTCGAAGACGGTCCTCTTCATCTCCCACGACCGCGAGCTGCTGGCCCGCGCCGCGGAGAAGATCGTCGCGGTGGACCCGAGTCCGGCCGGATCCACGGTGTGGATCCACGGAGGCGGCTTCGGGACGTTCCACGAGGCCCGGCAGGCCCGGTTCGAGCGGTTCGAGGAGCTGCGCCGGCGCTGGGACGACAAGCACGCCCAGCTGAAGAAGCTCGTGCACGACATGCAGCAGTACGCCGCGCGCAGTGACGACATGGCCTCCCGCTACCAGGCGGCCAGGACCAGGCTGCGGAAGTTCGAGGAGATCGGCCCGCCGCCGGAGCCGCCCCGCCGGCAGGACATCCGGATGCGCCTGCAGGGCGGGCGTACCGGTGTACGGGCGGTGACCTGCCGGCACGTCGAACTGACCGGCCTGATGCGGCCGTTCTCGCTGGAGGTCTTCTACGGCGAGCGCGTCGCGGTGCTCGGTTCGAACGGCTCCGGCAAGTCCCACTTCCTCCGGCTGCTGGCCGGCGAGGACGTGGCCCACACCGGTGACTGGAAGCTGGGCGCCCGGGTGCTGCCCGGCCACTTCGCCCAGACCCACGCCCACCCCGAGCTGCTGGGGCGCAGCCTGCTCGACATCCTGTGGGCCGAGCACGCGAAGGACCGCGGCGGCGCGATGTCGGTGCTCCGGCGGTACGAGCTGGAACGGCAGGCGGAGCAGCGTTTCGAGAAGCTGTCGGGCGGTCAGCAGGCCCGGTTCCAGATCCTGTTGCTGGAACTCGCGGGCACCACGGCCCTCCTCCTCGACGAGCCGACCGACAACCTGGACCTGGAGTCGGCGGAGGCCCTCCAGGAGGGGTTGGAGTCCTACGAGGGCACCGTCCTGGCGGTCACGCACGACCGGTGGTTCGCCCGGTCCTTCGACCGGTTCCTGGTGTTCGGTTCGGACGGCGTGGTGCGGGAGACGCCCGAGCCGGTGTGGGACGAGCGGAGGGTCGAGCGGGCCCGGTGAGCGCGCCGTCGGCGGGCTGCCGGCCCCGGCCGTAGCAGGGGGACGGACGGCCCGGGCCGGCGGGTGGAGTCGTCACCCCACCCGCCGGCCCGGAGTCGTCGTCCGCGGTGCGCGGGTGTCAGGCGACGGAGCCGGTCGTACTCGGCCGGCCGGTCTCGATGTGGCCGACGAAGCGCTGGGACCAGGCGGGGTCGTTGTTGACGGTGACGGTGAAGTCGTACCAGCCCTGCCCGTTGCTGACCTGGTTGAAGTAGTCGTCCACGGCCTGGCCGGGGCCGACGGTGTAGGTCCAGGTGCCGGTGCGGTAGTGGTTCGAGGTGATGGTGAAGACGGCGGTGTCGGCCGGGCTGTCGTTGCGGAGCTGGAACCACAGGGCGACGGGGTCGTTGTGGGGGGCGAACCAGCTCTTCACCCTGGCGTACCGGCCCCTGCCCGCCCCGGTGTTGCCCTTGAAGCGGCGCAGGAACCGGTTGGGGCCGACGACGGTCAGGTCGTACTTGCCGCTGCCGTAGCCGCCCCCGATGTTGAAGAAGTCGGCGGTGGCGGCGTTCGGCCCCACGGTGTACTGCCAGGGGCCGCCGCCGCGGTAGGCGTTGGCGTAGGCGGCGAAGTGGGCGGCGCCGGTGGCCTGGGCACCGAGGTTCTCGATGGCGACCCAGATCTTCTGGGTGCCGCCCGCGTCGGTGCCCTCGTAGCGGTCCAGGTAGGCGTTGGTCTGGTAGGGCAGCGCGCAGGCGGCCTTGTTGCCCGGCTCCTGGGCGGGCAGCGTGCCGCTCGCGGGGGGCGTGGGGGCGCTGGTGGTGCTGCACGCCGTGCCGGTCATCAGGGAGTGGCCGGCGGGGACCACGGCGGGCAGGGCGGGGAGCGGGCCGAAGACCGGGTTGTCGAAGTCGAAGGCCGAGGTGAGGTCACCGCAGACCGCGCGGCGCCAGGCACTGATGTTGGGGCACTGCACGCCGGTCCAGGCCTCCAGGAACCGCAGGACGGAGGTGTGGTCGAAGACCTGCGAGTTGACGCGGCCCCCGCGGGTCCAGGGCGACACGATGGTCATCGGCACCCGGAAGCCGAGCCCGATCGGCAGGCCGTTGACGTGCTCGGTGGTGTCCCCGGTGTTGGCGGGGACGGCGGGCGGGACGTGGTCGAAGAAGCCGTCGTTCTCGTCGTAGGTGAGCAGGAAGACGGTGGAGTTGAAGATGTCCTGGTTCGTGTCGAGGGCCTCCAGCACCCGCTTGGTCATGGTCGCGCCCACGCTGGGGCTGGCGCTGGGGTGCTCGGAGTTGGCGTAGTCCGTGACGATCCACGAGACCTTCGGCAGCGTCCCGGCGGCCACGTCGGCGCGGAGCGCGGCGACCAGGGCGTCGGCCACGTCGCCGCCGCTGTAGGGGACCCCGGCCACGCCGCGCTGCCACAGGACCTTGTCCCCCGTGCCGTCCTTGGCGGGGTCGGAGGTCATGAAGGGGGCGAAGTACTCCAGGGCGTTGTCACCGTAGTTGCGGTCACCGGCCTTGTCGTAGACCTGGTACACCTTCCAGTCGATGCCCGCCAGCTGCAGGGCCTGCGCGTAGGTCTGCCAGTTCTGCCCGCTGCGGCGGAAGTCGCCGCCGTTGTGACTGACCCGGTTCGCGCCCGGCAGACCGGCGCCGATGGACCCCGACCACAGGTAGTTGCGGTTCGGACCGGTCCCGGTCATCGACGAGCAGTGGTAGGCGTCGCAGATCGTGTAGGCGTCGGCGAGCGCGTAGTTGAACGGGATGTCCGCGCGGGAGTGGTAGCCCATGGTCATGCCGGTACTGCTCTTGGCGGCGTACCAGTTGTTCATCCGGCCGCCGTTCCAGGCGTTGTGCTGGTCGCTCCAGGCGTGCCCGCCGCCGTCGACCTTGCACTCGGAGCGCTCCCAGGTGTTCGAGCCGCCGCTCAGCGGCCAGGGGAGGATCGATCCGCTGCCCTTCGGCTGCTGGAAGACCGTCCGGCCGGAGGGTGCGGAGGTGGAGCCGGGCAGGTCGACGACGCTGTGGTCGCCGAAGCCGCGCACGCCCTTGAGCAGGCCGAAGTAGTGGTCGAAGCTGCGGTTCTCCTGCATCAGGATCACCACGTGCTTCACCGGGGCCAGACGCGGATCCACGGCCCCCTGCACCGCCGCCGCAGGCACCGCCTGGGCCGCACCGGCCCTCCCGAGCACCGGCCAGCCCGCACCGGTGGCGGCCGCCGCCGCCGTCGCGCCGACCAGGAACTTCCGACGTCCGATACGTCGCTCCACGGACCTACTCCTATCGATGGGGGTGTCCGCCGGCACCTCCTCGGAAGAGCGGTCCGCCGAGCCGGTCGGCACGGGGGTGGTGGCCTGCGCGTCTCCGGGGGTGGTGGCCGGAGTCACGGTGGTGAGGGGGGCGGCGGCCAGCCCAGATTCGGCCCGACCGGTGTCCTGTCGGCCCTCGACGGGCGGTCCGGACGTGAACAGGGGGAGAACATCGACACGGGTTGGCTGGACAAGTCGGCCGGCTGCGCGGCGGTACCCGGGCCGGCCCGGAGAGGGACGGGGCTCCCCGGGCCGGGGCACGGGGAGCCCCGGGGGGACGTCGCCGCACGTGGTTCAGGCGGAGCCGGGGACGTCGACGAGGACCTCGGTCAGCGAGAGGTAGCCGGTCCCGGCGAGCTGGACGCGCACGTACCGTCCGTCGACCCCCACGGGGACGGTCAGCTGCCGGGGCGAGGTGCCCCTGACCCGGCCGCGTTCACCGTGCGGTCGACGGGCGCACCGTACCGGCCGTCTCCGAAGATGTGGTCAGCCGGACCGGCGGTCCAGGGCCTCGTCGAGGGTGCAGGCCGCCATGATGAGCGACAGGTGGGTGAACGCCTGCGGGAAGTTGCCGAGCTGCTCGCCGCTGGGCCCGATCTCCTCGGCGAACAGGCCGACGTGGTTGGCGTAGGTGTGCATCTTCTCGAAGGTGTACCGGGCCGGTCGCAGGCGTCCGGCCCGGGCCAGCGCGTCCACGTAGAGGAAGGTGCAGAGGCTGAAGGTGCCCTCGGAGCCGCGCAGCCCGTCCGGGGAGGCCGCCGGGTCGTAGCGGTAGACGAGGCTGTCGGAGACCAGAATGCGGTCCATGGCGTCGAGTGTGGACAGCCAGGACGGGTCCCGGGGCGAGACGAAGCCGACCCGGGGCATCAGGAGCAGCGAGGCGTCGAGCACCGCGTCGCCGCCGTAGTGCTGCACGTAGGCCCGGTCCTCCTCGCTCCAGCCGCGCTCCATGACCTGGAGCAGGACGGCGTCGCGGGCCTTCGTCCAGCGGTCGGTGTCGGCGGGCCGGCGGAAGGCGTCCGCCAGGCGCAGGCCGCGGTCGAAGGCGGCCCAGCACATCACCCGGCTGTAGGTGAAGTCCTGCCGGCCGCCGCGGGTCTCCCAGATGCCCTCGTCGGGGCGGTCCCAGGAGTCGGCCAGCCAGTCCAGGGTCCGGGTGAGCACCTTCCAGCCCCGGTAGCCGGCCTGGGTGGCGATCTCGCGGCCCTCCGACAGGGCGTACATGGCCTCGCCGTAGATGTCGAGCTGCAACTGGTCGGAGGCCGCGTTGCCGAGCCGTACGGGCGCGGAGCCGAGGTAACCCTCCAGGTGGCCGAGGATCTCCTCGGTCAGCAGCGGTTCGCCGTCGACCCGGTACATGATCCGGAGCGGCTCGCTGCCCTGCCCCGTCGCCTCGTGCAGCCGGTCACCGAGCCAGTGCGTGAAGGCGGTGGCCTCCTCGACGAAACCGAGGTCGAGCAGGGCCCGGACGGAGAGCGAGCCGTCCCGCACCCAGGTGTAGCGGTAGTCCCAGTTGCGCTCGCCCCCGACCTGCTCCGGCAGGCCCATGGTCGCGGCCGCGACCGGCGCGCCGGTGGGGGCGTAGGTGAGCAGCTTGAGGGTGATGGCGGAGCGGTTGACCATGCCGGGCCAGCGCCCCCGGTAGTTGGAGCCGTGCACCCAGCGCTGCCAGAAGTCGGCGACCTCCCAGAGCTGCTTCGTGATCCCGTCGACGGTGGGCGGCGGGGGCGGCGGCGGGTTCTGGCCGTCGGCGTCGCAGACGGTCAGGATGACCGCGGCCGACTCGCCGACGCTCAGCGTGACGGCGCCCCGCAGGTCGTCGCCGTCCCGCTCGACCGGGAAGGTGCTCTGGAGGTACGCGCAGACGCCCGGTGCGCGGAAGGCGGCGATCTCGGGGCGGAGGTCGAGGGAGTGGGTGGCCCGGCCGTAGTCGAACCGGGGACGGCACTCCATGGCGAAGCGCACGGTGCCGCGCACGCTGCGCACGGTGCGGACCAGGGCGTGCCGCCCGCTCGGGATCCGTCCGGCGTCCGGCGGCATCCAGTCGATGACCTCGCCCACCCCGTCGGGCGACATGAACCGGGTCACCAGGACGGCGGTGTCCGGGTAGTACAGCTGCTTGCAGGTGGCGTCCGGATTGACGTCCGCGAGCCTGAAGTAGCCGCCGCGGTCGTGGTCCAGCAGCGCTGCGAAGATGCTCGGGGAGTCGAACCGGGGAGCGGCGAACCAGTCGACGACGCCCCGCGAGGTCACCAGCGCGGCACACTGGAGGTCGCCGATCAGGCCGTGCTCGGCGATGGGAGGGTAGCGGTCCATGTGCGGTCCAAGGTCTGGGCGATCCCTTGGTCTCACTATCGGCCAGGACCGGCGGACGCGCCCGTTGCGGCCGGCGCGCCGCGAACCGGGAGCCCCGGCGACCGGGTCCTCAGCCCGCTGCCGGGGCGGCGGCGGGAGCGCCGGCCCGGGTGGTCAGCGCCGCCATCCGCAGGTGCCCGACGGCGTCGGCCGGGGTGAGCAGCAGCACCAGGGCCGACGGGTCGTCCACCGGGTGGAACGAGGAGAGGGTCAGCCGGACGGGTCCGGTGCCGGTCGGCTCCACGGTGATGGTGCGGGCGGTCAGGTCCGCCACCGAGTGGCATCCCCACCAGTGCCGCAGTTCCGGCGCGTCCGCGTCCAGGTGCCGGTAGACCTCCTCCGTCCGGGAGTCCGCGAGGGCCGGCCCGGCCTGTGCGCGGAAGTGCTGGAAGACGTTCATGGCCAGCGGCTCCCAGTCGTGCAGGACCTCGCGCAGCCTGCGGTCCACGGCCATCAGCCACATCAGGTTGCGCCGGTCCGCGGGCACGGCCTCGGGCGGGCCCCACAGCACGGCCCACGCGGTGTTCCAGCCGAGCAGGTCGAAGTGGCGGTCGACGAGCACGGCCGGGCTGGCCGGCTAGGAGTCGAGCACGGGCTGGACGGCGGCGGCGAGCCGGTCCGTCCCGGGGCCGTCGTGGGCGGCGGCGTCGTGGTGGCCCGCCAGCCGCATCGCGTAGCGGAGCCCGGCCGGGTCGAGCCGCAGCGCCCGGGCGACGGCCTCCAGCACCTGCCGCGAGGCGGGCACCCGGCCCTGCTCCAGCCAGGTGTACCAGGCGAGTCCGACGCCGGCCATCGAGGCGACCTCCTCGCGGCGCAGCCCCGGGGTGCGGCGGCGCGTGGTCGGGGTCAGCCCCACGTCGGCGGGCTTGAGGAGGTCGCGGTGGGCGCGCAGGAAGGCGCCGAGTTCCGCGCCGGCGACGGGGGTTGACACGGGTTCTGCTCCTCGGAGGGGCGTACCGCGGGCGGCCGCCGGGAACGGGTCGTGAGGAGGGGCGCCGGCGCGGGGGAGCGGGCGGAGGCCCGGGGTCAGCGCGCGGCGCGCGGCCGACAGAGCTCGTCGAAGCACCTGCGGTGCCACGAGCCGCCGATGCCGGCCAGGGTGAAGCCGGTCCGCCGATACGCCATGGCGCCACCCTAGGACCGGGGATCGCCGCTGGTCAAGGGCAGGACCGGGCCCCCGGCGGGCCCGGCCGCGACGGTCACGGACGGGCACCGGACGGGCACCGGACGAGTACCGGACGGGCGCCGGACGAGGCTCCGACGGGCGCCGGACGGCCCGCCGGGGCGGCGCCGCCCCCGCCCCCGGGCCGCGCCCGCAGCCTATGACCAGCGGTAACAGCACAAGCGCCTGACTGGCTGTCCGGCCCGGCGGCGCGCAGGCTTCCTGACATCCGCCGGAGCCCCCGGCGGCGGCGCCGGCCGTTCGCCCGCACCGCCGCCGGGCCGCCACCGCCACCCCGTACGGCCCGCCCCGCCCGGTCCGCGCCGACCCGGGGCGGCCCCCGGCCGGACCCAGTGCCCGGAGCCGGAAGGAACCCCCGCAGATGCCCGCCCCCGCCAACCCGCCGGTCGCCGGACCGCCCGGCGCCCCGCGCCAGGGAGCCCGCGGATGACCCGGTTCCTGCTGCGCCGGCTGCTGCTCGCCGTCCCCACCGTGCTCGGCGTCACCGTCGTCGTCTTCGCCACCGTGGCCCTCGTCCCCGGAGACCCGGTCACCGCCTTCCTCGGCCCCGGGGCCCCGCCCGAGGCCCGCGCCGAACTGGCCCGGCGCCTCGGTCTGGAGGAGCCCCTTCCCGTCCGCTACCTCTCCTGGTTGGGCCACGCGGCGACCGGCGACCTCGGGACGTCCGTCTCCGCCCAACGGCCCGTCACCGACCTGCTGCTGCCCGCGCTGGGGCAGACCCTGACCCTCACGGCGGCGGCCTTCGTCCTGGTGCTGGTCGGCGGGGTCCTGCTCGGCGCGATCGGCGCGCTCGATCCGCGGGGGGCCGGCGGCCGGCTCTCCGGGGCGCTGTCCACCCTGGCCGTCTCGGCCCCGCAGTACTCGGTGGCCCTGGTGCTGATCGCGGTGCTCTCGGTGCAGCTGCGCTGGCTGCCGGCCGGCGGTACGCACGACGCGTTCGGCGACGGCGGCCCGGCCGACCTGTTGCGTCACCTGGTCCTGCCGGCCGTGGCGTCCGCGCTCGTACCGCTCGGCCTGACCGCCCGCGTGTTCAGGACCGCCCTCGGCACGGTGCTCGCCGGGGAGCTCGCCGACGGGCTGCGTGCCCGGGGGCTGAGCCGGGCGGCCGTCCTGCGGCACTGCGTCCACAACGCCTCACCCGCCCTGCTGACCATCGGCGGGCTCCAACTCGCCTACCTGCTGGAGGGCGTGGTCTTCGTGGAGACGCTCTTCGCCTGGCCCGGCCTCGGCCGGCTGCTGTACGACGCGCTGTCCGCCCGCGACCTGCCGCTCGTCCAGGGCGGGGTGCTGGTGGTGGCCGTCGCCTTCGTCGGCGTCAACCTGCTGGTGGACGCGGCGCACGCACTGATCGACCCCAGGGTGAGGAGCTGACGATGCCCGGGACGACCCCGATGCCCCCGCCGGCGAAGGCCCCGACGCCCCCGCCGGTGGAGGACCCGCCGCCGAAGGCCCCGCTCCCACCGGCCCGGCCGGCCCGGGCCCTGCTGCGCCGCACGGCCCTCGCCCTGCCCGCCACCGCCGTCGTGCTGCTCCTGCTGCTCGCCGCGGCCGCCCCGCTGGTCGCGCCGTACGACCCCGCCGCCGGACACCTCCAGGACCGTCTGCTGGACCCAGGCGCCCCCGGCCACCCGCTGGGGACGGACGGCCAGGGCCGGGACATGCTGAGCCGGCTGGTCTGGGGCACCCGGACGTCGCTGACCGCCGGGCTCCTCCCGGTCGCCGTCGCCGGCGCGGCGGGCACCCTGCTGGGCATCGCGGCCGGCCTCGGCGGCCGGGTGCTCGAACAGGCCCTGCTGCGGACACTGGACGTGCTGTACGCCTTCCCCGGGGTCCTGCTGGCCATCGCCGTGGCCACCCTGCTCCGGCCGGGACTCGGCGCCACCGTGCTCGCCCTCTCCGTGGTCCTCACCCCGGCCGTCGCCCGGGTCGCCTTCACCGAGGTGCGGCGGATCCGGACCGCCGAGTACCTGGAGGCCGCCCGGGTGAGCGGAGCCGGCCTGCCGTCCCTCGTCCTGCGGCAGGTGCTGCCCGTGGTGGCCCCGGTCGTCCTCGTGTACTGCTCCTCGCTCGTCGGCCTCGCCGTCGTGTACGCCGCCGGACTCTCCTTCCTCGGGCTCGGCGTCGCACCTCCCACCGCCGAATGGGGCGCCATGATCGACGAGTTGAGGCCGAGCCTGCTCACCCACCCGTGGGTGGCGGTGCTGCCGGCGCTCACCGTGCTGCTGGTGTCGGTGGTCTTCAACACCCTCGGCGACACCCTGCGCCGGAGGGTCGGCGACACCGGGTGGAGCGCGCTGCCGGAGACCGTCCGATGAGCCCGACCGACCTCCTGGAGGTCACCGACCTGTCCGTCGTCCACCCGGGTCCGGTCCGGGCCGTGGACGGGGTGTCGCTGGCGCTCGCACCCGGCGCGGCGCTCGTCCTGCTCGGTGAGTCCGGCAGCGGCAAGACCACCCTGGCCCGCACCCTGATCGGCCTGCCCGGCCGGTCCGCCCGCGTCACCGGGCGGATCAGCCTCGCCGGTACCGAGCTGTCGGCCCTGGACGAACGCGCGCTCTCCCGGGTGCGCGGGCGGCGGATCGGCTACGTCCCGCAGGACCCGGGCGGCTCGCTGGACCCGCTGCGCCGCATCGGTCCCCAGCTCGCCGAGGTGCTGCGCCGGCACCGGATCACCCGGGACCGCCGGGCCACCGGCGACGCGGTGGTCCGGCTGCTCGCCACGGCCGGGATCCCCGACCCCGAACGGGTGGCCCGCGCCTACCCCCACGAGCTCTCCGGCGGGCTGCGGCAGCGCGCCGCGATCGCCGTCGCGATCGCCTGCGGCCCCGACCTGGTGATCGCGGACGAACCGACCACCGCCCTGGACGCGCTGGTGCGCGGCCGGATCCTCGACCTGTTCGCCACCCTGCGCGCCGACTGCGGCATCGCGCTGCTGCTCGTCACCCACGACCTGGCGGTGGCCCGCCGGGTGGGCGGCGACGTCGCGGTGATGCGCGAGGGACGCGTCGTCGAGGCCGGGCCCGCCGCGCGGGTGCTGTCCGCGCCCGGGCACCCCTTCACCGCGGCCCTGCTCGCCGCCGACCCCGGAGCCCGCCGATGACCGAGCCCGCACCCGCCCTGCTGGAGGTCCGCTCGGTCGTCAGGCACTTCGCCGGCCGGCCCGCCCTCGACGGGGTCAGCCTGAGCGTCGCTCCCGGCGAGGCCGTGGGCCTGGTCGGCGAGTCCGGTTCGGGGAAGTCCACGCTGGCCCGGCTCGCCCTGGGCCTGCTCGCGCCCGACGCGGGCACCGTCCGGTTCGCCGGCCACGACCCGTACCGGCTGCGCGGCGCCCGGGACCGCTCCGTCCGGGCCCGGCTCCAGTTCGTCCCGCAGGATCCGCGCGGCTCGCTCAACCCCGCGCTGCGGGCCGGTGAGGCGGTGGCCTTCGCGCTGCGGCTGCACGGCACGCCCCGGGCCGAACTGGCGGAGGCCGTCGCCGGGCTGTTCCGGCAGGTCGGGCTGGATCCCGCGCTGGCCCGCCGGTACCCGCGCGAGCTGTCCGGCGGGCAGCTCCAGCGGGTCGCCGTCGCCCGGGCCCTGGCGCCCGGGCCCGACCTGCTGGTCTGCGACGAGCCGACCTCCGCGCTCGACCTCGGCTCCCAGCTGCGGCTGCTGGACCTGCTGACCGGCCTCGGCGAACGGACCGGGCTCGGCTACCTCTTCATCTCCCACGATCTCGCGGTCGTCCGGCACCTGGCCGACCGGGTGCTCGTCCTGCGGTACGGGCGGGTGCTGGAGGAGGGCCCGGTCGCCGACCTCTGGGAGTCGCCCGCACACCCCTACACCCGCGCGCTGCTCGAAGCCGCCACCGGACACGCCCCCCGTCCGGACCCCGCCGACTGACCCGCACGCCCCCACCGCACCCCGCCCCCACCGCACCCCGCAGCCCCGCAGCCCCGCGCACCCCGCACCCGCACACCTGCAGACCGAACGAGGAAGCACCATGACGCACCGTCGCCACCGCACCGTCCGTTCCAGAGCCGCCGCCCTCCCGGCCGCCGCCGCCCTGCTGCTCGCCGCCACCGGCTGCGTGTCCGGCCCGGGGTCCGGCGGGTCCGCCGACACGGGCGGCGGTGCGGAGCGCGGCGGCACCCTGGTCATCGGGGCCACCGGCAAGCTCCCCAACCCCGACACCGTCATCGGCGGCGCCGGCTTCGAGGGCAAGCGCCTGGTCGGCTTCCAGATCTACGAGGGCCTGACCCGCTACGAGCTGCTCAAGGACACCGACCGGCCGCCGGTCGTCACCGGTGCCCTCGCCGAGTCCTGGGAGGTCGCCGCGGACGCGAGGACCTGGACCTTCCGGCTCCGCAAGGGCGTGACCTTCCAGGACGGCACGCCGTTCGACGCCGACGCGGTGGTCTTCAACCTGGACCGCTACCTCGACCGGAACAGCCCCGAGTACACCGACGCGCTCGGCGCCGCCGCCAAGGAGTACGCGGGCGGGATCGTCTCCTACCGCAAGACCGACGCCGACCACGTCGAGCTCGTCACCAAGGACCCCAACGGCCACTTCCCCGAGGACCTCGCACACGTCCTCATCGCCAGCCCCACCGCCGTCCGGAAGACCGGCTCCGCGAACTTCGCCGAGCACCCGGTCGGCACCGGCCCGTTCTCCTTCGTCTCGCAGACCGAGGGACAGCAGATCGAGCTCGCCGCCAACCCGGCCTACTGGCGCGGCGCCCCCAAGCTCGACCGGCTGATCGTCAAGTCCCTCCCGGACGCCGCCGCCCGGACCGCGGCCCTGCGCTCCGGCGGAGCCAACTGGATCGAGTACCCCAACCCGGACGACATCCGGACCCTGAAGTCCGACGGGGCCACCATCGCCGCCAACAGCTACGACCACCTCTGGTACTGGATCCTGGACACCGCCAAGGGCCCGTGGCAGGACCCGAGGGTCCGGCAGGCCGCCAACTACGCCATCGACCGCGAGGCGATCGCCGAGAAGCTGCTCCAGGGCACCGCCGACCCCGCCTACCAGGCCGCGCCCCGGGCCACCGGCGCGTACGACCCGGCCGGTGACCTCTACTCCTACGACCCTGCCAAGGCCAGGCTGCTGCTCGCCGAGGCCGGCGTCCCGAACGGCTTCTCCACCTCGGTCACCGTCCCCACCGCGGGCTCCGGAAACCTGCTGCCCGTCCCCATCGCGGAGGCCCTCCAGCGGGACCTCGCCGCCGTCGGCATCAAGGTCGAACTGCGCACCACCGACTGGGGCACGCTGATCGGGGCCGAGGCCAAGGGCCAGGTCGCGCTCGGCTCGGACGCCGTCGCGCAGTCCACCACCCTGTTCCAGTCCGAGGCGCTGCTGCCGCTGTTCGTCGGCTCCAAGAGCCCCTTCTGGACGGGCGGTTACAGCAACCCGAAGGTCGACGCCCTGCTGGCGTCCGCCGCCGCCTCGCCCGACCGGGCGAAGCGGACCACCGACTACCGCACGGCGCTCTCGCTGGTCACCCAGGACGCGCCCTGGCTCTTCGTCGTCAACGACCGCAACCCGCGGGCGCTCGCGCCGAAGGTCCAGGGCCTGGTCCAGCCGCAGTCCTGGTTCCTCGACCTGACCACGGTCTGGGTCCGCCGCTGAACCCCGCCCCTCCCCGCGCAGCCCGCCCCTCCCCTCCCCGCACCGCACCGGGGCGGCCCGCACCGGGCCGCCCCAGGAAGGCCACCGCCCCGATGACCGCCCCGATGACCTCGCCGCCCCGTCCGCACGACCCGCCCCGCTGGGGCATCACCCTCCCGCTGCCGGGGCTGTCCCTCGACCGGCACCGCTTCCTCGTCGAACGCCTCCCCGACCTCGGCTACACCGACGTCTGGACCGGTGAGGGCGGCGGCTCCGACGCCTTCACCCCGCTGGCGGCCGCCGCCGCGTGGTCCCCGGGCCTGAGGGTCGGCACCGGCATCGTGCCGGTGCACACCCGCGGTCCCGCCGTGCTCGCCCAGACCGCCGCGACGCTCGCCCAACTCGCCCCCGGACGCGTACTGCTGGGCATCGGGGCCTCGGTGCCCGCCCATGTCACCGACATCAACGGCATCCCGTTCGACGAGCCGTTCAAACGGACCCGGGACGTCCTGCGGTTCGTCACCCGGGCCCTGCGCGGCGAGCACGTCTCCGGCGACTTCGACACCTTCTCGATCGCCGGCTACCGGCTGCCGGAGCCGCCGGCCGAACCGGTCAAGGTGATCCTCGGCGCGCTGCGCCCCGGCATGCTGCGGCTCGGCTTCACCGAGGGGGACGGCGCGATCACCAACCTGCTGTTCCCCGAGGACGTGCCGAAGGTGCTGGACGCCGTCGGCCCGCAGCCGCCGGGAAAGGAGCTGGTGGTCAAGGTCTTCGTCTGCCCGACCGAGGACACCGAGCACGCGCGCCGCGCGACCCGCCCGTTCCTCGCCTGGATCCTCAACCGGGAGCCGTACCGGAAGTTCCACGAGTGGCTCGGGAACGGCGAGCTCCTCGCCGAGACCCACCGGCGCTGGGCGGCGGGCGACGTCGAGGGCGCGCGGCGGGCGCTCCCGGACGAGGTGGTCGACGGGCTGTTCGTCAGCGGCTCGCCGGAGGAGTGCCGCCGGCGGATCCTGCGCTACCACCGCCCCGGCGTCACCACCATCCAGCTGTACGTCTCGCTGCCGCCCGAGGTGCTCGCCGACCGGAACCGGCTGCTGGACACCCTCGCCCGTCTCGGCCCGGGCGCCGAGGGCTGACCGCCCGGCAGCGCCGTCAGCCCGCGACGTCCTCGTCGGTCAGCGGCTCCAGGACGCCCCGCGTGTCGAGCCGGTAGAGCACGGTCACGGCCGGGCCGATCAGGAGCAGCGCGACCAGCGACACGACGAGCATCCACTGCAGGGTGGCACTCGCCCCGACGGCCTGACGGACGGTCAGTGACGTGGGCACCAGGTAGGGCCGCTGGGCGACGCCCCAGGCGGCGACCGCCAGGGCGACGGCCGCCACCGCGCTGTACCGGGCCCGGCCCGGGGCGGGCCCGCCGACCAGGACGACGGTGACCGCTCCGGCCGCCACCGACAGCAGGACGAGCAGCAGCCCCCAGCCGTGGGTGAGCCCGTGGTGCACGTACGAGGCGTCGTCGGCGGTCACGACGAGGCCCACCGCGCCGACGACCAGCAGGGCCCCGACGGCGATCCGGGCGCGCAGCCGGAAGTGGCCGACGAGGTCGTGGGCGCCGAAGCGGCGGGCGTCCGCGGTGAGGAAGACCGCGCCGAGCACGGCGGTCGCGCAGACGGCGAGCAGCCCGGCGGTCACCGACGTGGCGTTGGCCCAGGCGTCGGCGGAGGCGGTGGTGCCGGGGGAGACCCGGCCGGAGGCGACGCTGCCGACGACGGTGCCGAGGAAGAACGGGGTGAGCAGGGAGGCGACGGCGAAGGTGGCGCCGTAGACCCGGCGGGCGGCGAGAAGGCGGGCGGGTTTGCGCAGGGCGAACCCGGCGCCGCGCAGGACCATGCCGACGGCGGCGAGCGCCAGGGGCAGCCACAGGGCGGTGAAGACGGTCTGGAAGAACTCGGGGAAGCCCGTCCACATCAGCACCAGGACGAAGACCAGCCAGACGTTGTTGACCTCCCAGACCGGTGCCATGGCGTGGTCGATCAGCCACCGGGGGCGCCTACCCCGCTCGGCGCCGCCGGCCAGCAGGTCCCAGAACCCGGCGCCGTAGTCGACACCGCCGCCGCAGGCGTAGGCGGCGATGGCCAGCAGGAGCACCCAGGAGAGGATGTCGGCGGTCACCCGGCACCTCCGGGGGTGTGCCCGGGACCGGCTTCCGCAGGGGGCGGCTGCGCCCCGGTGCCGGCCGGTTCGTGGCGCGGGCCGTAGGGGGTGTCCGTTTCCGGGTTCTCGGCCGCGGCCTCACCGCCGTCGGCCAGGCGCCAGCGGGTGCGCATCTTGAGCAGCACGGTGAGGAACGCCCCGAAGACGAGGACGTAGACCACCACGACGACGCCGAACATCGTCCACAGGGAGGCCGCGCGGGTCGGCGTGACCGCCTCCGAGACGCGCATGTTCTGGTAGACGATCCACGGTTGGCGGCCGACCTCGGTGGTGATCCAGCCGCACTCCACGCAGAGCATGCTGGCGGCGCCGGCGAGGGCGGCGCAGCGGAAGAACCAGCGGGACCGCGGCAGGTCGCGGCGGCGCCACCAGCACCAGGCGTACCAGAGGGCCAGCACGATCAGGAGGCTGCCGATGGTCGCCATGATGTCGAACGCCCAGTGCACGATGGTGGCCTGGGTGGCGGTGGGGCGGTCGGCGGCGGGTACCGAGGCGAGGCCGGTGACCTGCGTGTCCGGCCTGAATCCGGCCAGCACGGAGTCGAGTTGGGGGATCCTGAGGCCGCCCTTGACGGTGCCGTCCTCCTGGAGGCGGCCGAAGAGGTACTCCGGCACATGGGTGTCGGTGTCCCAGACCAGCTCGGTGGCCGCGAACTTGACCGGCTGCTTCTGGAAGACCTGCCGTGCGATGTTGTCGCCGAGGAAGAACTGCAGGGGGGTGAGGACCGCGGCGACGGTGAACGGCACGGTGAAGCCGAGACGGTGGTAGCGGCCGCGGCGGCCGCGCAGCCAGCCGACCGCGTAGACCCCGGCGACGACGTACCCGGCGGTGAGGAACATCGCGACGGTGAAGTGCCAGTACTCCGGCCCGAAGATCGGGGTGAAGATCGCCTGCCGGACGTCGACGTTCACGGGATCGCCGTCCGCGTCGAGGGTGAAGCCCTGCGGGGTGTTCATCCACGAGTTGGCGGCGATGATGCCGAACGCGCCGAGGAGGGCGGTGAGCGGCAGCGGCACGCCGAGCCAGAAGTGCGTCCACGGCTTCAGCCGGCGCCAGCCGTAGAGGTAGATCGCGATGAGGATCGCCTCCAGGAAGAACGCCCAGGCCTCGACGCCGAATCCGAGGCCGAAGACGTCTCCCCAGCGGCCCATCATGCCGGGCCACAGCAGGCCGAACTCGAAGGACAGGATCGTGCCGGTGACGACGCCGACGGCGAACTGCACGGCCATCACGGCCGACCACCGCCGCGCCAGCAGCAGCGCCGTCGCGTCGCCCCGGCGCAGGCCGCGGTGGTGCATCACCAGGGTGATGAACGGCAGCGCCACGCCGAACGGCACCAGCAGGATGTGCGAGGCGAGGGTGAACGCCATCAGCTCGCGGGCGGGGAGGAGCTGCGCCGGGGTGCCGGCGAGGAGCTGGGTCGCGGTGTCCACCTGCGGGTCAGCCTCCGGTGGCGAAGCCGGGGAAGAGCGTCATGCCGCCGTCGACGTAGATCGTGGCACCGACCACGTAGTCCATCAGGTCGGAGGCCAGTACGGCCACCGTACGGGCGATGTCCTCCGGGTCGCCGACCCGGCGGTACGGGATCAGCTTGAGCAGGTCGGCCTCCGACTCCGGGGTGTCCCAGGCGTCGCGGTTGATCGGGGTGCGGATGGCGCCGGGCGCGACGGCGTTCACCCGGATCCCCTGCGGGGCCAGCTCCTGCGCCAGGGTCTGCATCATCATCAGGACGCCGCCCTTGGAGGCCGCGTAGTTGACGTGGCCCGCCCAGGGGATGATCTGGTGGACCGAACTCATGCACACGATCTTGCCGGCCGAGCGGGACACCTCCGGGACGACGCCCCGGCGCACGAACTCCTTCGCGGCCTCGCGCGCGCACAGGAACTGGCCGGTGAGGTTGACCTCCAGGACCTTGTTCCACTGGTCGAGCGTCATCTCGGTGCTGGCGGCGTCACGCTGCAACCCGGCGTTGGCCACCAGGACGTCGACGGTGCCGAACTCCTCGACCATCCGGCCGACCATGGCGACGACCTGGCCCTCGTCGGAGACGTCCGCCTCGTGTGCGTACGCCCGCACGCCGTACGACCTGATCTCCTCGGCCACCTCCTCCGCGGCGTCGCGGCCGGCGACGTAGTTCACGACCACGTCGGCGCCCGCACGGCCCAGCCCGAGCGCCGTCGCCCTGCCGATCCCCGAGTTCGCGCCGGTGACCAGGGCCTTCTGGCCCCGGAGGATGGGCGGCAGCTCCGAGCGCGGCTCGTCCGCAGGTGAGGCCATGGTCGTCTCCCGTTCGTGGGCTCCCGTTCGGTACGGCGCCACGGTGCCGCCGCCGCCCGCGGGTCGGGGTTCGGCCCGCCGGTCGCTGGGCCGTCCGGCCCAGCGGCGTCCCTCCCGGGGCGTACCGCCCGCCCGTCCTTCCCCGTCGGCGCCCGACCGGTCAGACACCGAAGGGGCCCTGACCGGTCCGGTCGCTGGGCCGTCCGGGTGCACCGGTCGCCCCGTGCGGCGGCGGACGGACCGGATCCGCCCGCGGTGCGGGAGGGTGCTGCGGGGGGAGGTGCCCCCGGGGTGAGGACCACGAGGAGCAGGATGGGGACACCGGCGCCGGCCCCGGCGGTCGTGGTGGTGATGGGTGTCGCCGCCTCGGGGAAGAGCACCGTGGGCCGCCTGCTCGCGCGACGCCGGGGAGTCCCGTTCGTGGAGGGCGACGACCTCCAGCCGGCCGGGAACATCGCGCGGATGTCGGCCGGCGAGGCGCTCGACGACGAGGACCGCCGGCCCTGGCTCCAGGCCCTCGCGGCCCGGGTCCGCGCGGCGACGGAGCGCGGGGAAGGGGCCGTGATCGCGTGCTCCGCCCTCCGGTACGAGTACCGGCGGCTCCTGCGGGCGGCCGGGCCCGGCGTGTGGTTCCTCCACCTGGCTCTGGACCCGGCGGTCGCACGGACCCGGATCGCCCGGCGGACCGGGCACTTCATGCCGCCCGCCCTCCTCGGCTCCCAGTACGACGCGCTGGAGCCGCTGCGGGAGGACGAGCCCGGGCTGACCGTCGACGCCGCCCTCGGCCCCGAGGCGATCGTGCTCCTGGCCCGGACGGGTGTCGCGGAGTTCGAGGCCGGGGGACCGCCCGACTGATCGGGCGGGCCCCCGGCCTCGGCGGCGGCCTAGGGGCCGGGCCCGTCGGCCGCCGGCGCGCCGGGGAGCGCGTCCCGGGTCTGCCGTCCCCCGAGACCCTGGGGGTCGGCCGTCCGTGCGCGGGCGCGGCGGGGGGCGTCGTCGAAGCCCCTCTCGACCGCGTCGCCGAGGAGGCGGAGTTCGGTGCGGAGAGCGGGCCGGCAGGTGTCGGGCAGCGCCGCGAGGAGGTCTTCGAGGAGGGACCGGAGCCGCCGGCAGACCTGGACGGAGCTCGCGCCGTAGTCGCGGATCTCGGTGACGCCGAGTTCGAGGTAGTCCTCCCAGGACCGGTCGGGCAGCACGAGGCGCGGCCGGCCGCGGTCGTCCGCGAGCACGTAGTGACCGCGCAGTCCGACGCGGCCGACGGCGTGCAGGAACGCCTCGATGTGGTTCAGCACCTGGACGGCGGTGGTGGGGTCGTTGACGGCGGGGGAGAGGGCGCGGATGGCGATGTCGACGAGGATGCGCAGGGCGAAGGCCGGGTCCTGTTCGATGGTCCGCTCCGCGCCGAGCGCGAGGAGGCCGGTCACCCGGCGCGGGTCGGGCGCGGCCGCGCCGCCGTGGACCCGGACGACCGTGGCGCCGGGGGGCACGAAGTCGCCGACGGGGGCGGCCAGGACGAGGACGCAGTCGTGCCGAGCCGCGAGCTCGACCATGCCGGGCGCGTCGAACGCCTGGATGACCCCTCCGCGTTCCGAGCGGACGAGCACCGCCGGGCCGTCGGCCGGCGGCGTCCCGCCCGGTAGCGCGGACGCCCGGAGGCGGGCCGCCGCGCGGTCGAGGACCTGTTCGCCCTGGCGCCCCACGATGTCGGCGATGGCCACCGGCCGCAGGTTGTGGGTGAAGCGGTTGAGGTAGATCAGCAGGAGCAGGAGGCTCACGGAGACGGCGACACCGGCCAGGGTCACGCCGAGGTTGGGCACGGAGTCGGTCTCGATGCTCCGCAGCAGCGTGTACGCGAACGCGAAGGTGCCGGTGAAGGTGGCCAGGACGGCCTTCTGCAGGCGGTCGCGGTACCAGAGCCGCATGTAGCGCGGCGAGAGCGTGCCGGTGGCCTGCTGGATGACGAGGACGCCGATGGTGACGACGAATCCCAGCAGCGCGATCATCGAGCCGACCACCGAGCTGAGGACGGTGCTCGCGGTCGTCGCGGAGTAGTCCCAGCTCTTCGGCAGCCAGGGCGCGCCGTCCACGGCCGCCGCCGCCTCGGCCAGCGCGACGCCGAGGAGGAGCCCGAACAGCGGGACGATCCACAGGCTCGCCTTGGCGTACTGCCGCAGCCGGAACCGGGTGGCCCAGGACATCATGCGGGGCCCAGCAGCACGGTGGTGTCGCCGGTCATCGCGGTTGTCCTCTCGATGGGTTCCGGGCCCGTGGGATTCAACCGCGTCGACGAGTCCCGCAGCCGCCCGACGGGGCCGGACGCGGCCTCCGCCACCTGATCGGCCCTGCGGACGTTCGCCCCGCGGACCGGGGGTGCCGCAGCCGGAGGGTGTCGCCGCCCGCCCGGGACGGTAGGCCGTTCGGGTGCTTTCGATTTCGGCTCATGAGTCCCGGGCGCGACTCCCGGCCCGGAGCTGGTTGAGTCGCCGACATGAGCAAGAGTGACGTCGGGGCCCTGTTCGGCAACCGCTTCCTGACCGTGCCCGCCCCCTCGGAGACCTTTCCCGAGACGGGCATGACCGCGACGGACGCCATGCGGCTGGTGGACGAGGACCTCGTCATGGAGGGCGACCCGCAGCGCAACCTCGCCACGTTCGTCACCACGTGGATGGAGCCGGAGGCGCAGCGGATCATCGCCGAGAACCTGCACCGGAACTTCATCGATCACGCGGAGTACCCCATCTCCGCCGAGATCGAGCAGCGCTGCGTGCGGATGCTCGCCGACCTCTTCAACGCGCCGGGCAGGACCACCGGATGCCGGACCCAGGGCTCGTCCGAGGCGATCATGCTCGGCGCGCTGTCGCTGAAGTGGAAGTGGCGGGAGCGCCGCAAGGCGGCCAACCTGTCGGTCGACCGGCCCAACCTGGTCTTCGGCGGTGACGTCCACGTCGTGTGGGAGAAGTTCTGCCGTTACTTCGACGTCGAGCCGCGGATCGTGCCGCTCGCCGAGGACAAGTACACGATCGGCCCGGAGGACGTCGAGCCCCACCTCGACGAGAACACCATCGGCGTCGTCGCCGTCGTCGGCACCACCTTCACCGGCCACAAGGACGACGTCGTCGGGATCGACGAGCTGCTGCGCGGGATCCGCAGGAAGCGGGACCTCGACATCCCGATCCACGTCGACGGTGCCAGCGGCGGCTTCGTGTGGCCCTTCCTCTACCCGGACTCGAAGTGGGACTTCCGGCTCGAACAGGTCCGGTCGATCAACGTCTCGGGACACAAGTACGGCCTAGTCTACCCCGGCATCGGCTGGCTGGTCTTCCGCGAGGAGTCGGACCTGGCCGAGGACCTCGTGTTCTACGAGAACTACCTGGGCAAGACCGACGCGACGTTCACGCTGAACTTCTCGACCGGCGCGTCGATGGTGCTCGCGCAGTACTACAACTTCGTGCGGCTGGGCCGTCAGGGCTACACCTACGTCATGGAGACGATGCAGACGAACGCCCGCGCGTTGGCGGACAACCTGCGGGACAGCGGCCGGTTCGAGGTGATCGGCAGCGGTCTCGAACAGCTGCCGCTGGTCGCCTTCCGCCTCGCCGGCGAGCACTCCTACGACGAGTCCGACATCGCCTGGCAGCTCTCGGCCGAGCGCGGCTGGATGGTGCCGGCGTACACGCTCCCGCCCAACGCGGAGCGGGTGAAGATCCTGCGGGCCCTGGTCAAGGAGACCCTGAGCCGCGGTCAGATCGACCGCCTGACCCAGGACATCGCCGATGCGTGTGCCACCCTGGACCGCAAGGGGGCGACCACCGAGGTCGAGCGGGCCCAGGTCAAGCGCGGCAGCGGCTACTGACGGTCGCGGCCGGCGCCCTTCCGGGCCGGGTGACAGGGCGGCTCCCGCCGGCCGTCCTCCACGACGCCCGGCGCCACGCGCCGGGCGTCCGGCACGATCCGGCGACCCGATCCGGGCGGGGCCGGTCTTCGTGAACGGCTGCCGGCGCCGGTGAGCCGCTGACATACTCGGCCCATGCCTGAAGAGGTGCGGAGGCGACGTCCCGCCGTTGAGGCCGCAGGCCGATGGGACGCGGTGGGGGTGACCGGCCGGCCGGCGCCCGTGGTGCTGCCCCCGGCGCTGCGCGTGGGGCTCGGGTCGATCGCGGCCCTCGCCGCGCTGGTGGTCGTCCTGCTCGGGATCCGGTACGGCGACGCGGGCGGGCCCGGCAGGGCGGACGCGTGGATCCTGACGGCGGTGGATGGCGCGGGGCCGCCGTGGCGGTACGTCGCGCTGGCGACGGACTCCCTGGGGGAGCCGGTGGGCGCCGCGACCCTGGTCGCGGCACTCGTGGCGAGCTGCCTGCTGCTTCGTCGACCTCGCGCAGCGGTGTTCCTCGTCGTCGGCGTCGGCATCTCCGTGGGTGCGACGACGCTGCTCAAGCACCTGGTGGGACGCACCATCCACGGCGGGTACCTGTCCTACCCGAGCGGCCACACCGCCTTCGCCACCGCGCTCGCCCTCGTGGTGGCGATGCTCGCGACCCGCGGCCGAGGCCGGGACGGGCCCGGCCTCGGCCGCACGGCCGGCACCCTGCTCGTGCTCGCCGCGGCGCTGGTCGCCGGCGCCGCCATGGGCTGGGCACAGGTCGCGCTGGGCGCGCACTACCCGACCGACGCCCTCGGCGGCTGGTGCACCGCGCTGGCGGTGGTGCCGGCGACCGCGTGGGCGGTCGACCGGGTGGCCGAGGTCGCCCTGCGGAGGCGGAACCGACGTCACGTCACGTCGCTGCCCGAGACGTGACGCCCCGTCACACCAGGCGCCGGAAGACGGGCTTCACCGGCCGCCCGGCGAACCAGGGGGCGGGGTCGCCGGCGTCCAGCGCCTTCCGGTACACGGCACAGGCCCCCGCCACCACGTCGACGGTGCGGTCGATGTCGGCGTCGTCGAGCGCGCTGCTCACCACGAACGACGGTGCCAGCACCCCGCCCGCGAGGAGCCGGCTCAGGAACAGGGTGCGGTACTGCTGCGACGGCTGCCGGTCCTCGTCGAGGGTGGCGAAGACCAGGTTGCTGGCCCGGCCCCGGAGGACGAGGTGGTCGCCGACGCCCGCACCCGCGGCGGCCTCGCGGACACCGGCGGCCAACCGCTCGCCGAGCGCGTGCAGCCGAGCGGTGATGCCCTCCTCGACGTAGGTGGTCTGCACGGCCATCGCGGCGGCCAGCGCGTGCGTTTCCGCGCCGTGCGTGGTGGACAGGAGGAACACCCGGTCGCCGGAGTGACGCAGCCCGCCCCGCTCCATCAGGTCGCGGCGTCCGGCCAGGGCGGAGACGGCGAACCCGTTGCCCAGGGCCTTGCCGAACGTGGAGAGGTCGGGGACGACGCCGTACAGGCCCTGGGCGCCCGCCTCGGACCAGCGGAAGCCGGTGATCATCTCGTCGAAGACCAGGACGCAGCCGTGCCGGTCGGCCAGCTCGCGCAGGCCGGCGAGGTACCCGGGCGGCGGTTCGGTGTGGCCGGCGGGTTCGAGGATCAGACAGGCGATCTCGTTCGGGTACCGGGTGAGCAGTTCCTCCGTGGCGGCCAGGTCCCCGTAGGGGAACGCCACGGTGAGCTCGGCGGTCGCGGCCGGGACACCGGCGGACATCGGTGTGGTGCCGATGAACCAGTCGTCGACGGAGAAGAACGGATGGTCGCCGCAGAGGGCCACCCGCGGGCGCCCGGTGACGGCGCGGGCGAGTCGCACGGCAGCGGTGGTGGCGTCGGAGCCGTTCTTCGCGAACTTCACCATCTCGGCGGTCGGCACCGTGGCCAGGAAGTGCTCCGCGGCGTCGACCTCCAGGACGGACGGCCGGACGAAGTTGCTGCCGCGGTCGAGTTCCCGCCGCACCGCCTCCAGCACGCGCGGGTGGGCGTGGCCGAGGCTGACCGACCGCAGGCCGGAGCCGTACTCGACGTAGCGGTTGCCGTCGACGTCCCACACGTGGGCACCGCGGCCGTGGCTGATGACCGGGGCCAGGTTCTCGGGGTACTGGTCGTCGCCCTTGGCGTAGGTGTGCGCGCCCCCGGGGACCACGGCGTGCAGCCTCTCGTTCGCCGTCCGCGACCGCGGCAGGCTGAACCCGTCGGCGTCCTGCGGGCCCGAGGAGCCCCGCGAACCCCGGGCGTCCTGGCTCTGCTGGGTGCTCACGCCGACCGCCCCTCGTGCCGCAGGACCTCGGCGAGGCTCGGCGCCTTCCGGTCCCGCTCGGACACCGACACGGCGGGCAGCGGCCAGGGCACGGCGAGTTCCACGTCGTCGAAGGCGATCGTCACGTCCTCGGCCGGATCGTGCGGGCGGTCGATCCGGTACGAGACGTCGGCGGTGTCGGTCAGGGCCTGGAACCCGTGGGCGCACCCCGCCGGGATGTACACGCTCACCTGCGTCTCGCCGCTCAGCTCGAAGAAGGCCTGGTTGCGGTAGGTCGGCGAATCCGGGCGCAGGTCCACGACGACGTCGAAGACCTTCCCGTAGGAACAGCGCACCAGCTTGGCCTCACCGGCGCCGGAGCGCAGGTGCAGGCCGCGCAGCACGCCGCGGACCGAGCGGGACACGCTGTGCTGGACGAAGGCGGCCGGGTCGAGGCCGACCGAGCGGACCACCTCGGCGTCGAACGTCCGGCAGAAGAAGCCGCGTTCGTCGGCGTACGGCGTCGGTTCGAAAAGGTACGCGCCGGCGATCGCCGGGACTTCGGTCGCCTTCATGGAGCCTCCCGTGGTGCGTGGTCGTGGGTGTGGTCGTGTGCGTGGGTACGGTTCTGGTCGTGGGCGTGGTTCTCGGCGTGGTACGGGTCAGGGGCGTCGGAACGGGAGCGGGCGTGGCCGGCCGCGGGGAAGAGGGCCGCCGTCAAGGCGCTGAACTGCTGTTCCAGCTCCCGGCGGGCGGTCAGGTTCCGCTCGGCGAGGGTCCGCCGCAGCTCCGGCGACCGCTTCTCCAGCGCCCGGAACTGCTCGATCAGCCGGTCGGCGTCGACCTCGCGGGCCGGGTGGCAGTACTCGCCGAGCCCCATCCGGGCCATCAGCGCCTCGCTCTTCGCCGCGTAGCTCAGGGCGAGCGTCGGCGTGCCGGCCTTCAGCGCGCAGATCAGGTTGTGGTACCTGGTCGCCACCACGGTGTCGGCCGCGGCCGTCTCCCTCATCAGGTCGGCCAGTGAGGCGGGCGAGGCGGCGGTGAGCAGCGGCGAGTCCACCGCGTCGAGGATCGCGGCGACCACCGGCCTGTCGACGTCGTCGCCCATGAGCAGCCGGACCCGTCTGCCGTCCTCGACCAGCGCGCGGACGAAGCGGGTCGTCCCGTCGAGGTAGCGCCGGTGGATCTCCTCCGCCCGGGCGCGGTCGTCGTTCCCGCCGTGGAAGGCCATGACGCCGACGCAGACCGGGCCCGGCGCGCCGTCGTCGGGCGCGGCCGACGACGGCGCCGGCAGGGAGAAGGCGAGGTCCGGGTAGACCTCGTCCCGGCCGGTGTCCACACCCATCGCCCGCATCGCGTCGCGCGACGGGGCGTCCCGGTACGACCGGTACGCGGCCAGCCGCGCCGACCAGCGCACCAGGGCCCGGGTCGGCCGGCTGCGGATCTCGGCCGCGCCGACGCTGACCAGCGCGACCCGGGTGCGCAGCAGCCGGCCGCTCGCGCAGAGCAGGAACAGTGCGTACGGGAAGCCCCACGGCCGCAGCGGAAGGGTGGCCTCCAGGACGCCCATGCCCGGCACGATCACCACGTCGTGCCGGCGCACCCAGGCGGCGGTGCGGACGGCGTCGACGAGTTTGCCCGCGCCCTTCGCCGCGATCGAGCCCGCCCGCGACGCGGTCCGGTACTCGCCGCGGTTCCAGTGCAGCCGGGTCGCGGGGATCCCGAACCGGGCCGTCACGGCCTCGGGCCCGCCGCACAGCGCGTCCACGACCGCGTCCGGGTGCGCGGCGCGCAGGTACCCGAGCACGGCCTCCAGCGACCCGTCGTTGCCGAGGTTGCCGGAGCCGAGCAGCCCGAACACCCCGACCCGCACCGGGCCTTCGGCCGCGGACGTCATGGCCGCCGCCCCTCGCGGCCGGCGACGACGGCGTCCACGGAGACGGCGAGCCGGTCCGGGTCGACCGGGGTGCGGTCCTCGACCCGCTCGCCGGCGCCCGGCCGGGCCCGGCTGGTCGCCCAGGCGGCGAGGTGGCCGTAGCACGCGCGCCGGTCGGCCGGGGAGAGCGGCACCCGCCGGATCGTCGCGACGAAGCCCCAGACGTACTCGGCGAGCAGCCGGGGCGTCGGGTGCAGCGGTCCGGCCCGGCGCGGGTCCAGGTTGACGCACCGGGAGCGCTTGGAGGGGTTCGCCCGTTCGGCGCGGGTGGGGTGGTCGCGGCGGAAGTACAGCAGCTCCGGCACCTGGTGGAAGCGCCCGCGCAGGCCGATCTCGGCGACGAACGTGCGGTCCGCGTGGTGGTAGCTGTCGAGCGGCTTGACCCGGCGCAGGACGTCGGCCCGGATCACGCCGTAGAAGTCGTCGCCGCCGGGTTCGAACAGCATGCTGCGGAAGCGCTCCGGCGCGTGCGGGGAGGCGGTGGCGAGCCCGTACTCGTAGGGGACCTTCACCCGGCCGTCGCCGTCGATGACCGCCTGGTCGGCGTGCGCGAGGATCACGTCCGGCCGCTCGTCCAGCGCCTCCACGCAGCGCAGCAGCAGGTCCCGGGCGTACAGGTCGTCGTGCGAGGCCCACTTGAACAGCTCGCCGCGGCACTCGGCGAACACGTGGTTGTGGTTCGGCGAGGCGCCGATGTTCCGGGGCAGCCGGAGGTAGCGGATGCGGGAGTCCCGCGCGGCGTAGCGGCGGCAGATGTCCTGCGTCGCGTCGGTCGAGGCGTTGTCGGAGATGATCAGCTCGAAGTCCTCGTAGGTCTGGCCGAGCAGGGCGTCGAGGGACTCGGCGAGGTACTCCTCACCGTTGTAGACGGGCAGCCCGATACTCAATCGGGGTACGGCGGTCATGGAGTCCTCACTTCGGGGGTGTCGTCCTCTACTTCGGGGGAGGGGGCTCGGTGGTGCTCGTGCAGGGCGGCCCTCAGCTGCCACCACCACACGGCCGAGCCGCAGGCCGTCGCGGTGGCGACGCCCCAGGCGGAGCTGGCGGTGCCGGCCAGGGCGGCTCCGCCGAGCCCGCCGCCGAGGTAGCAGGCGGAGGCGAACAGCTGGCAGCGCAGGCTGCGCCGGGCCGCGGCGAGCGCGCGCAGCCCGGCCGCCGCGCCGCTGCCGAGGCCGGCGCCGGCGACGCCGAGGGTGGCCGGCACGATGAGCTCGGAGGACGCGTGCCAGACGTCGCCGAGGACGAGCTCGCCGATCCGTTCGGGCATCAGCAGCAGGGCGGCGCCCCACAGCAGCGCCGCGACGGCCTGGCCGCCGCCCAGCCGGAGGCAGAACCCGCCGAGCCGGTGCGGTGCCTGCCGCAGTACCCGGGCCGCCTCCGCCACGGTGACCAGGGACAGCCCCATCAGCAGGGCGAGGAAGGGGCCGAGCAGGAGCTCGGCGCCCCGGACCGTCCCCACCGCACCGACCCCGACGATCGCGCCCAGCCCGTACGCCCGGAGCTGGCCGGCGGCGCTGAGGCTGACGTTCTCGGCCAGGTACCGGGTACCGAGGTCCCGTTGCTCGCGGAGCCACCCGCGGGCCGCGGTCACCCGGGGCCGGATGCCGGACTGGAGGAAGCCGTACCCGGCGGCCACCGCGGCGGCGGCGCCCCAGGCCAGCAGGAAGGCGGCCACGGTGTTCACGCGCGCCGCCACGACCATGGCCGGGACGAGCGCGACGGCCTGCACCAGGTCGTTGGTGAACGCCTTCCGCCCCGCGCCGGCGGCGAAGAACGCGAACCGCCGGGAGTCCTGGAGCAGCAGCGCCGGCAGGGCGGCGCCGAGGCAGACGAACGCGGGCCCGATCCGACCGCCGAGGCCGAGCCCGGTGAGCAGGCACACGGCGCCGAGGGAGGAGCCGATGACGAGCGCCGTCCCCGACGACCGGGCCGCCGCCGCACGCCAGACCGCCTCCGGCACGCCGCTGAACCGCACCACGAGCGGGTCCGTGGCCAGCCCGCGGGCGACGTTGAGCACCAGGCCGTAGGTCAGCCAGGCGAGGCTGAACACGCCGAACGCCGTCACCCCCAGCGAGCGGGCCACGAAGGCGCCCACCGCGAAGTTGGTCATGCTGGAGACCGCCTGGTCGGCCAGCCCCCAGGACAGCCGGCCGGCGATGCCCCGGCCGGCGGCCCGCCCCGGCGGGCCCGGCGGCGCCGTCGTCTCCGTCCCCTCGGCGGTCATCGGCGTCATGCCTTGATCAGCCCGGCGCCGTGCAGGGCGTCGGCCGCGGCGGCGACGGTGTCGAACGGCAGCCCGGACCGCTCGGCGACGTCCAGCAGACTCTGCTCGCCGTCGGAGAGGCTGAGCACCCAGAGCATGGCCAGCTGGGCCTGCTTGGCGTCGCTGCGGCCGCCGAGCGAGTCGTACAACCCGCGCCGGCCCAGGTGCGGTTCGCCGTACGGGCTGAGGTTGAGGTACCGCCGGTTGCGGTCGAGGACGGAGAACGCCTCGCGGCAGACCGCGAGGGTGTCCTCCAGCGCCTCCGGGGAGACGAAGTCCGGGTTGTCCGCCGAGGTGTGGTACTCGGGGTACCCGGCGTACGGGGTCCGGCTGAGCGAGCCCACGCCGAGGTCGAACCCGGGCGAGCAGTACTGCCGCTCGTCGTAGCCGTACGGCGTGAACCCGTTGACCTGGTGGGGTCGTTCGGTCGCGGCCAGGACGTGCCGCAGGACCCGGTCGATCTCCGCGTCGCCGCGCCGGCTCTGCTTGTACGTCAGCTTGCCCCGGTCGCCGGCGCAGGCCAGCACCAGCCCGTGCTTGACGCGTTCCACCCGCTCCGCGTTGCGGGCCAGCCAGGTGATCGCCCCGATGGTGCCGGGAGCGAAGATGAACCGGTAGGTGTAGTACGGCGTCCGCTCCGCCAGCTCCCGGGCCAGGAGGATCGCCACCGCGACGCCGGCCATGTTGTCGTTCGCCAGCGACGGGTGGCAGACGTGGCAGGAGACGATCACCTCGTCGGTGACCTGCCCGGGGACGACGTGCTCGGCGTAGGTGAGGTGGCCGTCCGCGAGCGTGGAGTCGACGCGCACCTCGTACTCGCCGTCCGGCATCGCGTCCAAGGTCTCCTGGGCCAGGCAGAACCCCCATTGCGGCGTGTAGTAGCTGGTGCGGTACGGCACCCAGGTCGGGTGGTCGGGCAGCGTGTGCAGGTGTTCGCGCAGCTCGGCGAGCGGCACGGTCGCCGCCACCGGGACGCTGTAGCCGAGCACGTGCAGGTTGGACGCGGCGAAGTCGACGACCCGGCGGCCGGTGGCGTCGGCGATGTACGCGTCCCGGATGTTCCACTCCTGCGGCACCGTCCAGTCGAGCACCCGTGTCCCGGTCGGTACCTCGTGCACCTGCAGCGGGAGGTACTCGCCGACGATGTCCAGGGTGGCGCGCACGCCGTCGCCGGTGATGCTCCGGCAGATCGGGTACAGCCGCTCCACCAGCGCGTGCATCCGGTCGCCCGCCGTGGTCATCGGCGCCACCGCAGGGTGTCGTCGACGGTGCCGGCGTCGGCTGCCGCGCGCAGCACGGCCAGCCGGGTGAAGCGTCGCTCGAAGTCGTCCCGGGTCAGACCGAACTTCTGGTAGGCGTCGGCGAGTTCGAGCGCCCCCCGCTTCACCGTCCACTCGCAGTCGAAGCCGGGCAGCGCGGCGCGGAACCGGGAGAAGTCCACCCGGTAGGAGCGCGGGTCGGCACCGTTCTCCCCGGTGATCACCACCTTCGCGCCGGACACCGCCTCGGCGACCTGTTCGGCGATCTCGGCGACGGTGACGTTGTTGGTCTCGCTGCCGATGTTGAACGCCCGGTCGTGCACCGCCTCCCGCGGCGCCACCAGCGAGGCCGCGAAGGCCCGCGCGATGTCGGCGGCGTGCACCAGCGGGCGCCAGGGCGTGCCGTCGGAGAGCACCAGCACCTCGCCGGACAGGAGCGCGTGGCCCACCAGGTTGTTCAGCACGATGTCGGCGCGCAGCCGGGGCGAGTAGCCGAAGGCGGTGGCGTTGCGCAGGTACACCGGGCTGAAGTCGTCGTCGGCCAGCGCGTGCAGGTCGTCCTCCACCCGCACCTTGGACTCCGCGTACGGGGTCACCGGGCGCAGCGGGGCGTCCTCGGTGACCAGGTCGTCGCCGCCGGCGGCACCGTAGACCGAGCAGGTCGACGCGTACAGGAAGCGCCGCACCCCGGCGTCGCGGGCCAGCCGGGCCAGCCGCACGGAGGCGTGGTGGTTGATGTCGTAGGTGAGGTCCGGCGCCAGCGAGCCCAGCGGGTCGTTGGACAGCGCGGCCAGGTGGATCACGGCGTCCACCCCGGCCACGTGGTCGGCCGTGACGTCACGCAGGTCCACCCGGTGACCCGGCGGGTCGGCGGGCGTCGGGCCGAGGACCGAGTCCGCGAACAGGCCCGCGTCCAGCCCGACGACGTCGTGCCCGGCGGCCGCGAGGACCGGGGCCATCACGGTGCCCAGGTAGCCCTGGTGTCCGGTCAGCAGTACGCGCATGGTTCATCCCCCCAGATTGAGAGTGAGCTTGGTGACGGCGAACGCCTCGGCGTAGCGCTCGTGGCATTCGATGCCGCGGATCCGCGCCAGCCCGAGGAAGGCCTCCCGGTCGTACCAGGGCCGGTGCCGTTGCGACGGGTAGTGCTCCTGCAACAGCCGCACCTTCTCCTCGGCGACCTCCGGGGAGAGCGGCTGGTAGGCCGTGGGACGGCCGAGGTCGGCGTCCCACTTGACGATCTCGTAGCCGAGCACGAGGTGGTCGCGGAACGCGGTGGTCACCAGCCGCGCCAGGCCGCGGTGGTCCTGGTGCGCGTCCTCGGTGCGCGGTGCGAGGACCAGGTCCGGCTCGCTCCGCCCGCGCAGCTCCTCGACCGCGGCCTTGGCCTCGTCCCAGTGCGCGGGCAGCCGGCCGTCCGGGAGCTTGAGCACGGTCAGGCGCAGGTCGGCGTCCGGGCAGAAGGCGGCGAGCGCGTCCCGTTCCTCCTGCTCCCGCTCGCCGCCACCGCCGGAGAGCACCAGCGCGTCGACCCGCAGGCCCGGCCGCGCGCGGCACACCGTCAGCAGCGTGCCGCCGGCGCCGATGGCGATGTCGTCGCAGTGCGCCCCCACCGCGACGACCCGGTCCGGGCGCCCGGACCCGAGCCGGATCACGCGGTCCTCGCCGCGCCGGTGGTCCCGCCGCCGGTCCCGCCGCCGCCCGCCCCCGCGGCGTCCCGCTCCCACACGGCCCACGGGCGGTCGCCCCGGGAGTAGGCGAGGTCCAGCGCGGCCCGCTCCTTCACCGTGTCGGTCGGCTTCCAGAAGCCGCGGTGCTGGTGGGCCACCAGCCGGCCGCGCTTGGCCAGTTGGGTGCAGCCGTCGGCGACCAGGTCCCCGTTCTCCGGGATGTGGTCGAAGACCTCCTGACGGAGCACGAAATAGCCACCGTTCTCCCACAGCGGCAGTTCGCTCACCGCGGTGATGCCCCCCACCAGGCCGCCCTCGCCCAGCTCCACGCAGTGGAACGAGGACTGCGGCGGCACCACCATCATCGACGCACCGGCGTCACGCCGGGAGAACGAGTCGATCATCTCCGGCAGCGGGGCGTCGGTGAGCACGTCGGCGTAGTTGGCGAGGAACATCTCGTCGCCGTCCAGGTGGTGCCGCACCCGGCGCAGCCGCTCGCCGATCGGCGACTCGATGCCCGTCTGGGCGAACGTGATCGTCCAGGAGGCGATGTCGGTGGACAGCAGCTCGGTCCGCCCGCCCCGCAGCACGAAGTCGTTGGACGTCGTCTCCTCGTAGTTGAGGAAGAAGTCCTTGATGTGGTGGGCCCCGTACCCGAGGCACAGGATGAACTCGGTGTGCCCGAAGTACGCGTAGTAGCGCATCACGTGCCAGATGAGCGGCCGCGGGCCGACCATCGCCATCGGCTTGGGCACGTCGTCGGAGGCTCCGCTGCGCATGCGCAGCCCGTAACCGCCGCAGAACAGGACGACCTTCACGGCTTGACCTCGACAATGCTGAGTTCCGGGATGGGGAAGACCAGCCGGCCGCCCCAGGCGTGCACGAAGGACAACTGCTCGACCAGCTCGTCCCGCAGGTTCCACGGGAGGACGAGGACGTAGTCCGGCCGGTCGGTGGCGATCTGCTCGGGCGGCAGGATCGGGATGCGGGTGCCCGGGGTGAACCTGCCGTGCTTGTAGGGGTTCCGGTCGACCGTGTACGGGAGCAGGTCGGGCCGGACACCGCAGTGGTTCAGCAGGGTGTTGCCCTTGCCCGGGGCGCCGTAGCCGACGACCGTCTCGCCACGCTCGGCCGCCTCGACGAGGAAGCGCAGGAGGTCCCTGCGCACCTTCGCCACCCGGGCGGAGAACTCGGTGTACCCGGACAGCTCCCGCAGCCCCGCGGCCTTCTCCCGGTCCAGCACGTCGGCCACCCGCCGGCTCGGCTCGCCGGCCACCTCGGCCGGCCGGGCCCACAGCCGGATGGAGCCGCCGTGCGTGGGCAGCAACTCGACGTCCACGAGCGCGAGTCCGCCGCTCTCCAGCGCCCGGGCCGCGGACGCGACCGTGTAGTACTGGAAGTGCTCGTGGTAGATCGTGTCGTACTGGTTCTCCTCGATCAGGGTCAGCAGGTGCTGCACCTCGACGGAGACCCAGCCGTCGTCGGCGACCAGGGCGCGCAGCCCCCGGGTGAACCCGACCACGTCGGGGATGTGCGCGTACACGTTGTTGGCGACGACCAGGTCCGCCGGGCCGTGCTCGGCACGGACGGCCGCACCGGTGGCCGGGTCCAGGAACTCCGTGAGCGTGGGCACGCCCGCGTCCCGCGCCGCGGCACCGACGTTCACCGACGGCTCGACGCCGAGGCAGCGGATGCCCCGGTCCACCACGTGGCGGAGCAGGTACCCGTCGTTGCTCGCGACCTCGACCACGAAGGAGTCGGGGCCGAGGCCCAGCCGCGGCACGGCCTCGGCGACGAAGGTGCGCGCGTGCTCCACCCAGGAGGTCGAGTACGAGGAGAAGTACGCGTACTGCGTGAACGTCTCCTCCGGCGTGATCAGCGGAGGGATCTGCGCGAGCCAGCAGTCCGTGCAGACCCGCAGGTGCAGCGGGTACGTCGGTTCCGGCCGGTCCAACTGGTCCGCGGCGAGGAAGCTCTCGCACGGCGGGGTCGCCCCCAGGTCGACGACGCTCCCCAGCGCCGTCGAGCCGCAGAGTCGGCATCGTGTCATCTACTGCCCCCATTTCCTGCTCGCGCGGGTGTCCCGCCGCGAGCCAGCGTTCGTCCTCACCACCGGCGGCGCGCCGTCCGCGCCGCCGGCCCGCCCCGCGATCGCGGCGCGGTACTCCTCCACCAGGCGCTCCAGTCCGACCGCCGGACTGAACGCCTGGTCGTAACGGTGCCGGGCCGTCCGGCCCATCTCCCGGTTGCCGGCCGGATCGGCCGTGACCCGGCGAAGGCAGGACGCGAGCGAGCCCGCGTCCCCCGGCCGGTGCAGCAACCCGGTCAGCCCGTCCTGCACGAGCTCGACGAAGGCGCCGTGACCGGCGGCGACGGCCGGGACCCCCGCCGCCATCGCCTCCGCGACCACCAGGCCGAACGTCTCCATGGACATCGACGGAGCCACCACCGCGACCGACCGCGCGACGGCCTGCCGGCACTGGGCCGGGTCGTACAGGCCGGCGTAGCGCACGTCGGCCCGGCCCGCCGCCCACGCCGTCACCTCGGACTCCAGCGGCCCCGCGCCGGCGAGCACGAGCGGCACGCCGACCCCGCCCTCCGCGGCGAGCGCGTCCCACGCGGCCATGAGCAGCCGCACGCCCTTGGACTCCGTCAGCCGGCCGAGGAAGAGCAGGTGCTCGCCGGTGTCCGCCCGGTCGGTGCCGGGGTCGGGCACGAAGTTGTGCTTCACCACCAGCCGTTCGGCCGGCATGCCGGACCGCACCAGGATGTCGCGCTGCGCCGCGGAGATGCAGAAGAACCGCTCCACGCCGGACCACCACCGCCGCCGGTTGACCGCCAGGCTGACCGCGAGCGGCACCGTCGCGAGCCGGGAGTTCCGGTAGCAGCCGTGCCGGACGGCGGGCAGCGAGGCCCGGGTGCCGACGCACTCCGTGCACGCCCCGCCGTCCCGGTGCAGCGTGCCGGGCGGGCAGACCTGGGTGTAGTTGTGCAGGGTGGCGACGACGGGCACACCGGCGTCGGCGCAGGCGGCGATCACCGCCGGCGACAGGAGCGGGAAGACGTTGTGGACGTGCACCACGTCCGGCCGATCGGTGCGGAGCCGGGCGGCGAGCTCCGTGCGGACCGCCGGGTTCCACGGCACGAGGAGCGGCACCGCGGCCTTGCCGAGCAGGGACCGCGCGGCGATCTCGTCGCTGCGCCGCTCGAACACGTCGACCCGGTGGCCGGCCGCGCGCAGCAGCCCCACCTCCTCGTCGACGACCCTGTTCTCGCCGCTCGGCTGCGCCGAGGAGTAGCGGTTGTGCACCACGAGGACGTGCATGGTCAGGTCACCTCCCGGTTCCGGTCCCAGCGGGGGATGCGTCGCCGCGGTACCGCGGGCGCCGTCAAGGGCGGGGCCGCGGCCGGTGTCGTGAGCAGCGACGCGGCCAGGGCCAGGTGGAGCAGGTAGGGCGAGGCGTCGCCGAGCCCGGCCTCGGTGTACGACGACATCGCGACGTAGCTGATGAGGAAGATCGCGCAGGCCCTCGGCAGCGAGGGCGGGCGCAGCAGCGCGATCCCGCCCAGGGAGAGGAGGATCGCCGCCACGAGGACGATGCCGAGCTGGCCCTGCTCGTTGTAGACGGCCAGCCAGCTGTTGTCGATGGGCAGCCCGCCGAACGACTTGTCGCCCAGACCCGTGCCGAACACCCGCTCCGGGAGCGTCCGGGGCGCCGTCAGCAGGGCGTCCCAGACCTTGGCCCGGCCGGTGAGGTTGGAGAAGTTCTCCTTGCTCTGCCCGCGCATGAACCACGCCTGCAGCGCGGAGGAGAACGCCACCGCGGCCACCGTGGCGCACACCACCGCCCAGGCGAAGAACCGGCGGGCGGCGGCGCTGGTCAGGACGAGCGAGCCGATCGCCAGCGCCAGCCCGACGAGCAGGCCGACCGTGGCCGTCCGGGTGTGGGTCATCGCGAGCAGGACGAGCGTCGGCACGATGACCACCGCCGCGCCGGTCCCGGTGGTCCGGCGGTCCAGCAGGAGCAGCACGGTGAGCCCGATGATCACCGCGGAGTACTGTCCGATCTGCGGCGGGGTGAGCGGCCACAGCGCGCCGACCAGGCGCCCGCCGTAGTACTCGGGCATGGCGGTGCCCGGGGAGATGACCAGGCCGGCGGCCACCGACACGAGCACCGCGAAGTACATCCGGATGTGGGTCCGGACGAGCATCAGGCTGCCGGTCCACCAGCGGCTGAGCAGCCACAGGGTGCCGACGAAGAGGGCCAGCCGGGTGCAGCGGAACAGCGCGCCGACCCCGACCTCCAGGTGCAGGCTGGAGATGAGGCTCGGCACCAGCAGCAGGCTGAGCAGGAACAGGAAGGCGTTGGCGCGGATGCGCAGCCGGAGGTTGAGCGCGAGGGCCAGCGCGAACGCGGAGACCAGCGCGCCCATGGTGGCCATCTGGATGAGGGAGCGGGGCAGCCTCACGATGGTCTTCGCCCCGGCGGAGCCGAGCGTGTTGAGGCCCAGGAGGGCCCAGACGATCCAGACGGCCTTCGGCGTGCCGCCTGGGCGTCGTTCGGCGCCGGGCCGGGGGACCGCCGTGCCCGGTCCGCCCGCCGGCCGGCCGCCCGTGGGCCCGCCGCGCACCGGTTCCCCGGCCACCTCAACCACCGGCCTGCGGGGCGAAGGTGCTGCCCTGGTCCTGCTGGTACGGCGTGCCCTGCCACCGCCCGGCGTCGAGCTTGCGGTCCGGGTCGTCGATGACGAAGCTCCACGGTCCGCGGTAGGCGTTGTCGTGCCAGCGGTTGTCCTGTTCGAGGGTGATCGCCCGGGACACCCGCTTGCCCTGGTACGGCGACCAGTCCGGGTAGGTGCCGTAGTTGGAGAGCACCGCCATGCGGGCGCACTCCACCGCGCACCTGACGACGGACGTGTCGAGGGCGAAGCGGTTGTCGTGGATGTCCACCCGCTGGGTCTTCCACCGGCAGTCGGCGTAGAGCGGTGCGGTGTCGATCGCCGGCTTCGCGCACTGCCGGGTGTCCTTCACCAGCAACGTGCAGTAGCCGGTCGAGGTGTTGGCCGGGCTGTTGCAGAACCGGTCGGCGTTCTCCCACAGGGTGATGCCGGACCAGTTGTCCTCCAGCAGGTTCCGGTAGATGTCGATCCTGTCGGTGCGGGCCGGGATCCGGGGTTCGCCGCCGGCCTCCGACACGTAGACCGCCGCGTACGGGAAGTTGTCGCCGGCGGCGGCGTGCCGGCGGCCCTCGACCCAGTTGTTGCGCCGGATCGTGTTGTTCCTGATGATCGCGTTGTAGCTGGTCTCGTACATCAGCGCGGTGCCGTCGTTGGCCTCCAGCACGTTGTCCTCGACGAGGAAGTCGTTGTTGTTGTTGTCCGCCCACAGCCCGGCGCCGCGGTTGTCGTGCACCCAGTTGCCGCGGACGTCGGCGCCGTCGACGGCCCAGAACTTGATGCCCCCGGTGCAGCCGCAGCCCGGCTGCCGCCGCTCCCAGTCGTCGGTGTTGTTGCCCACGATCTCGTTGCCCTCGACCAGCAGGCCCTTGATGGAGTCGCCGGTCTTGTAGGCGTTCATGCCGTACTGCCCGTTGTTGCGCAGGCAGCTGGCGCGGACCTGCTGGCGGGCACCGGCCATCAGCCCGGCGCCGGAGTTGTCCTGGATCGTCGCGTGCTCGATCACCCACCCGTCGGCCATGTCGTGGTTGACCACGCCCTCGTCGTGCGGCGCGACGAAGCCCTGCACGGTCAGGTGGCGGATGGTGACGTCGGGGGCGGTACCGCTGAACGCGTAGTTGTTGGTCCTCCGGCCGTCGAGCACCGCGCCCGACGCGCCGAGGTAGGTGTTCCCCTCCTTGGCCATCACCTGGGCGTAGCGGTCCGGTTCGAGGGTGTGGGTGCCCGGGCGGAGCCAGAACGTGGTGCGCGGGGGGTTGTCCCTGGTCTTCACCGCCAGGTCGTCGACCACCGCGGGGTCGACCGTCACCGCGCCCGCCGGCGCCGTCGCCGGCCCCGGCGCGGGGGAGGCGCACACCCGGGCCACGGCCACCGGCCCGGACGACGCGGCGGTCGCCTCCGCCGGGGCGTCCGACGCGCTCGTACAGCCGGTCGCCAGCAGCAGGGCGAGCGTGAGCGCCGCCGCCGACGACGCCCCCCGGTACCGTCTCCTGATCCCCACGCGCCCCCCTAGCCGCGGAAACCGAGCACGGTGGTGAACCCCTGCGTGCCGTCGGTGAAGCCGGTGCCGACCAGCGTGGTGGCGGGTTCCTTGCGTCCGAAGCCGGCGGAGTACCAGCCCAGCGGCGGTTCGGTCTCGCCGCGGTGCGCCGACCAGGACAGCTGCCCCGGCAGGTCGAGCACCGCGGAGCGGTCCTCGCCGCCCCGGGTCCAGGTCAGCGCCGCCCGGTGCCCCGTCAGGTCCGCGGTGACCGCCGGGCCGAGGTGGAACGCCAGGCGCACGGCCCCGCGAGGTCCGCGCACCTCGTCGACGATCCGCAGCTCCCGGGTCGCGGCGGTCAGCTCCACCCGGCGGCGGTGCACCGACTGCTGGTAGCCGTCGTGTTCGGCGCTCCAGCGGGCCACGCCGCCGGAGGTGTCCGCGACCAGGACGCGGGTGCGGGCGTGCCGGGTCCACAGGAACGGGCCGCCGGAGACGGACTGGTCACCGCCGTCCAGCTGCAGGGTGTTGTGGCCCAGGGTCGACCGGAAGTACTGCCGCCACTCGGGCTGCCCGTGGTAGCAGAACGTCCCCGGGTCGGCGAGCACGTCGACCCCGTCGTGCCGGACCTCCACGGACAGCGCGTCCGCGTGGGCGTGCGCGGCGATGGACAGGAACCCGTGCGGACCGCCGTCGCAGCGGCACCAGATCTCCTCCGGACCGCGCAGGACGGTCAGGCCCGCGTCGGCGAAGTGGGACGGCCGGTCGGCCGGGCGGGCCACGGTCCCGTTCCGCGCGTACGGCCGGACGAGCGAGGTCAGCAGCGGGGTGCGCACATCGGTGCCGGTCACCGCGGGCCACCAGGCGAGCCGGCCGAACACGGCCTCCCCGGTCGCCAGCAGCGAGCCCCAGCGGTCGGTGCCCGCGCCGTCCAGGACGAGTCCGTGCCCGTCGTCCGCGTCCCCCTGGCGCGGGGGCCGCAACCGGTTGTCCACGACGGCCGCGAGCGCGTCGGTCATCCGCAGCAGGACGAGCCGCACGGACGCGGGGACCGGCACGGCGGCGGCGTCCGCCTCGGCCACCGCGGCCAGACCGAGCTCCAGGACGAGCCCGTGGTACTCGGTGGCCAGTTCGCGGTTGAGGCCGGAGACGAAGGTGTTGCCGCGCAGGTGCCGCTCCAGCGACCGCAGCGCGGCGGACCGCCAGCGCGCCGACGAGGGGAACCACCCGAACGCGCAGGCCGCGGCGAACTGCCCGGCGGCCTCGGCGATGACGTGGTTGTTCGCCGACGACCCCCGGCTGGGGAAGGCGGCCAGCCAGCGCTGGTGGTGCCAGATCTGGTTCAGCGCCACCGGGTTGTCCTCGAACAGCCCGGCCGCGCCCGGCCAGCCGTCGAGCAGCCGGCGCACCCACACCCAGGACAGCAGCCGGATGCCCAGCTCGATCCCGCTGATCCAGTGCACGCCGCGCAGCGGCGGGTTGGCCGCCCACCACGACCGCAGGTGCTCGGCCACGCGCTCGGCGTACCGCTCGTCCCCGGTGACCGCGTAGGCGGCGGCCAGCACGGTCAGGTACTGGTGCCGGGACAGCTCCCAGATCTGCTTGACGTCCCCGACCGCGTCCTCGCTCCGGTACGGCACGTCGAAGGCGTAGCCGGACGGCGCCCGCCGCCCCGTCTTCGGGTCGCGCCACCAGTCGGGCGCCACCAGGTCGTCACGGTCCACCCCGAAGAACTCCGCGTGCCCGTCCAGCAGGCGGTCCGCCTCGGCGACGAGGCGCTTCCCGGCGTCCGGCGGCACCGCGGCGACCGCCCCGGCGGGCAGCACGGCGGTGAACCGGGCACCCGTGACGGGCGGGCAGTCCGGCGGCGCCGACCGCCACCGCCGCCGGCGCACCGCGTCGCCCACCCGGCCGCCGATCTCCTGCGGCCCCATCCGGGACAGCCGCCGCAGGTACCAGCCCGTGCCCATGGTCATCGCGCCCTCGCCAGGGTCACCGGCGCGCCGCCGACCAGGCCGGCCTGCACGGCGAGGGTGGCCGCCGTGGTGGCGACCAGCGACTCCAGCGGCACCGGCATCGGCCCGCCGGTCCGCACGGCCGCGACGAACGCGGCCAGTTCGGCGGCCTGGCCCTTGTCCCGGGCCTTGGGCAGCCGCGAGCTGACCCACCGCTTGCGGCCGTACACCGAGGCGCGGACGAAGTCGTCGAGCTTCAGCACCTTGCCGTCCGCGACGAGGTCCAGCGTCTCCTTGGGGAAGCCGGACGCGCCGGTGGTGACGTAGCTGATGGTGGCGGTGGAGCCGTCCGGGTAGCGCAGCACGACCTGGAGGTCCTCGTTGCCGGCCGGGGCGGCCGCGTACACCGAGACCGGGTCGGCGTCCAGCAGCCAGCTCGCGGTGTCGATGAAGTGCCCGCCCTCGCCGGCGAACCGCGAGCCCTCGGAGTCCTGCCGGAGGTACCAGCTGCCCTGCTGGAGCCGGCCCGCGTTGACCAGGTAGCGCAGGCTCGCCGGACCGGTCCGCGCGCCGAACCGGTTCCTGGCCTCCCGCAGCAGCGGCGCGAACCGGCGGTTGAAGCCCACCTGGATCCGGTCGTTGCCGGACTCCTCCACCGCCGCGAGCACGCCCGCCAGTTCGTCCTCGGTGAGGGCCAGGGGCTTCTCCACGAACACCGTCTTGCCGGCGAGCAGCGCCCTGCGGGTCAGGTCGGCGTGGGAACTGTGCCGGGTGACCACGAACACCGCGTCGACGGCCGGGTCGTCCAGCACGGCGTCGAGGTCGGTGGTCGCCTTGGCGAAGCCGAACTTCCGCTGCGCGTTCGCCGCCGACAGCGCCGTCGTGGTGACGACCGTGGACAGCGTGACGCCGTCGCGCTGCGACAGGTGCGGCAGGATCATCGACGTCGCGTAGTTCCCCGCGCCGACGAACGCCAGCCGCACCGGCGCCCCGGCGGACCGGGCCGGGGCGGAGACCCCGCCGCCGCGGCGCACCGCGGGCACCGCGGGTACCGCCACCGAGGGGGCCGGCGGCCTCTCCTCCGCCGCGGGGCCGGGGTACCGGAACAGCACGGCCACGGCCTTCAACTCGCCGTCCTTCAGCCGCTGGTACGTCTCGACGGCGTCGTCGAAGTCGGCCACGTGGGAGATCAGCGGCTCGACGTCGACGCGGCCGCGGGCGACGAGGTCGAGGAAGCACGCCAGGTTGCGGCGCTCGGTCCAGCGCACGTAGCCGATCGGGTAGTCCCGCCCCTCCAGCTCGTACCCCGGGTCGTAGCGCCCGGGCCCGTACGAGCGGGAGAACCGGACGTCGAGCTCCTTCTCGTAGTACGCGTTCCAGGGCAGGTCCAGCCGGCACTTGCCGATGTCGACGACCCGGCCGCGGTCCCGGGCCAGCCGGGCGGCCAGCTCGACGGGCTGGTTGCTGCCGCCGCCGGCGGCCAGGTACACCTGGTCGACCCCGTGGCCGTCGGTGAGCTCGGCGACGGCGGCCTCCACGGCCGCGGACCCGGGATCGCCGGCGGCCACGGCGCCCAGGCGCTCGGCGAGCTCGCAGCGCACCGGGTCGGGGTCGGCCCCGACGACGCGGACCCCTGAGGCGGTGAGGAGCTGCACCACCAGCTGCCCGATCAGCCCGAGGCCGATGACCAGCGCCGCCTCGCCGAGCTGCGGCTCGCCCTGCCGCACGCCCTGCAGGGCGATCGACCCGACGGTGCCGAACGCCGCGTGCCGGGGCGCGAGGCCGTCGGGCACCCGGGCGTAGAGGTTCTTCGGCACCCAGTTCAGCTCGGCGTGCAGCGCGTGCTCGTTGCCGGCGCAGGACACGAGGTCGCCGACCGCCACGTCGTCGATCCCGGCGCCGACCTGCTCGACCACCCCGCACAGCGAGTAGCCCAGCGGCGTGTAGGAGTCCAGCTTCCCCATCACCTTGCGGTAGGTGGCGGGCAGCCCGTTGGTGGCCACGCTCTGCATGACCTTGGCCACCTGGTCCGGACGGGAGCGGGCCTTGCCCAGCATCGACATCCCGGCCTCGGACACCTTCATGAGCTCGGTCCCGGTGGATATCAGCGAGAAGGCGCTGCGGACCAGCACGCCCCCGGGCTTGCACCCCGGCACCGGCACGTCGAGCACCGCCAGCTCACCGCTCTTGTAGTTCTGCACGACCTGTTTCACCGGAAGTCCCCTTGTTCCTACGCCGTCAAGTGAGTCGCGTGAGTCGGATGAGCAGCACTACGTCGTCGTGTGAGTGCTGTGGCCGGAGCCGGAGGTCGCGCCGCGGTACCAGTACTCCAGGGTCAGCACGTGCCACAGGTGCTTGGAGTAGTCCTGCTGCCCGGCGGCGTCCGCGGCGACGAGCCGCGCCAGCGCGTCCCGGCGCAGGAACCCGGAACTGACGAGCACGCCGTCGTTCACCACCTCGCGCACCAGCGGTGCCAGGTCCCGGCTCATCCAGGCCCGCAGCGGGGCGCTGAACAGGCCCTTGGGCCGGTACACGATCTCCCGGGGCAGGACCGAGGAGGCCGCCTCCTTCAGGACGGCCTTCCCCTGCCGCCCGACGATCTTGCGGTCGCCGGGCACGGCGAACGCCGCCCTCACCACCTCGACGTCCACGTACGGCACCCGCACCTCGGTCGACGCGGCCATGCTCGACCGGTCCGTGTACGCGAGGTTCAGGCCCGGCAGGAACATCCGGGCGTCCCCCAGGCACATCCGGTTGACGAAGTCGTCGAGGTCGTTGTCCTGGTAGGTGTCCGCGTGCTCGGTCAGCACGTCGTCGACGGTCCCGGCCAGGTCCGGATCGACCAGGGCCAGCAGCTCGGCCCGGTCGTACATGGTGTAACTGCGCCGGAACGCGGTCTCCTCCGGCAGGTCGGCGAAGGAGAGGAACCGCTTCGCGAACCGCACCGACCGCAGCCCCCGGTTGGCCGTGGCGACCGGCAGCCGGTCCACGGCCGCGGACAGGCCGCGCCGCAGGGGCCGCGGCACGCGCTGGTAGCGCAGCGCGAGCTGGTTGGCCAGGTGCTTGCGGTAGCCGGCGAACAGCTCGTCGGCCCCCATCCCCGAGAGCATCACCTTGACCCCGGCCTCCCGGGCGGCCGAGCAGATCAGGAAGGTGTTGATCGCGGCGGGGTCGCCGATCGGCTCGTCCAGGTGGTACGTCATCCGCGGCAGCAGGTCGAGCACGTCCGGAGCGATCTCGATCTCGTGCAGGTCGACGCCGAACTGCTCGGCCACCTGCCGGGCGTAGCGGAGGTCGTCCGGCATCGCCTCGAACCTGGCGTCCTCGGCGCGGAACCCGATCGTGTAGGCGGAGATCCCGGGCCGGTCGCGGGCCGCCAGCGCGGTCAGGTAGCTGGAGTCCAGCCCGCCGGAGAGGAAGGTCGCCACGGGCACGTCCGAGAGCAGGTGACGCCGGGTCGACTCCTCGACGATGGCGGCGAGGTCCGGCCGTTCGCCGCCGAGGGCCCGCTCCCGGCCCTCCGCGGCGACGTCCCGCAGGTGCCAGAACCGGCCGCGGTCCACCCGGCCGTCGGGCCGGCACCGGAGCCAGCTCCCCGGCGGCAGCTTCTCCGCCTCGCGGAACGCGCACCGTGAGTCCGGCACCCAGTAGTACAGCAGTGAGGCCACCAGCGCCTCGGGGTCCACCTCCAGCGACCCGCCGGCGGCGGCGGCCAGCGCCTTGAGCTCGGAGGCGAACATCAGCCCCTCGCCGCGCCGCACCAGGAACAGCGGCTTGATGCCGAGCTGGTCGCGGGCGAGCACCAGCTCGCCGGTCCGCTCGTCGAAGACCCCGAACGCGAACATGCCGCGCAGCCGGGGCAGGCAGTCCGTGCCCCAGCGCCGCCAGGCCTCCAGCAGCACCTCGGTGTCGGAGGTGCCGCGGAACCGCACCCCGGCGCCCGCCAGTTCGGCGCGCAGCTCGGGCGCGTTGTACAGCTCGCCGTTGTAGGTCAGGACGAGGCCGTCCGAGACCATCGGCTGGGCGCCGGTCTCCGACAGGTCGACGATGGCCAGCCTGCGGTGCCCCAGGTGCACCTCGCCGGCACCGAGGGGGTGGCTGTAGCGGCCCGCCCCGTCGGGACCGCGGTGGGCGAGGGTCTCGGTGAGCAGGTCGGTCACGACCTTCCCGTCCGGCCATCGGTACGTACCCGCGATGCCACACATGTCCTACCGCACCTCCTGGTCGCTGTCCGGGACCCTTGCGGTCCACATCGTCGTCAGCCCCGCCCGCCGCCGGCCCGTGCCGTTGTGCCGGGCCGGCCGCTCGTACCGGCCGCGCGTCGCGGTGTGCGGCCCCTCCCACAGCGTGCCGTCGGTCCGGTCGCGCGGATCAGGGTCGACCAGCACCACACCGATCACCGGAATGCGCTGGTCGGCGAGTTGCCGCGCCACGGTGTGCAGCCACGCGGCGCTCCCGTGCCCGGCCCGCACCACGAGTACGGTCCGCGTGCCGAGGTACCGCAGGTCGGTCCACGCCGTACCGGGCGCCACCGAGCCGACGCCGACCAGGCGCTCCTGGGACGGCACGTCCGCGGCCCGCTCGCCGCGGACCACGGTCGGGCCCCCCTGCTTCGGCCGGCGCCTGGCGAGCTGCGGGCCGGGCAGACCGTCGACGACGGTCACCGGCCCCTCCTCCGCCAGGGCCCCGGCGAGGTCCAGGGCGATCGCGCTTGTCGTGCGCGCACAGCCGAGGTCCAGCAGCGACACCGCGTCCGCGGAGCCGCGCACGGTGCGGAACAGGGTCGTGGTGAGCCTGGCCCGTGCCGCCCGGGTCCGGGCGAGCTGCCACCGGCCGACCGGCCGGCGGGGCACCGGGCGCAGCTCCGCGACGACCGAGGCCCCGAGGTTCGCCGCGATGTCCCGGCGCAGCACGGGGCGGTCCGCCACCACCGAGCCGATCGCGGCCACCGTGAGTCCGACGACCAGACCGAGGACGAGCCCGATCGCGGCGTCGGTGGCGGCGGTCACGACCAGGGACTGCCGCACCGGGTGCGGGGCGTCCACGATCTGCGTACCGGCGACGAGCCGGGGCGTGCCGACGTGCGCCTCGGCGGCACGCCGGCCGAAGTCGGCGATCCGCGAGGTGAGTTCGGCCCGGCTGGCGTACAGCGCCTCCAGCTTCGCGGACGCCGACGCCTTCGGCCCGCCCTGCTGCGGCGCGTCCCCGATCTCCTTGTTGACCTGGGTGAGCTCCTGCTGCATCCGGTCGCGCTGGTCGAGCAGGGACTTGGCCTCCGCGTCCGCGGTCTCCCTGATCCGCCGCACGTGGTCCGCGACGAACGCGTCCGCGAGCGCCTTGGCCCGCGCCACCGCCTCCTCCTCGCTGCTGCCCGTCACCGTGATCTGCAACAGGTTGTTGGTCAGGCCGACGGCCCCGTACTCCAGCAGGAAGTCCTCCGGCAGCTCCGAGGAACCGACGGCCTTCAGGGCCGCACCGGCGATCCCCACGGTCTGCAGCAGGGCCGCGTCGGTACGGATCAGCGTTCCGGGGTCGTTCGGCTGGTCCGCCTGGTGCGAGACCAGCACCGTGGTCACCGCGCTCGGCGGCGCCGGCCGCAGCACCGCCGCAGCCGAACCGGCCAACAGCCCCAGCAGCGCCAGGAGGCACCAGAAGCGCCGCCGCCTGCGCACCGCGACCACCAGCGACTGCAGGTCCACCAGCGGAGGGGTGGCCGCCGACTCCGATGTCATGCTCGTCGTCACCCCGAGCCACTCCCCGTGTCGTGGCCGACCGCGAGCGCCGGTTCGGCGCCGCCCGCGCGACGGCCGGCGGACCGCTCGGGACGGGCCCGGACCGCGGCGGCGACGACGATGCCGACGATCTCGTGCTCGGCGTCCGCACACGCCTCGACGATGCCGGCGAGCTCCACGTCGGTCCAGGTGCCCGCGCTGAGCACGACCAGGGCACCGGACTCGTCGTCACGGTCCGGCACCAGCGGCCGTGACATCGGGACCCCGACGACCCGGAGCAGCGGCTCGCTCCCCGCCTCGGCGGCGAGCTGCCCGGCGGCCAGCCGGGCCGTCTCGTCACCCTCCGGGACGACGACCAGCAGCCGCTGGGGGGCGGGCAGTTGGTCGCGCAGCCGGGCGCACACCCGCCGGTAGCGGACCTGCCGGCCCGCCTCGTCGCCGGAGGCGTGCGGGGTCGGCAGGTCCCACCGGACGTCGATGTCCAGCAGCCGGCGGACCAGGGCCCGCGGGCCACGGCCCTTCGACCGCTGCACGGGCCGCCCACCGGGCACGTCGACGGTGCCGAGGAGCGTCGAACCCAGCGCCGTGGCGATCTCCGGCCCGCCGCGCAGCCGCCGACTCACCCGCGCGGAGGCGAGATGGCCGATGACCGCGATCAGCACGGCCGACAGCGCCCCGGCCACGACGAGCTGCATCCCCGTCGGCGGCGCCTCGGAGGTCGGCCGGGCCGCCGCCCCCATGACGACCATGGTGGCCTTGCCGGCCGCCGGGTCGACCTGGTCCAGCTTGTTGACGGCCTCCTGCAGCGTGGTGCGCAGCTTCGCGAGCTCGGTGCGGGTCTGCACGCTCTCCACGGTCTGCCCCGGATCGGCCGCGTCCGCCAGGTCGGTGATGCGGCGGCTGGCCTGCGCCACCATCTGCCGCAGGGCCTGGGGCTGCGTCGCCTCGGGCTCCGTGCCCTCGCCCGAGCCCGAGATCCGTGCGGCGAACGCGACGAACTGCCGGGCCACCTGGTCGGAGAGCTGCTGCGCCTGCTCCGGGGTGTCACCCGTCCCCGAGATCTTGATGATGTTCCCGTCCGCGGCCGTGGCGCTCACCCGGCCCCGCAGCTCGTCGGTGCCGGTGCCGGCACTGGTGCTGGTGCTGGTGCTGGTGCCGGTCGCGGCCCCGGTGCCGGCACCGGTTCGGCCGAGCTCGGCGGCCACCCGGTCGAGCACCACCGAACTGGTCGCGATCTGCGCCTGGGTCATCAGCTCGCGCTCCTGCCACGCCCCCGGCAGCAGGACCGACGCCGACGTCGTGTAGCGCGGCGGGAACAGCAGGGAACCGCCGTAGCCGACGAGCGCACCCACCACGGCGAGGACGGCGAGGAGCCGCCACCGCCGACGGAAGATCCGACCGACCGTGACCAGACGTATCGCTTCGTCGCTCAACGGAGCGGCCTCTTCCCGGCCCGGCCCCGGCCGCCCGCCGACACCGGGGCACGGCCACGGCAGGCGGCGGCGTAGGCGGCGAGCAGCGAACGCTGGGAGTTCCGCCAGGCGAGCGGCCCGTTGATCCGCTCCTGGCCGACCTTGCCCATCAGGGCCCGCTTCTCCGGATCGTCCAGCAACTGCGCCACGAGTTCGGCGAACCGGGCCTCGTCGTTGGCCGGCGCGTAGACGGCGGCGTCACCCGCGGAGACCCGCGCCTCGCGGAGGTCGAACGAGACGATCGGCCGGCCCATCACCATGTACTCCAGGACCTTGTTCATGGTCGACACGTCGTTGAGCGGATTGCGCGGGTCGGGGGAGAGGCACACGTCCGCGGTGGACAGGTACCGCACCAGGTCGGCGTCCGGGACGCGCCCGGTGAACTCCACCTGCTCCGACAGCCCGAGCTGCCGGGACAGCTCCACCATCGCGTCGAAGGTGTCGCCCCCGCCGACGAACACCGCGTGCCAGTCGGTCCGCCCGCACTCGTCGCGCAGCTTCGCGAGGGCCCGCAGGGCGTAGTCGACGCCGTCCTGCGGCCCCATCACGCCCAGGTAGCACAGCAGATGGGGCTTGCCGCGCTTCAGCTCCGGCTCGGGCGGCACCGGCCGGAACCGCCCGGTGTCGGGCGCGCTGCGCACCACGAACACGTCGTCCGGGCGCCGGCCGCCACGGCTCAGCGCGACGTCCCGGTAGCTCTCGTTCGTGGCGAGCACCACGTCCGCGGCCCGGTAGGTCAGCCGTTCCAGCGCGCACACGCCGCGGTAGAGCAGATCCTCGCCGCGGTCGAACCGGGAGAGGTACAGCTCGGGCACCAGGTCGTGCTGGTCGAACACGAACCGGGCACCGCGCCGCTTCAGCCACAGGGCCGGCAGGAACAGCAGGTCGGGCGGATTGCAGGCGTGCACCACGTCGACCGGGCCGACCCTGCGGGCCAGCCGGGCCGTGTGCCACAACGCCGATCCGTACTCCCGCAGGTAGCCGGCCGGTCCCCCGGTGGCCGCGCGCAACGGGTACCGGTGGATCCGCACCCCGTCGATCACCGCCTCCGGCTCCGTGTCGCGCTTGCTCCCCTGCGGGCAGATGACGTCGACCGTCCAGCCCGCGTCACGGAGCGTCGTGCACTCCTGCCACACCCGCCGGTCGAACGGCACCGACAGGTTCTCCACCAGGACCAGCGCGCGACGGCCCCGCCCGTCGCCGCCCGTTGCGTCACCAGGCAAGGCCCACGTACCCCGGCTCGGTCCGGCGCGCCTCGGCGTCGGGAAGGTGGACGAGGTCGACGATCACCGGGCCGTCACCGTGGGGCAACGCCGACAGCACGTCCGGGTCCCTGGTCCCGACCACGCACACCTCGGCATGGTCGAGCACCTCGTCGACGGACTCCGCGAGCAGCTGCGCGAGGTGCGGCAGCCTGGTCTCGATGTACTCGCGGTTCGCGCCGAGCAGCCGCGAGAGGTTCACGTTGGGGTCGTAGATCCGCAGGTCGTAGCCCTTGCCGAAGAGCCGCTCCGCCAGCTCGACGAGCGGGCTCTCGCGGAGGTCGTCGGTACCGGGCTTGAAGGACAGGCCGAACAGGCCCACCCGGCGCCTGCCGGTGCGTTCGACCAACTCCACCGCGCGCTGCAGGTGTTCGTGGTTGGAGGGCAGCACGTGGGAGAGGATGGGCACCGCGACGTCGGCCTGCCGCGCCGCGTGGACCAGGCTGCGCAGGTCCTTGGGCAGGCAGGAGCCGCCGAAGGCGAAGCCGGGCCGCAGGTAGGCGGGGCTGATGTTCAGCTTGCGGTCGGCCAGGAACACGTCGATCACCTGGTGCGAGTCCACCCCGAGCGCCCGGCACACCGCACCCAGCTCGTTCGCGAAGCCGATCTTGAGGCCGTGGAACGCGTTGTCCGCGTACTTGATGGCCTCGGCCGTCGGGACCGGCACCCGGAACACCTCGCCGGGCAGACCGTCGTACAGCGACGCGACCACGTCGCCGCTCGCCGGGTCCAGCTCGCCGATGACGGTCTTGGGCGGGTCGAAGAAGTCCCGCACGCTCGTGCCCTCGCGCAGGAACTCCGGGTTGACCGCGACCCCGAAGTCCACCCCGGCCGTGCCGCCTGCGTACTTCTCCAGGATCGGCACCAGCAGGTTCAGACAGGTGCCCGGGAGCATGGTGCTGCGGAACACGACGGTCTGCCGCCCGCCCCGCTCGGCCACCGCGGCACCGATCTGCTCGGTGACCCGCTCCAGATAGGTGGTGCACAGGCTGCCGTTGGGCTCCGACGGCGTGCCCACGCACACCAGCGACACGTCGCTGCCCATGATCGCCTCGCGGACGTCGGCGGTGGCGCGCAACGCTCCCGTCCGCACGACCTCGGCGATGAGCTCGCCGATCCGCTCCTCGACCACCGGGGCCTTGCCCTCGTTCACCAGGTCGACCTTCACCTGGTTCACGTCCACCCCGATGACCTCGTGACCCAGGCTGGCCAGGCATGCGGCCGACACACAGCCCACGTAGCCGAGCCCCAGGACACTGACCCTCATGACTCGTTCCTCCCCTCGGGCAGGCCCTTGTGGCCGGCCGTCCGCGCGTCGATCGGTCGACGCCCCCCACCCATCAGTAGGCCCCCTGCCCCTGGAGCACCGCACGCAGCGTCTTCCACAGAATCACCGCGTCCAGGGCGAGCGACCAGTCCTCCACGTACCGCAGGTCCAGCCGTACCGCCTCCTCCCACGGCAGGTCGCTGCGCCCGCTGATCTGCCACAGACCCGTGAGCCCGGGCTTGACGAGCAGCCGCCGCCGGATGTCCGGCCCGTACGCGGCGGACTCCTCCGGTAGCGGAGGCCGCGGACCGACCAGCGACATCGAGCCGGTGAGCACGTTCAGGAGCTGCGGGAGCTCGTCGACCGAGTACCGGCGCAGCACCCCTCCGATCCGCGTCACCCGCGGATCCCGGCGGAGCTTGAACAACAGGCCGGCGCCCTCGTTGCGGTCGGCCAGCTCGGCCCGCGCCCGGTCGGCCCCGGCGACCATGGTGCGGAACTTGATCAGGGTGAACTCCCGGCCGTCCTTGCCGACCCGGTGCTGCCGGTAGAAGACCCCGCCCCGGCTGTCCGCCAGCACCAGCAGCGCGACGAACACCATCAGCGGCGCGAACAGGATCAGCAGGAACATCGCACCCAGTCGGTCGACGACCTCCTTGACCACCCGGCGGCCCCCGGTGAAGGCCGGCATGCTGACCCGCAGCATCGGGATCCCGAGCACCGCGTCGACGTGCAGCCGCGGGCCGGCGACCTCCATCAGCACGGGGGCCACGACCATCTCGGCGTCGCCGCCTTCGAGGTTCCAGGCCAGCCGCTGCAGCCGGTCCGGTGACCAGTGCGGGTCCGGTGTGACCGCGACGACCCGGTAGCCGTCGCGGCGGACGTGGTTGGCGACGTCCGTCAGCCGGCCGACGACCGGCACCTCGTCCAGTCGGTCACGGTTGTGGCCGAGGGCGTACGGCGTGCACACCGCCTCCACCCGCCAGCCGAGGTGCGGGAACTTGCGGGTCCGGGCGATGAGGTCGCTGACGGTGGCCGGGCTCCCGGCAGCGAGCACCGGGCGCAGGCACCGCCCCTCCTTGCGCTGCTTGTGCAGCCAGAGGCGCAGCAGGTACCGCTCGGTCATGGTGGTGAGCGTGATCGCCGGGATCGCGACGAAGATCCAGAGTTTGATGTTGTGCGACGTGAGGGCGATCCCGCCGAGCGCCAGCACGACGGCGGCGGTGAAAAGCGATCGTCCGAGCCGACGGAATTCCTCGGCGCCCTGGCCGAGTACGGCCGGAGCCCACGCCCGGGTCATCGCCAGCGACCCCATCACCAGCAGCTCGGTGAAGAAGGCGAGAATTCCCCATTTCTCGTGCCAGTTGGCCGCATCACGAACCCCGAAGAAGCGGCCTATCCCCGCGACCACGAAGGCGGTGGCCGCAGTATCGCTGAAGATCACAGCGCGGCGGTACTGTTGTTCCCATTCGATCTCGGGCCGGCTGATTCTCCCGTTCATCCGGCGCCCCCGCGCCGGTAGAAACGGGCTGGCTAATTCACCTTCCCCCTGCTTCACGGCCTCATCCAGGTCAGCAGTGGGTTCGACGTGTTCGCTATACACGGATCCTCCCCCCGGGAGGCTCGCACCTCCCGCACTGTTCCTCCCCTCGGGAGCCCCCGCCTCCCGTGCTGCACTGATCCCGCCCTCGGGAGGCCCCGCCTCCCCCCGAATGGCAAACCACGTCATGCGGTGCTACGTGAACATCCCACCCGGCTGCCGGCGGGCGTGCGTATTCCACCGGAGTCCTGAAGCGTGTGGGAAACCGTCGACGATTGCTCTTCACACCCGACGCCCGGTTCGGGCGCCAAGAATCGATCACCTCCATGTCTTCCGCCGGGATGCGGCTGTCTGCCGGCCGTCCACAGCGTCGGACCTGTAGATCATCGTGTGCCGTTTCGCGTCGAGCTGTGCGAACCGAAAGTCAATCTAGAGCATCGGGGCCATCCGAAGGGGGCGATGTCTGAAACGTGTGGTCGATATTTGAAGCTTGATCGTCCGAACTGTGAATGTACGGGATTCCTGGGAAGGAAGAAGTGCATTGTGGCGTGTGGTGCGGGAATGATCCGGGTCCGAGGGGCTGCGGCCCGCTCCGGCGGACCGGTTCGACGGTGCTGCGCGGTCCGGGACATGCCGGGGCGCCGGCCCGCTACGCCGGACGGGCCGGCCGGACGGGGCGTCGTGAAGGAACGCGACACCCGTAGCGCCTGCTCGGTATACGTCGGGAACCGGGACCGCGGCGACGAGGGAGGACCTCGGGCGGCGGCTGACCGGCCTGTCGGAGAGCGAGTGGCCGGCCGTGCTGACCGACATCGTCTGCGGTCAGGCCGCCGCGGTGCTCGGCCACGGTGCCGCGGCCGCGGTCCGGCCGGAGAAGGGGTTCATCGAGCAGGGGTTCGACTCGCTCACGGCGGTCGAGCTGCGGAACCGGCTGAACGACGCGACGGGGCTGCGCCTGCCGTCGACCCTCGTGTTCGACTACGCGACCCCGGAGGCGCTGGTTCGGAGTCTGTGCGGAGAGCTCGCCGCACAGGGCCCGGCCGGACCGGGGGAGGGGACGGACGCGGAGCGGCAGGCCGGTTCGGCGGGCGCTCGCGCGGTCCCTCCGGGTCCGGTCCCGGCCTCGGCGCCGGCCTCCGACGGCTACCTCGCCTCGATGTTCACCCAGGCCTACGAGCGCGCGAAGTTGGAGAACGGTCTCGACCTGCTGATCGCGGCCGCCAGGATCAGGGAGAAGTTCGAGGACCCGGCGCCGGTCGCGCTGGCGTCGGACCTGGTGACGCTGGCGTCGGGTCCGGCCGGGGCGGCCGGGGCGGCGATCGTCTGCTTCCCCACCCTGGGCGCGCTGTCCAGTCCGTATCAGTACGCGCGCTTCTCGGCGCCGCCGGGCGGCCGGCGCGAGGTGCTGTCGCTCCCGCTGCCCGGCTTCGTGAAGGGCGAGCTCCTGCCCGCCGATCTGGAGACGATCGTGGAGCAGCAGGCCCTGGTGATCGAGCGCCGGTTCGGCGACCGGCCGTTCGTCCTGCTCGGGCACTCGTCCGGGGGCTGGACGGCCGCCGCGGTGGCGCGCCGACTGGAACGGGGCGGTGTGCGGCCGGCGGCCCTGGTGCTGCTCGACACCTACGCTCCGGACAGCCCGCCGCCGGCCTCGATCCAGTACGGGTTCATCGACACCATGCTCGACCGCGGTGACGTCTTCGGAAGCATCGACGACACCCGGTTCAGCGCGATGGGCGGGTACTTCGACGTGTTCGCCGAGTGGCGCCCGGAGGCCGTGCCGGTTCCGACGCTGCTCGTGAGGGCGCAGGACCCGCTGCGGCACCCGTCGGCCGAGGAGGGTGAGGCGGAGGAGCGGCGCTCGTCCTGGCCGCTCCAGCACGAGGCGTCGACCGTCCCGGGCCACCACTTCAGCATGCTGGAGGAGTACTCGGAGGAGTGCGCCGTCGCCGTGCACGACTGGCTGACCACCGGGCTCGACGCCTGACACCGGCGCCACCGGGGGCTCCCCGCGATGAGGCACTGCTCATCGCGGGGAGCCCCCGGCCGGTCACGGCGCCGCCGGCCCGAGGCCCACGCCACGGTGGGACCACGGTCCGGCACCCGGCGCTCAGGGCGCTTCCGCCGCCCGGCACACCGGGCGCGTTCGCCCGGGCCGAAGGCGGTGTGCAATCGTCCGCGCGTCCCCGGAGTCAGCGCACCGGCATCGACATGTAGACCGCGCGTCGCCCGTAGGACGCGGGGACGGCCACCTCCCGGTGCGAGCGGTAGCCGATGATCCGCAGCAGGATGTCCGCCCCGCGCACCGCGACCATCGAGATCTGCTGGAAGCCCATCGCCTCCGCCCGCGCCCGGAAGTACCGCATGAACCCCAGCGCGACCTCCCGGCCGCGCAGGTCCTCGGCGATCACCAGGTCGTGCACGTGCAGGTTGTCCGACTCGAACGCGGCGTCCTCCGCCCGGGCGAGGTCCGGGCAGCGCAGCGGCGGGTACGGCAGGCTCAGCAGGTAGCCGCGGACGGTGCCGTTCTGCTCCAGTACGAAGCAGGTCTCCGGCGAGCCGACAGCACGGGACTGCAGCGCCTCCCGGCCCTCCGACAGGCCGTCGGCCGCGTAGGCGTCGTGCTCCAGCACGACCACGGCGTCCCAGTCGTCGTCGGTCAGCTGCCGTATCAGGAAGTCCTCGGTCACCCGGTCGCCCCGTCCACGGCGGGGTAGAGGCCCTCCGCGTGGGCAGCCGCCGCCATGCCCGCCCAGGCCTCCACCAGCACCACCCAGCGCTCGGCGTCCTCCTGGGCGTCGTCCAGGAGCTGCTGTCGCTGCCCGGCCACCACGTCCGCGAGCTCGGCGTACTTGCCGCCCAGCTTGCGGTAGGAGCGGTCCAGGACGTCCAGGCAGTGCTCGTTCCCGGCCCGGTCCCAGTCGACGCTGCCCCGCGCCAGTTCGAGGATCGGCTCGATCTTCAGCCCGTGCCGCTCGTCCAGCAGCCCGCGGCCGAGGTCGATCATCCCGCCGTAGACCGGGTAGAGGTACAGCATCGAGAGCAGGAGCTTGACGAACCCCATCTGGTACGAGATGAAGCCGTCGCCGATGCGGCGCTCGGGCGTGTAGTAGTTGACGATGTGGCGGTTGTGGACGACCCCGGGCAGCTTGGCGTGGACCAGGGCGTGCAGCAGGACGTAGTCGCAGCCGAGGGTCCTGATCGACGGCAGCAGCGGCAGCACCTCGTAGGCCCGGTGGTCCAGGGCGACGTTGCACATGAAGACGTTCCAGATGTCGGGCACGCCGAGGACGGAGTCGTCGGCGCTGAACGGCTCGGTGCCGGTGCCCCTGAAGGAGACGTCCACCATCGCGTCCCTGTCCTCGTCCGGCCACACCGGCGGGGTCCACAGGCGCACCACGTCGCGGTAGATGTCCGGGTCGATCTCGCGGATCTCGCCGATGTCCACGTTGAGTTCGCCGGTGAAGGAGCCGCTGACCAGCAGCACCGGCTTGTCGGCGTCGGCCGGGTCGAGCTCGGAGCGGGTCACGCCGGCCACCGCCTCGCCGGCCGGCTTGCCGATCGAGAGCAGCTCGTGGTGGATCGGGAAGACCTTCTGACCGTCGAGGACCTGGAAGTCGGCGTCGTCGTTGCGCAGGTGCGCCGAGGTGCAGCCCAGGGCGGCCGCGCCCAGGAAGATCCGGTTGACGCAGGAACCGTAGGCGACGGCCGGCGGGAGCATCAGTTCGAGCAGCAACTCGGGGTCGGGGGCGCCGGACTGCTCCGCCACCCGGCGCAGGAACACCCGCTGCTGCGCCTCGCCGAGGTGGTGGACGAACACACCGGGGGCGGGGTCCAGCGAGGCCACGGCGTCCGCGTTCTTCGCGAATCCGGCGGGGTCGGTGGAGTCGGTGGTGTCGAGGATGAGGATGTGTACCTCGACCCCGAAGTTCGCGACGGCGAAGGCCGCCTCCTCGGCGAGGTCCACGATGGTGCCGGGGCAGGAACGCATGGTGGGCAGGGCGAGGCAGACTCGTTGCATGGTGTGGGGTTCTCCGTCTGATCGTCGGATTCGGTACAGCAGGTGTCAGGAACGGCGCTTCGGTGATGAGTGGTTGACGATGGGTCGGTCGTGTGCGACGCCGGTCGGGGTGGCGTCGGGGGCGGCACGCGGGACGACGTGGTTGCTGCCGACACTCCCGGTGGCCGACGGCAGCGGTATCTGCTCGTACACGTTCGGTGCGGGGAGGAGCTCGCCGACGGTCCTGGCGCGGTCGGTGAAGGCGGCGTCGCCCGAGGGGGCCGGGACCGGGGAGCGGACCTCCGCGCCGGGGTTCCCCGCCGCGTATACGGCCTCCTTGCCCATGGCCGCGATCGTGGCGGGACGGGCGCGGCTGGTCGGCAGGGCCGAACAGGTTCTGCGCACGCGGCGTCTCCAATCGATCGTCAGACCCATGTGCCCGTCCGAGGACCAGGGCATGGCAATGCCCGCAAGGCTCGCTCAAAGCCGCGGTGAAGTAGTTGAGTTGAGGGGGCGCCGGTGAGTCACGAGCGGCGTCGGCGCCGGGTTGCGGGGCCCCGCCGGACTCATCTGGATGACCTTAAATCACCACGGTGGACTAGACCAACTTCGGTGTCAACGGGATGCTTTCGGGGATCGGGCGGTGCGCGCCGACACTGCCCGATTGGGCAGACGGCCCTGCCCTCGCACGGACTCCATCGGGGCCCGCCGGGCGGGGGTAACGCGCAGGTCGGCCCACGTGCGGCGGCTCGGGCGGCGTCCGGGACCGGTCCCTGCCGCAGGTGCGCTCGACACGAAGCCGGGGCCGCCCGTCTGCCGCGGAGACGACCGGGAGATGGAGATGCCGAGGAGATTCAGGCGTTTGGAAACCCCGACGCGGTGAAGACGAGTGGCGTCACCGGCTGCACTCGTCGAGACTCATCGAGGTAGGAGAAGCGCATGGGCGTCATCGCATGGATTCTGATCGGACTGTTCGCGGGCCTCATTGCCAAGGCGCTGATGCCGGGCAAGGACCCGGGGGGCGTCATCGTGACGATCCTCATCGGCATTGCGGGCGGGCTGCTCGGCGGCTGGCTGGGCAAGGTGATATTCGGCGTCGACTCCATCGACGGCTTCTTCGACCTCTCCACCTGGATCGCCGCCATCGCCGGCTCGGTCATCCTCCTCGTCCTCTACCGACTGCTCACCGGTAACAAGCGCCACCATCGCCACGCCTGAGAAGTCACTGGGTAACTGATCGACTTCGTGTCGTGACGCACATGGCGGTGATCTTCGCGGCAGGTCCGCCGCGAAGATCACCGCCATGTGCGTCGGCGTGACCGTGTCGTTCGGGGCGATGGCGAGGATGCCGGTTCCGGTCGTTCGGCTCGGCTACAGCCCGGACGGCGTTCCCCGGCGAAGGGGCGGCGGTGGTCGGGGGGATGGCCGCTTCCGGAGGGCGGGCAGCGTGGTCGGCGTCGCCGGGGGCGGTGCGGGTGCGGGAATTCCGGAGGAGAAGCTCGCCGAGGCGGGGTGGCGGGGGTTGCGGTGGGCCGGAGCCGGGCCGTGTCGGAGTGGGCGGGAATCCCTTTGGTCGCGGGCCCGTTCGAGTGACGCCCGGGGATTCCGCGCCGGCAAACAGGACGGTTCCGCCACGAACAGGTGGAAAGTCGTCGCGTAGCCGACCGGCTCGGCGGAATGTGTGCACTTCCCCGGCGCGCCACTCGGGTCGGCCTTGCCGGACTTTCCCAACCATCAATCTGCACAGGGCTCTTGACCGGGCCGATGCTGACTCGGCGCGACGGCGGGCGCGGGCACGGGCATTCGGCCAGCCTGGCGAGAAGAGATCTCTTCCGTGCTTTCCGGATTCCTTACTACGATGCGCTGAGTCGCGCCCGCCATCCCGGTGGGCCCACGCACGAGGTATCGAGGCACCATGGCGGACGACCACGTACCAACGGCTACACCGCGCTATCTCTCGATTCTCGACGAAGCCGGCCGGATCGCGTCCGAACTCGGGCACGGATACGTCGGAGTCGAGCATCTCTTCCTGGCGATCCTGGCGGACCCGCAGGCGGTTCCCACCCAGGTCCTGACGAATTTCGTCCCCCCGGAGCAGGTGACGGCCGCCCTCCATGACCTCCTGTCCTCACCCGGCTACAACACGCCGACCCGGAACGTGGTGTTCCCGCCCGAGTAGCCGGCGGTGAATAGGCGGGCACGACCACCGGGCCTGCGTGCGGCAACGCCTCTCGCACGTCAACCGCTCATCGGGAAAGGACAATCGTGTCAGTATCTCGATCCATCCGCTCCGCTCTGACGGCCTTCGCGCTGGCCGTGGTGACCCTGTTCGCCGTCCAGGGGGTCGCCGCCGCCGCGGCCCCCGGGGCCCCGTCGGCGGAGACCGTCGCCGTACAGGCTCCCGTGGCCGGTCCGCAGATCCAGGAAGGCACCGCGGCCCTGCTCGGGACGTCCTGGTGCCGGATCGGCTCGGTGGTCTACGAGTGCTCCTCCATGCCGGAGTGCACCCCGGCCAAGGACGGTCGGACCTACAGCGACCAGTACGGCAACGACTGGCGCTGCGGCCTCTACAACGGTTACTGGGCCTGGTCCGCCCAGCAGGGCTGCATCGCACCCGCAGAGATCGCGACGGGCTCGGCCCAGCCGGGCCTGACACCCGCTCGGTCGGTGGCAATCGGGCGCGAGTCACTGCTCTGCTGAGCCGCCCGGCACCGTAGCGGACCGCGCCGCCACCGAGCGGGGCGGTCCGTGGTGCAGGCCCGGTTCCCGGCACACATCGTCGTCCGGGGCGCGTCGGCACGGCAGGCCGACGCGCCCCGGACGCATCCCGACCACACGCCCCGACCACCCACACCCGGCCACGCGATCAGGCGCAGGAGACATGAAACCGCTCATCGACCGCCGACGGCTCGTCCTCTCCGGGCTCGCGGGCGGGGCCCTGGCCCCGCTCGCCGGAGTCCGGGCGTCCGCCGCGAGCCCGGCACCGCCCGAGGCCTCGACCCCGCCCCGCAGCTTCGCGCCGGGCGACTGGAACTCCGTTCGTGACCAGTTCCGGCTCTCCCGCGCCTACGCGCAGTTCGCGGCCTTCACGTTCGCCGCCCATCCGGCCGGTGTGCGCGCCGCCATCGCGACGCACCGGACCAAGCTGGACGAGGACCCGAGCCGCTACCACCGGGAGAACGCGGACCGCGAACTGGCCGCGCGCGTGGCCGCCGCCGACTACCTGGGCGTCCGCCCCCTGGAGGTGGCGCTGACCGACAGCACCACCATGGGGCTGGCGATCCTCTACCAGGGGCTGCGGCTCCGGCCCGGGGACGAGATCCTCACCACCCGGCACGACTTCCACTCCACCTATGAGGCCCTGCGCCAGCGCGCCCTGCTGACCGGCGCCGCAGTGCGCCGGGTGAGCCTCTACGACGACCCGGCCGGTGTCTCGTCCGACCAGTTGACGGGACGCCTGCTGGCGGCCGTGACCCCGCGCACCAGGGTCCTCGCGCTGACCTGGGTCCACTCCGGCACGGGCGTCATGCTCCCGATCCGGATGATCACCGACGCGGTGGCGGGGATCAACGCGCGCCGGGACGCGGCCGACCGCATCGTCGTCTGCGTCGACGGCGTCCACGGTTTCGGCGCGGACGACACCGCCGTGGCGGACCTCGGCTGCGACTTCTTCGCCACCGGCACCCACAAGTGGCTGTACGGGCCGCGCGGCACGGGCATCCTCTGGGGGCGCGAGGACGCCTGGCCCCTCGTCCAGCCGATCATCCCGAGTTTCGGCTGGATACGCGAGGACCCGCCGCCGGTCGTCGACCCCGGCCTGATGGCCACCCCGGGCGGTTTCCACACCTTCGAGCACCGCTGGGCCCTCCCGGAGGCGTTCGCCTTCCACGCCTCTGTCGGCCGGGACCGGATCGCGAACCGCATCCGCACCCAGGCCCGGCAGCTCAAGGAAGGACTGGCCGCGATCCCCGGCGTCCGCGTCGCCACGCCCCACGACGACGCACTCTCCTGCGGCATCGTCTGCTTCTCCGTCGCCGACCGGACACCCCGGCAGGTGGTCACCCGCCTGGAGTCCGACCACCGCGTACTCGCCGACGTCACCCCGTACGGCGGCACCCTGGTCCGCCTCGGCCCCAGCCTGGTGACCGACCCGCAGGAGGTGGACAGGGCCGTCCGCGCAGTGGCAGCGATCACCCGCCACTGAGCCGACCACTCCGTCGAGCTCCTTCCGGACCGGTCGACCGCCCGGCCGGCACGGCGATGACGGCTCGCACGTTCATCCCCGGTGAGCACCACACCGAGCACCACACCGAGCACCTCCACGTGAACATCCCGGTGGGTCCCCGTGAGCGCGGCGCCCACGGGGACTCAGCTCCGCTGGAAGAACTCCAGCTCGGCCAGGGCGAGATGGCGGTCGCCGTCCAGGCCTGCGGGGGCGTCGAGGGTCAGGCGGACGGTGGTGGCGTCGCTGATGCCGGTGGGGAAGGTCTGAGGGCCGGGCTTGTCGATCAGGGTCAGCTTCCTGACCGACTTCCGGCCGTCCGAGGCCGTCACCTCCAGGTCGATCCGCAGTGCCCGACCCTCGCGGGCGTAGTCCTCGGGTGAGGTCGAGGCGCCGTTGGTGACGATCACGGCCACCAGGCGGAAGGGTTTGGCGAAGGTGTAGGTGACCGAGGCGCCAGGGCCCGGTGCACCCCAGTAGCGGTTGCTGAGCCCGTCCGTGGCGTTGCCGGCCGGCCGGCCGGGCACCTCGGCACTCGCCTCCACGCGGACCGGGGTCACCGGCTTGCTCTTGCCCAGCTTGTCCCGGGTGTCCTCGATCAGGTTCCGGCCGGCCGGCAGCAGCAGGAAGCCGCCCGCGCACAGGGCCAGTACCACGGCCAGGATGACCAGGAAGCGCGTTGTCCGGCCCGAGCCGGCCCGGGTGCGGCGGCGCAACCGCCAGATTCTCCGCCACCAGGGGAGCGGCGGTGGGGCCGTACCGGGCGTGAGCGGGGTCGCGCAGCGGCGGCAGAAGCGGCGCTCGGGCGGGTTGGGCGTGCCGCAGGAGGGGCAGGGCGTCCCGGCGGCGTCGTCGTCCACCGGGACCGGGCGGACGACCGGACGTGGTGCGACGGCCTTCGCCGGCCGCACGGGCTGCGGTGAGCCGGGGGGAGGAGGGTCGGAGGGGCGAGGGGGTTCGGCGGATGGCGAGGGGTCGGCGCGCCGGGGTGCGGCGGCTTCCGCCGGGGGGTCGGCAACCGGGGCAGCAGGGGTGGCCGGGGCAGCCGGAGTGGCCGGGGTGGCCGGGGCGTCCGACCAGCCCAGGTACGAGCCGCAGTTGCCGCAGAAGCCGTCCGTCGGGCCGTTGGACGCCCCGCACGCGGGACACTCGCGCATCACTGTCGCTCCTCCTCGCTCGTGGGCGGTCCCGGGAGGACCTCCACCCGGCAGACCGTGTGGACCGGGCACAGGCTCCGGACCAGCGCCCGGACCCGGTCCGCGTCCACCTCGTGCGCCGCGTCCACTGCTCCGCCGTGCCGCGGCCACACCCGGACGACCACCTCGTCGGCCGGGGCGGGCGGCAGCGCGCCACCGGCCGTGCTCGACCAGGCGGCCCCGCCGTCCCCGGTGATCTCGGCGGACACGCCCAGCACCAGGCGCAGGGCCTCGACCAGGCCGCGCCGGGTGCCGCTCCAGCGGTGCAGTTCCGCCGCGCGGGCCACCGCCTCGCGGCGCAGCGCCAGTGGCCAGCGCGGGTCGTCGGTGCCGCCCACCCAGGTGGCCAGCCAGGCCAGGAAGTCGGCCGGGGCCAGTCGCGGATCGAAGTACGAGGGCAGGTTGTCGAGGGTGGTGAACACCGGGGCCAGTACCGTGTCCAGCCCCGCTGTGAACCGTTGCGCGAAGTCGTCGTCGGCGTACAGCGCGGGCAGCTGCTCGCCGATCGGGTGCCGGCTGGGCAGGCCCGGGACGGCGGCCCGGCTCATCCGCGCACCTCCGGCTCCGGCGCGGTCACGACCACCTGGTGCTGGTAGGAGAAGACCAGCGCGCCCGCGCCGACGTCGATCCGGTCGACCGGGGCGCCGCGCCGGCCCGTGACCGGGTCGGCGGCGAACAGCCGGATCTCCTCCACCACCACCTCCCCGACGGCGCGTTGCAGCACGCCGAACACCTCCCCGTACTGCACGGGCCGCCCGAACGGCCGGCCCGTTCCGTCGGGTCCGCCGCGCAAGGGGTCGAGGTGCCGGTAGAGCGCGTCGAGCGCCGCGTCGCGCACCCGGTCGGCGTCCGCGGCCGGTACCGAGAGCCGGGCGACGACGGTGACGCCCTGGTAGAACGGCGGCTCGACGAGGAGCCGGGTGCCGATCAGGCGCCGCTCGTCGAGGGCCGTGGTGATCCTGGCGAGGACCTGGTCGGACGGGATCAGCTGCTCGAAGCGCAGCCGGCCGCCCTCGTCGGCCACCGCGTCCGGCACCACCAGGACCCGGACCGCGCCCGCGCCCGCGTCCCGGTCGGGCAGGCAGCGGACCCGGCGAACGGAGGGCGCCGCCTGCCGGGCGATGATCTCGTAGTCTTCGGCGGTCACCGCACGCTCCTGCATGCGCAGCGTCTCCGGTGCCCGCAGCTTGGCGTTGTCGATGGTCTCCCCGGCGACACCGCCGCGCGCCGCCTCCCGGTTGACGACCCGGGCGACGTAGGGGACGGAGCTGCGCAGGACGGAGACCGCGCCGCGGGAGACGTTGCCCGCCGGGCCGCCGCCGGTGCGGTAGCGGGCCACGCGGATCCGGGCGCCCTTGGCCGGTACGGCCCCGCACGGACGCAGGGTGCCGTCGGCCTCGCGCAGCACCGGCGGGAACGCGAACTCGCCGGTGGTGGCGTCCACCCGGACGTGCCGGTCGGCCGGCCCCGAGCGCCCGAAGTGCTCCACCACCTCCCAGCGCTGCCACCCGTCCGGCGAGGACACCTCCACCACGGGGGGTTCCCCGTCGAGCAGCACGGGCGGGCGGCCGAGCCGGAAGGACTGCCCCGCCACCCCCTCCGACACGCCGAGCGGTACGTCGGTCACCCGCTCGGCGTGCTCCACGGCCGTCGTGCCGCCGACGGTGAAGACGGCGGCCTCGCGCACCGTCGGCGACTCGGAGTAGAACGGCTGCCCCGGCTCCGCCTCGGTGACCCGGCAGCGCAGCCAGCCCGCCCGGGTCCCGCTGACCAGCGACGCCGTGTGTCCGGCCGGAACGTACACGATGACCTCACCGGGCCGGTTCAACCCGCCGGTGCTGTCGGAGCCGGTCTCGCAGCGCTGCCACCGGCCGCCGTCCCACGCCTCCCACACCAGCGGGGGCTGGCGCGGGTCGACGCCGACGCCCTCGACGCGGCTGTCGAGGCGGACCGCGACCACGCAGCGCGGCACCGCCGTCGGCAGGCCGAACAGCAGCGCGTCGCCGGGCTCGGGCGCGGCCTGGAAGCACGGGATGTCCCGGCCCTCGGCCAGGGCACCCGTCCGGTCGGTCTGCTCACCGGCGCGGGGCGCGGTGACCAGCCGGGTCAGCTCGCTCGGCACGATGCGCAGGTCGTCGGTGGTGGCGAAGACCACGGCCGCCTCGGTCTCGCCGGCCGCGGTCGTCACCTCGGTGCCCGCGGGCAGCGTCACCGTGTCCGGTTGGGGGGCCGACAGCCAGAAGTCGACCTCGGCGACGGCCGCCGACGGCGGGTACAGCCGGATGCCCAACAGATCCAGGAAGGCCAGGTAGTTCTTGTCCGGGACCCGGTTCAGCCGGTACAGCAGCTGGTCCACGAGGTAGGCGAACGTCTCGATCAGGGTGACGCCCGGGTCGGAGACGTTGTGGTCGGTCCACTCCGGGGCACGCTGCTGCACGTACCGCTTCGCCTCGTCGACGAGCTGCTGGAACCGTCGGTCGTCCAGGTTGGGGGAGGGCAGGGCCATCAGTCCGCGACCGTTTCCTCGGTCCCCTCCTCGGAGGGGATCGTGTAGAAGGGGAAGACCAGGTTGCGCCGGTCGTTGGTGGTGCGCACCGTGTAGCGCACGTCGATGTAGAGGGTGGCCGTCTCCACCGCGTCGAAGGCCACGACGACCTCGTCCACCGCGATCCGCGGCTCCCAGCGCTCCAGCGCCTCGCGCACCTGCTGGGCGATCCGCCCGGCGGTGACGCCGTCGCCGGGGGCGAAGACGTACTCGTGGATGCCGCAGCCGAAGTCGGGCCGCATCGGTCGCTCGCCGGGCGCGGTGCCCAGCACGAGGCGGATGGCCTCCTCCAGTTCCCGCTCCCGCTCGACCATGCCGATCCCGCCGGTCGGCCCGACCCGCAGCGGGAACGCCCAGCCGCGGCCGATGAACTGATCGCCCATCACGGACCTCCGATCAGCACGTCGGGCGCACCGGTCAGGACCGCCGCGCCGCACGCCGTCTGGTCGCGGGCCCGCGCGGCGGGCAGTCCGCCGATCAGCACCACACCCCCGGTGACCGCGGCCGGGTTGGGTACCAGCACGTTCCCCGGCCCCAGGGCCGCGTGCGGCGGTACCGGGCAGACGTGCAGGCTGCCCACCACGGCGGCGGGCCGCCCGCCGATCAGCACCGTTGCCACCCGCGCGGCGGTGCCGGGCGGCGGGGTCGCGATCCGGCCACCGTGGTTGGTGGGGTCACCGGTACGGGCTGCGGCCGGCATCGGGGGCTCCTCGGGTAGAAGGGGGAGAGGGGAGAACGGTCGAGGGCGAGGGGGGTGCTCACGTGGGGTCAGTTGATCCGGATGAGGCGGGCCTTGAGGACGGCGAGCAGGCCGCCGTCGACGGAGACGTCCGCCGTCCCGGACACCTGGACCGACCGGCCGCCGATGCGGACCCCGGCCGTGCCGTCGATGTCCACCTGCCGGCCGGTCACCTTCACGGTGCCCTGCCGGGCGTCGAGCGTGATGCCGTTCCGGTCCAGCAGGACGGAGGTCAGCGGACGGTTCCGTCCCGCGTACACGGTGAGTTCGATCCGGTCCCGGCGGTCGTCCAGGCGGACCTCCAGCCGTTCGTCCCCGGTCACCAGCCGCAGCCCCGAGGGGCCCGGCGCCGGCGCGTCCAGCAGCTCCACGCGGTGACCCGAACGCGAGGCCACCGAACGGCGGTTGACCTTTCCGCTGGTCGCGTCGACCAGCGGCACCTCGTGCGGCGAGGGCTGGTCCACCCCGTTGTAGAGCCCGCCGATCACGTACGGGCTGTCCAACAGGCCCTGCTCGAACCCGACCAGCACCTCGTCGTTGACCTCGGGACTCACCACCCCGCCACCGCCCTTGCCGCCCCACTGGACGGTGCGCACCCAGTCGGTGACGTACGTGTCGTCCAGCCAGGGGAACGTCAGACGCACCGCGCCGCGTTCGGAGCCGTTCGGCTCGCGCACGTCCGTCACCACGCCGATCGCCACACCGGGGATGCGCGGGCCGCGCCCCGGAGCGTCGGCGCCGGTCATCAGACCGGGCAGGGAGCGGTCCGGGCCCGCGCCGACCCACACGGTGGTGCGGTAGCCGCCGTGCGGCTCCAGCACGTGCTGCACGGCCGTGGCCGTGTACCGGCCGGAGAACGCCGGCCCCACGTTGCCCAGCGCCACCGGTTTGCCCGCCCGCAGCAGCGGATTGCCCTCGGCCACCGCCTCCAGGTCGCCGAAGCCGGCGCTCACCCGGGCCGCCGCCGCGCGGGCGACCGCCGCCGTCTCCGCCTGCGTCCGGTAGGGGGTGTCGGTGACGGCCACGGCCGACTTCCCGAACCGGGCGGCCGTCCCGGGAGCGAGCCCCGGCACCACGGTGTCGCTGACCACGGACGGCTGCTCGGCGACCAACGGCCGCTTCGTGGCGACGTCCCAGCCGCGCACCTGCACCTTCGAGGCGCCGTCGGCGGCCGACAGCGCGGCCCGCAGCGCCAGCAGGTTGCGCCCGTACTCCAGGACCATCGGGTCGAGCGCGGCCGACGTCGAGGGGGAGGGCGCCCCGGACGCCTTCGCGGGCCTGGTGAACTGGAGCAGCCCCTTGTCGTCGACGCGCACCCGCGCACCGCTCTCGCCCGCGAGGAACTGCAGGAACTCCCAGTCGGAGACGTTCGCCTGGGACAGCTGCCGGTACATCACCGGCGCGGCCTCCACCGTCCCGACGGCCAGGCCGGCGCCCGCAGCCACCTTGCGGACGATGTCCGCGGCCGTCATGTTCCGGTACGCGACGACCTTGCGGCCGCGCTGGAGCCGGTGGGCCCTGGAGTAGGCGCGGAGGACGGTGAACGACCCGGTGCCGTCCCGGTCGATCTCCAGGGCCGTGACCTCCCCGTTGAACAGCCGCTCCCGCGCCTGCCCCTTCGCCGTCGTCACCGACACGCGCAGCGGGGAACCGACGGTGACGCCGGTGGAGCGCAGGAACTCGTGGTCGGGGTCGCGGTAGGTGAGCACGGCGGCGTCCGGCAGGCCCACGTTCTCGTCGACCACGCAGCTGACCAGCTGCGCCGCCCAGATCTGCGGCAGCTCGCCGGGGGCCTCCACGATCGGGTCGGCCGCGAAGGACCTGCCCCCGGAATCGAACCCGCTCACCGTTCCCCCTCGCCGCTGCCGTCGCCCAACCCGTTGCCGCTGCTTCGTCCGTTGTCGAGTCCGTGGTGGAGTCCGTTGTCGAAGGCGTGCCTGCCGCCGGTCGCAAGGGCGTGGTCGTCGTCCCGCAGGGCCGGCACCACCAACTCGGCGCCCGGGGCGAGCGCCATCGGGTCGTCGATGCCGTTCGCCTCCGCGATGACCCGCCAGGCCGTCGCGTCGCCGTACTCGCGCCAGGCCAGCATCGCCAGGCTGTCGCCCGCCACCAGGGTGTGCGTGCTGCGCGCGGTGCGCGCGCCCGACGTCGGGTTCTGGCCGGGCGGTTCGACGCTCGCCTCCTCGATGGACAGCGAGCAGGTCGCCCGCAACGGCGTGCCGTCCACGTCGAAGAGCGTGTACGAGACCGACAGGTTCGACAGCACCCCGTCGAACGAGGTGGTTCGCGCGCTGCCCCACTCGAAGCGCACCCAGGGGCTCGCCGGCTTCTTGCGGCCGAGACTGGCCGGGGTCGGCACGCACGCCTTCATCAGCTTCTCGACCGCCTGCTCCACCGAGTCGTCGTGGGTGGCGGTGGAGTCCAGGAAGACCTCCAGGCTCAGGGTGCGCGGGCCGCTGCCCACGAACTCGGGCAGCGCCGACTGCCCCGCCATCCGGGACGGGGACCGTCGCCATTCGGTCGTCTTGCCCAGTTGCAGGGTCGAGGGGTTGAACTGGAGGTCGAGCCGGGCGATCGTCCCGCCGGGCTTGGCCCCGACCGAGGCCGGGGGCTCTTTCAGGGTGAGCTGGGCCCTGGCGCGGCTGGCGCGTGCCGAGAAGGCCATGGTGTGGCTTCCTTCCGGAGCGGGAGTGCGGCGGTCGTGGGACGGGGCGGTGGTGGGACGGTCAGGCGGGGAGGAGTCCCGCGTGGGCGATCTCCAGGGTCTCCACCGCGGCCGCGGAGTTGGCGGGGTCGAAGGACGGACCCTGCCAGCGGACCGGGACGATCCCGAAGACCTGCCAGCTGATGATCCGGCTCAGATCGGGCCGCAGGGCCACGATCTCGCCGTCCTTCGGTTCGACCCGCCGCAGCGTCTCGTCCAGCCAGCGGCCGATCTTCGCCGTGTCGGCGGTGACCGGCCGGGTGAAGGTGATGTTCGACCAGGTCACGCGACCCGGGAGCTGCCAGGTGAACCCGTTGTTGCCGCCCTCGGCGTAGCTCTCCATCTCGACCTCGGCGCCCATGCCGGAGCAGGTGTGGAAGGCGCCCAGGTCGTTGCCGCCGATCGCCAGCCGGAAGAACACACTGGTCGCGAAGATGTTGTCCGTCATCGGTCCGTCGTCCGTTTCTCGTTCGTGCGGGTGCTCAGCGGCGGCCGTCGAAGGTCCTGCCCGCGCGGTCCCGGCCGCGCCGCAGCTCGGCGCGCAGCAGGCGGGCGACCGGGTCGAGCAGGCGGCGCGCCAGGTCGTCCAGGTCGAGATCGCCGGCCGGTGGTCCGGCGTCACGCGGACTTCCGCCGGTTCGGTCGGAGGTGGTGACCCGCTGGTCCGCGGCCGTGGTGGTGGCCGGGGTGGTGGTGCCGGGGGCGGTGGCGCGCGGGGCGGGGGCGGTGGTGGCCGGGACGGTTCCGCGGATGCTGCCGGTGTCGCGTTGCACGGGGAGCGGGGGCGGGGGCGGGGGCGTCGCCGGGGGGTCTCCCGGCGTGCCGCCGGGGTCCGGCGTCCTGGACCGCACCAGCGGCACCACGGGTACGGGCCGCGCCGAGGACGTGGCCCGGGAAGGCTGGACCACCAGCGGTGGCGCGTGCGGGGCGGTCACGGGCGGCGGGCCGGACGGGTGCCCGGAGCCGGAGGTGTAGAGGGCTTCGGGTCCACGAAGGGGTTCGGACGGGCGAAGGGGGCCGGACGCGGACGCCGGGTGCGGGCGGGGGGAGCCGGGCGCTCGCTGGACGTGCTGCGGCGCGGCGGCGGAGGGCGGGGCGGCCCAGCGTGCCGCGACCACGGGGCGGCTCACCGCGCGGGCGGTAGTGACGGGGGCCGTCGCGCTCCCCATGTCCCGGCCGCTGCCGAGGGCCAGGGGCCGCGCCGCGAGGAGCTGGACGCTGCGGTGCGGAGCGGCCGGTGCCCGGCCCGGTGCCCCGGCCCGACCGGCGAGGACGAGCGGGACCGGCCCACTCGTCCGGGCGCCGGCGGGTGGCGCGGGAACTCCGGCGCGACCGCCGTGCCGGGACGCAGTGGTCGGGGACGTGGGAGCCGGTGACGGGGGAGCCGGTGACGTGGCCGTGGCCGCGGGGTGCTGTCCCGCTCCCGGCACGGGCACGGCCGCGCGCTGGACGGTGGACGGGGCCGCGGGGTGGTTGGCGGTCGGTGGCATCACGGGCAGCGGGGCCCCCAACCCGGCGCGCGGACGCCGCGCGGTCCGCCCAGGGCCGCCCTCGGCAGCCGGAGCCTCCGGCTGCCGCTGCACGACCGGCAGGGCCGGCCCCGGGGGCGCGCCCGCGGAGGGGGCTTCACCGGCCTGCGCCCGGAAGGTCGCACCGGCACCCAAGGGTGCTGCGGTGGCGGGGAGTTCGGCCAGCGGCGGACCGAGGGTCGGTCGGCCGGCCGCGCGTTGCACGGGTGCGTCGGAGCCGGTTTCCGCCTGGTGCTGGACGATCGGCATGGTTGGTGTGGGGGTGGCGGGGTCTGGTCCCAAGGGTGTTGCGGGAGTGGAGGGTTCGGGTGTCGGTGTGCCGAGGGTCGGCCGGCCGGCCGTGCGTTGCAGGGGTGCGTCGGAGCCGGTTTCCGCCTGGTGCTGGACGATCGGCATGGTTGGTGTGGGGGTGGCGGGGTCTGGTCCCAAGGGTGTTGCGGGAGTGGAGGGTTCGGGTGTCGGTGTGCCGAGGGTGAGGTGGTCGGTCGCGCGTTGCAGGGGTGCGTCGGAGCCGGCTTCCGCCCGGTGCTGGAGCATGGGCGCGGCTGGTGCGGTGATGGCGGCTTCCGTCGCCAAGGGTCGGCTGGGAGGTGGGAGTTCGGACGCCGAAGCGCCCGGGGCAGGACGGTCGGCGGCGCGTTGCACGGGAGCCGCGTCCGCGCCCCGCGCGGGTGCGCCGGGCCGGTCGGGGACGGTCTCCGCCTGCCGCTGGACGACAGGCATGGCCGGTGCCGGTGCCGGTGCCGGAGTGGGAGTGGGGGCGGGGGTGGGACCGGCCACGTCCTCGGGCGCGGCGGGCGCCGGGACTTCGGTCGGCGGGGTGCCGAGAGGGGGCGCGTGGTCGGCCGCCCGCTGTACGGGTGCGTCGGGGGAAGGTCCGCCGGTGTGTGCCGGGGGGACGGCGGGGAGTACGGCGGGCACCCGGCGCCTGGGGATGGCGGGCACCCGGGCGACGGTCAGCGACCGGCCGACAGGGCGCGTCCGCACCACGGCGTGCGGCGCTTCGGCGCGGTCCGCCGGAGCCTCTCCGCCAGGGGGGCCGGGACGGCGGCCGCCGGCGGCGGGGAGGGATCCGGCTCCGGTGGCGGTCCGTTGCGCGGGCCGGTCGGCGGGGGCGGCCCCCGGGGTGCCCCCGCCGGAGACGCCGGGAACCACCGCGATGCGGCGGACCAGCGGGAGTCGTGCGGGCGCCGGCGTACGGCCGGCCCCTGGGGCTGCGGCGGTCGCTTCGGCTCGCTGGACGACGGGAGCGGCGTCCGCGCCGAGCGCGTCCGGACCGAGCACCGCCGCGGACTGCGCGGGCGGGCGGCCACGGGTGCCGGGTGCACCGGCCGCCCCACCGGCCGCCGAGGGGGCCTCCCGCCCGCCGCCGGACCGACCCGGGCGCTCGTCGGCCCGCGAGCGGCCGGTGCCGGCGCTGACCGCGGGCGCGGCCTGTGCGGACACCGGAGCGCCCTTCGCCGAAGCACGCGCACCCGACCCGCGTGCACCCGACCCACCTGGCTGCGCCCGCCCGGTGGCCCGCGCACGCGGTGCGGGAGGTGCCTCCGGCTGTGGTGCCCCCGTCCCCGTCCCCGCCCCCGTCCCCGCCCCCGGCGCGGCGTCCGCGTCGGACGGGCGCAGCGCTCTGAGCAGCAGCGGGCCGCCTCCGCTGTGGGTGGGGTGCGCGACGGCGGGGCGGGCGATGCCGCGGACGAGGCCGGTCGGGGCGGTCGGCAGCAGGGCGTGGGCGAGGCCGGTGTCGAAGGACGGATCGCGCCAGGCGGCCAGCCCGTCCCGGAAGGCGAGTCCGTCACTGACGCTCATCGGCGCCCGGGACACGGTCAGGAGGGGTGGCGCGGTGCGGCGCCAGCCGCCGTCCCAGTCCGCGGGCACGCCTGGGCCCCGGCCGGCGGCAGTCTCCCGGACCGCACCCGCCGCACCCGCCGCGCCCGCCGCACCCGTGCCCACGCCGTCCGAGGGCGCGCCGCTCGGCACGGCACCGCGCCGGCGGACCCTGTCCCGCCACGCCATTTGCTCAACCTCCTTCGTTCATTCGGGAGTTGATCTGAGCGATCTCGGTGACCCACTGCCGGCGTTCGGCATGGGTCAGGTCGAGGATCTCGTCGCGTTGCCAGTGGAAGTGGTAGGCGATGTACGCGATCTCCTCCCTGAGCCGGGGGAGCGCGTACGTCACGATTCCCCCAGGCGCCCACCGGAGAGGTCGACCTCGAAGCCGCCGTCGCAGTGCGGGCAGGTGACCGCCGCTCGGGTGTGGCCCTCGCTGTTGACGCGCCGGTAGAAGTCCTGGAGGAACGCGACGTCGGTCGCGTACATCCGCTCCACGACCCCGGCGTGCACGTCGGTGACGGTGCCGAGCCGGGTGATGACCTGGCTGAGCAGTACCACGCTCAGGTACGCCGGGTTCTCCTTGACCCGCAGGTCGATCTGGGGCCGCAGCTCGTCGCGGGCGGTGGCCAGGCGCATCGAGCCGTGGCGGTGCAGGGTGCCCGCCTCGTCCACGTACCCGCGCGGCAGTTCGAACTCGAACTCGGTGCGCAGCGCGTGCTCCTCGCGCCGCGCCGGAGCGCCGGCGGGGGGTGCCGTCGGCGGTGCCGGGGCCGGGGCGGGCGCCGTGGCCTGGAGGATCTCCTCCAGGCTGCCCGCCGTCACCGTACGTCGCCTCATTCGACGATGATCTCCTCGAACACGATGGTCACGGACTCCGTGGCCGCAGCGGACTCGCCGGCTTTGAGGGAGGGGCCCTCCCATTTGGAGGCCCAGCCGTTCATCAGCTGGATGCGCCGGACGGTCTCGCCCGTGGAGTCCTTGATCTCGATGGTGAGGTTCTGCCGAGCGGTGTCGACGGCCCCGTTGTTCAGGGTCTCCTTGATCCACGTGGTGAACTCGCTGCTCTTGTCGAGTCCCCGGGTGATCGTGACCTCGCCGGCCTGACGGGCGCCGGGCTGCTTGCGGATGATCTGCTTGCCGTCCTTGCTGACCTGCCGGACCTCGACGACCTCCTCCTCGACGGTCAGGCCGCTGATCTCCTGGATCGACTCGACCAGGTAGCCACCGAGCTGAACGCCGAAGATATGGGTGGAAAGAGCATCGCCCTCTGCCATGACTGTCTGTCACCTTTCCTTGCTGCTCGTCCCGGCGGTCCCGGGAGCGCCGGACCTGCGGGTCACTCGTCGATGAGGCTGGTGCTGTCGGAGAACTGCGCCAGCCGGAACACCACGAACTCGGCCGGCTTGACCGGTGCCACGCCGATCTCGCAGATCACGCGGCCCTGGTCGATCGATTCCTGCGGGTTGTTGTCCCGGTCGCACTTGACGTAGAACGCCTCCGCGGCCGTCCGCCCGAACAGCGCGCCGCGCCGCCACTCCTCGGTGAGGAACGCGGTGGCGTTGCGCCGGATGCTCGACCAGAGCCGGTCGTCGTTCGGCTCGAAGACCACCCACTGGGTGCCCAGGAGGATGGACTCCTCCAGGTAGTTGAAGAGGCGGCGCACGTTCAGGTAGCGCCAGGCCGGATCGGAGGAGAGGGTGCGGGCGCCCCAGATCCGGATGCCCCGGCCGGGGAAGGCCCGGACGCAGTTCACCCCGATCGGGTTGAGCAGGTCCTGCTCGCCCTTGCTCAGACGCAGTTCCAGGTCGACCGCGCCGCGGATCACCTCGTTGGCGGGGGCCTTGTGCACCCCGCGCTCGGCGTCGCTGCGCGCCCACACGCCGGCGATGTGGCCGCTCGGCGGGACGGTGGCGTTGCGCCCGGCGGCCGGGTCGAAGACCCGGATCCACGGGTAGTAGAGGGTGGCGTAGCGGGAGTCGTAGCCCGCCTCGTCGTTGCGCCAGGTCCGGACCTGCTGTGCGGAGAGACCGGGCGGGGCGTCCAGGACGGCGACCCGGTCGCCCATCTGCTCGCAGTGCGAGATCACGGCGAGCTGGACGGTGCGCACGCCCTCGGCATCGATGTCACCGCGCTGGTGGGAGCCCATCAGGTCGGGCACCGCGACCATGGTGATCTCGTCGATGGTCTCCAGGCCGCCGAGCCCGGTGCGGGCCGCCGCGTCGCCGACGTACTCGGCCGGGTCGAGCCGGGCCGCCGCGCCCTGGCCGACGGCCGGGGCGGGTACGGCTGTGGGGGCGTCGGGCAGGGCCGCGGTCTGGTTCGCGGGCCGGCCCTGGGCGGTGCCGCGCTGCTCGGTGACCTCGATCAGCGCCGAGCCGCGGGCCTGGGTGACGAGGTAGCCCTTGACGTTCCGGCGGGCCGACACCTCGAAGGTCTCGGCCACCGCCCCGTCGCGGTGGACCAGCAGCCTGAACCGGTCCTCGGGCGGGTTCTCGCCGTCCGCGTCGGCGATCTCCACCGAGAGGCCGGTGACGCCCGGCCGGGCCGCGACCAGGAACCCGCCGAGCGCGACGGGCTCCGCCGCGGGCTGCTCGGGGCCCGCGGCGGCGGGCGCGGAGCTGTCCCGGTCGGAGCCGCCGACCCGGACGACGTACGCGGCGCCGCCGCCGTTGGCGAAGTACCCGTAGACCGCGTGGGGCAGGTAGGCACCCTCGGTGAACCCGCCGAAGCGCTGGGAGTACTGGTCCCAGCTGGTGACGAGCGTCGGCTCGTGGAACGGGCCGGTCCGGGCGAACCCGACGAACGCGGCGACGGCGGTGCCGACCCCTTCGATCGGGCGGGCACCGGACTGCACCTCCTCCACGTAGACCCCCGGGGTGAGGTACGTCGGCATGCTCGCTCCTTCGTGTCACCGGTCTTCGGTGGACAGCTTCGGTGGACGGTCTTCGGTGGATCTCCGGCCAGGTTCTACGGACGGCGGACGGCGGACGGCTGAACGCCGTCGACGGACCCGGTCGCGCGCCGCCGCGCCCCGCCCCCAGCCTTTCCGGCGGGCCGCGGCCGGCGGGAGGGACCGGGGGACCTGCCCGGGGGCAAGGGCGCTGCCCTCCCCGGCCCTCCCCGGCCCGCCGCGACGGCCCGTCGGCCGCCCCGGTTCAGACCCGCGTGACCTGGGCCACGTACGATCCGAACTCGCCCTCCAGCACCAGCCGGCCGAGCTTGCGGTACTCCTGCGCGACCGCCGCCACCGTCTGGGCCATCGTCAGCGGTCCACCCGACTCGGCGGCGAGGTACGCGGCGGTCACCGCGCAGGCCCGGATGGAGCCTCCGGCCAGGTCGAACCGGTCCGCGCAGAAGTGGAGGTCGAGGTCGTCGCCCCGGGGCACCCGGTCGCCCAGGCAGCGGTCCCACAGGGCGAGGCGCTGGTCGGCGTCGGGCACCGGGAAGTCCGCGACCACGTCCAGGCGGCGGGTGAAGGCCTCGTCCAGGTTGGCGCGCAGGTTGGTGGTCAGGACGGCGATGCCGTCGAAGGACTCCATCCGCTGGAGCAGGTACGCCGACTCCATGTTGGCGTGCCGGTCGTGGGCGTCCTTGACCTCCGAACGCTTGCCGAAGATCGCGTCCGCCTCGTCGAACAGCAGCACCGCGTTGACGGCGGAGGCCTCGGTGAAGATCCGCTCCAGGTTCTTCTCGGTCTCACCGACGTACTTGTCGACCACCGTGGAGAGGTCCACCACGTACAGGTCCATGCCCAGGTCGGCCGCCACCACCTCGGCCGACATCGTCTTGCCGGTACCGGACGAACCCGCGAACAGCGCGATCACCCCGCGCCCCCGCCCGCCGCCGGGCCGCATGCCCCACTGCCCGAGCACCTGTTCGCGGTGGCGGGCGCGCACCGCGAGCTCCCGCAGGCTGCGGTGGGTGGGGGCGGGGAGCACCAGGTCGTCCCAGCCCACCGCGGGTTCGACCCGGCGGGCGAGGCGGGCGAGCCCCGCGCCGTTCTGGGCCCGGACGGCCGTGCGCAGGTCGTCGGGGGAGACCGGGCGGCCGTCGAGCGCGGCCGTGCGCACCGCGGTGCCGGCGGCCCTCCGCAGCTGCCCGGCGTCCAGGCGGTGCGCGGCGACGGACCGGGCGAGCGCCTCGGCCCCGTCCTCGCCGACGCCCTCGTCGCCCCCCGCGCCGTGCTGCTCGCCGGCCCGCTCCAGTGCGTGCCGCCAGCGTGCGACCTGCCGGTCGGGGGCGGGGGCCGCCACCGTCAGGGTGACGGGGGTGTCGGCCGCCCAGGCGGGTTCCCAGCCGCCGGTCCCGTGGGTGAGGAAGGGGAGGCCGCGCAGGGCGTCGCACAGCGTGCGCAGGACCCTGGCCCGCTCGTCGGGCCGGTCGGGGAGCTCCTCCAGCGGCCCCAGCAGGACGCCCGCGCCCAGCAGCCGGGCCTCGCGTGCGACGGCCCGGGCGACGGCCGGCACGCCCCGGGGGTCATGGGACAGCGCCGCCGGGTCCAGGGCCAGCGGCGGCAGCCCGCCCGCCCGCAGCGCGGCGACGGCCAGCCCCTCGGCATCGCCGCCCCGGCTGCGCAGGTGGACATGGCCGCTGCCGGTCCCGGCCGCGGCGGCGGCCCGGCGCAGCTCGGCCGGGTCGACGGCCGGATCACCGGCCGGACGGCCGAGCACACCGGTCAGCAGCGGGTCGGGCGCGGTGTCGCCCAGCAGGTGCGAGGTGACGCGGTCCGGGACGGTCAGCACCCGGGACAGGGGCGGCCGTTCGGGTTCGGTGACCTCCAGCAGACCGCCCGCGACGAGCGGCGCGGAGGGAGCCAGCCGGAACCGGGCCGCCGCCACCCCGCGGTGCCCGCACAGTTCGAGGGCGAGTCCGACGGTGGGCCGGCGGCGCGTCAGGTCGTCGTTGAGGTAGCCGTAGAGCCGCTCGAAGCGGGTGTCGAGGTCCGGGGCCAGGGCCACCAGCAGCAGGTCCAGGTCCAGGGGCGCCAGGGCGAAGCGGGCGGCGAGCACGGCCAGCGGCGAGCCGGGCGGCGGCGCGTCCGGACCGGGCAGGGCGGGCGGAGCGGGCCGGTGTCCCTCGTCCAGGACGCGGGCGACCGCCTCGGGGGTGAGGAACTGGCCGCGGTACGGATCGTCCGGATCGGGGTCGAGCGCGCGCCGGATCGCGACGGCCTCGCGCACCCGCTCCTCGACGACCCGCAGCCGCGCCCACAGGTACGGGACCGGGGTCGGCGTCGCGGCCGCGGGTTCCAGGGTCCGCGTCACGGCTGCCGCTCCCCGCGTCGGCGGCGGGCGGGGGCCGGCCCCCGCTCCCGGGAGCCGCCGAAGCCCTCCGGACCGGGCTCGGCCACCTCCGTGTAGCGCAGGCGCCGCGCGGCCCCCGGCTCCTCCGGTGCGGTCCGGGCCGCGGCGCGGACCACGAGCCCCTCGGTGACCGGTGGGGCGACGGCAGTGGTGGCCCCGGCCAGCGGCGCCCTCACCCGCAGCCCCAGCGACGGCTTGAGCTCGCCGCCCAGCGCCGACCACACGTCGGAGGCGGCGGGCGCGTCGAGCCCGGTGCCGCCGCCGTCCAGGCCCACGATGAGGCCGAGTTCGGCGAGCGAGCCGGTGAGCAGGCGCGGTGGCAGCGCGTCGGTGGACACCAGACACGTCAGCACCTGGGAGAGCAGCCGGTGTTCGTCCTGCGGCCGGCTCGCCCACGTGGTGACGAGGTACGTCAGCTCGAACCAGCGGGCCGGGGCGCGGCGCGCGGCGAGGAAGCCGTCCGCGTCGTACACCTCACCCGCGCCGCTGGCGCGCCGGGTGTGGTCCTCGCGGACGTCGTACAGGAACACGCACACCGTCGGGGCGCTGCGGCGGGCCGCCCAGTCGCGGGTCGGCGCGTCGAACACCACGTCGACGCCCGACGCGTCCAGGCCGGACTCCGCGAGCAGCCGGCGCAACGCCTCGTCGACCTCGTGGATCATCGGCGGATCATCTCGTTGGGCGGCTGGACGGTGCCGCTGACCACCAGGAAGCCGGTCCGCACCGGGGAGAAGCCGGGGCCGCTCGCGGTGATGACCCGGGGGCCGGTCTGATCCTTGGCGAGGATCAGCAACTGGCCGATGAACCGGCCGTCCGGGCCGGGGACGGTCGGGGCCGCCGCGGCCGTGATGCCCGGCTGCCAGGTGAACCGCACCGGCGCGCCGGGCGGGAAGTCCTCACCGCGTACCGAGGTGACGAAACCGGGCTTGCCGATCGGCGGGACCGCGACGATGCGCGGCTGGAGGATCCGCAGCTGCTGACGGGCTTCGTTGTCCCCGGGGTCGGCGTCCGTGCCGGTGGTGGTCAGGGAGCCGGTCACCAGGCCGGTGAGGGCCTGATCGGGGCTGAGGACGACCTGGACGACGGTCCGGGCGCCCGGGGCGAGGTCGGGCAGCGCGCACACCCAGGCCCGGTCGCAGCCCGGCGGCGGCCCGTCGTGGGGCACGCCCCCGGGCAGGCCCACGCGGAGCCGCAGACCGGTGGCCAGCCCTTCGCGGCCGTTGCGAACGGTGTACGTGAGGACCACGCGACCACCCACGTAGCCGGGGTTCGGCTGCGCCGTGATGCTCAGCCCGGGGCCGGCCGGCGGCTCGGGCGGCAGTGGCGGGGGCGTGCGGACCGGCGGCGGGGCCGGCGGAGCGGGGGCGGGTGTCGGAGGCGGCGGAAGTACCGGGGGCGGCGGCACCGGGTTCGGCGGCGGATCCGCCGTCGGCGTCGGGGCCGCTGTCGGGGTCGGGGTCGGCGTCGGGGCCGCTGTCGGGGCCGCTGTCGGGGTCGGGGTCGGGGTCGGACCGGGCGTCGGCGGGGCCGGCGCCGGGCGCACCGGCACCACGGTCCGGCCGGTGTTGTCGCTGGGACGGGGGTCGAGGACGGCACCGGTGACCGACCAGTCCAGGGGCTGGTCGCCGGGCTCGACCCCCGTGACGGTGACCGTGACCGGCACGGTGTCGCCCGGGCGCACCACGCCCAGGGCGCAGACCAGCGCCGCCGCGTCGCAGACGGCGCCGGGCGCGGCGAGGCCCGTGACGATCACCCCTGCCGGGGGCGCGACGGTCAGCCTCGTCCCGGGCGAGGCGGCCGGGCCGTGGTTGACGACGTCCACCCGGACGGTCCCGGAGTCGCCCGCGGTGAGCGGCGCGGTCGTGCCGGGTGCCTGGACCGCGAGGTCCACGGACTGCTGGACGCCCGGTTCCTTCTGGCGTCCCGGCAGCCCGGCGGTGAGCGGGGTGCGGGCCCCGGAGACCGCGTCCACCAGGGACAGCTTCTCCGGGCTGTTGGCGGCGAGGGCGGCCCGGGAGCTGATCACCAGCGTCCTGCCGTCGGAGCTCCAGGCGGCGTCGCGGGGCTGGAAGGGCCCGGTGGAGGTGGTGTCGGGCAGCTCCCGGCCGCAGGCCCCCGGCCGGTCGCGGGCCGCGTCGGGCAGCAGTACCCGGCAGGCGCCGCCCGCCGCGGCGACCAGCAGGATCCCGTTGCGCTCGTCGACCCGGCCGGCGCCGTTCTTGCGGTTGAAGGCGATGGTGGCGCCGTCCGGTGAGAACGCCGGGCTGTCGTCGATGACCTCGCAGGCGCCGGGGCAGTGGGCGGCGCTCAGGTCGCGCTGCCGGTCCAGGCGGTCCAGACGGTCCACGGGCACGGTCCACACGTGCTTGTTGCCCCCGCCACCGTTGATCACCTGGTTGCGGGTGAACGCCAGGGTCGAGCCGTCGGAGGACCAGGTGGGCTGGGCGTCGCCGCCCTGGAGCTGCCCCTCGGGCGGGACGATCACGCCCCGGACCGCGCCGGTGGCGGCGTCCGCGATCAGGATCCGTCCGGGACCGGAGGCGCCGCCGACCCCGCCGGGGGAGGTCCGGGTGAAGGCCAGGTACCGGCCGTCCGGGGAGAACGTCGGATCGGTGTCCCAGTCCCTGGGGCCGCGGCCCGCCAGCGGGAGCGCCGTCGGGCCGGAGCCGTCGGCGTCCGCGATCCAGATCCGTTCGATCCGCCCGGCCGGCAGGTTCGGTCCGGCCGGCGCGTCCTCGAAGCGGGTCACCACGATCCGGCGGCCGTCGGGCGTGTAGTTCTGCCGCTCGGTCCACGGGTCGTACCCGGCGGCGGGCCGGAACAGCGGGTCCTTCGCCGGATCCGTCTCGGTGTCGGCCGCCGGGTCCTCCTTGAGGACGGTCCGGTTGAGGTCACGGGGGTCGGAGCCGTCCGGCCGGACGTCCTGCAGGGTCACCACGTGCGGGCCGTCCGCCGAGACGCGTTCGACCACCGCGCCACCGCCCTGGAGCGGGCCGAGCCAGGTGGCCGGTCCGACCTCGCGGTCCTCGCTGAGCACCACCTTCGGTTCGTCCTCCGAGAGCGCTCCCACCCGGAAGACGTGGTCCCAGTCGCCCTCGCAGCTACAGGTCCGGTCCGGGCTGAGGAAGAGCAGGTCGTTCCCGTCGGGCAGCCAGGCTGCCCCGTGCGTGCGCCACTGGGCCCGCGGGCCCGCCAGCAGCGGCCCGCCGGTGCGCCCGTCGGTCCACCGCAGCCGGGGCCCGTCCGGTCCGGTGGCGGTGTAGGCGATCCGGTCCCGGGTCGCCGGCCCGTCCACCGGGTTCCACACCGGCTCGGTGCCCGCGCCGTCGGCGGGGTCGGAGACCCGGGTGGCGGGCCCGCCCCGAAGCGGCCGGACGTAGACCTGGCGGCCGGCGGCCCGATCGGCGTCGGAGGAGTACGCCAGCCGCGCGCCGTCGGGCGAGACCGTGGGGTGCTCCTCGTTCGCGGGGGTGTCGGTCAGCCGGGTGAGGCCGCTGCCGTCGGTGCGCACGAGCCACAGGTCGCGCTGGGTGCCACCGGCCCCGGCGGGCCGGGCCGCGTCGAAGACGACCGACCGGCCGTCCGGCGTCAGCCGCGGGTTCGCCGCGTCCAGACCGCTGGTCAGGCGGTGCACCGAGCCGTCGGCGGAGCGCAGGTAGACCTGCGGGGCCTGCTCGTCGCGGCGGCTCGCGAAGACCAGCCGGTCGCCCAGGGCGGCGGGCTGGACGTCGAAGTGCGCCGGGCCCTCGCCGAACAGCGGGGGGCTCGTCGTGTCCGTCGCCACCCGGCCGAGGCTCCGGTGGCGGGTACCGGCGTACGCGATCCGGCTCTCCCCGGCATCGGCCGCCGCGGCCCGGGCCCCGGTGCCGTCCGCGGGGGGCCGGTCCCCGGCGCCGCCCGGGCCGGCGGCCGTCGTCACCGCGAGCAGAGGCACCAGCAGCAGCGCCGCACCGGCCCTGCCCCAGCGGTCTCGCCGACGGCCGGAGCCACCCGTGCCCATCACGGTCCACCTCACAGTCCGGTCCAGCATCCATGTCCGACGGTGCCACCCTGCCGGTCCGCGGCCGCGGACCGGCAGGGCCCCGGGGCCGCGCTCGGGGGAAGCACCGGCTGCGCTTTCGGGCAGCCGGTGCCGGTCCGGTCAGATCAGCCCGTTGCGCAGCGCGTAGCCGACGGCGTGGGAGCGGTTGCGCAACTGGAGCCGGGTGATGACCTCGTGCAGGACGTTCTTGACGGTCCGTTCGGAGTACGAGGTGTTGCGCGCGATCTCCGCGGTGTCCAGGCCCTCCGACACCAGGCGCAGCATGTCCGCCTCGCGCGGGGTCAGCGTGGACAGGGACGCGGCGTGCGGGTCGAGGGCCGACCGCTGCAGGCTGCCGACGTGGTCGAGGAGCTTCGCGAGCAGGTCGCCGGGTAGGACGCCCTCACCGTTCGCCATCGCCAGGACCAGCCGCAGCAGCCGGTCCTGATCGGCCTCCGCGCGCCGCAGCACCGCGGTGACTCCGCACTCGATGGCGCGCTGCAAGGCGTCACCCGATTCGAAGGTGCCGACCACGAGTCCGGTGCGGGTGGCGGAGTTGTGGCGCAGCCGGTACAGCAGGGCGGCCGTCTCGTCGTCCACGCTGTCCACGGCGACGAGCGAGACCCGCGCCTCGTGCGCGTCGGCGTCGTCGACCAGTTCTACCTCGGGCCGCTGGCGCAGCTGTTGGACGATCCCGACGTACAGGACCGGGTCCGAGGCGTACACGGCCACGGTGACCCGTCCGCCGGGCTCGCCGGCCGCGGCGTCGTGCGCGGCCCGGGCGTGGGCCGGGCTGTGGGCCGGGGCGCGGCCCTGGGGCGGGACGGTCGGCCGCGTGGTGCCGGTGCCGGACGGGTGGACGGTGCCGATGAGGTCGGTGTGGAGCATGAGGCGTACCTGTTCCATGATGCGTATGAGGGGAGTACTGCGGGGCCCAAAGGCAACAAAGCTCCTGGACACAGGAGTTGGGCGGAGTTCGCGGGGGCATCGCGGCTGCCCGGGGCCTTGCCCCCGCGTCCGTGGAGGTGGGCGGGGCGGCGGCGTAGCGTCGCGGCGTGACGACCCCAGCAGCCACTCCCAGCCCCGGCGCGCCCGGCCTCGACATTCCGTCGGTGACGGTGACACCGGGCGGTACCGCGACCACCAGCCTGACCGTTCGCAACGACGGCGACATCGTCGAGGCGTACCGCCTGGAAGTCGTCGGTGACTGCGCTGCCTGGACGACGGTCGAGCCCGACCGCGTCTCCCTCTACCCCGGCACCTCGGAAACGGTGACCATCCGCCTGGCGCCCCCGCGTTCGCCGCGGGTGCGGGCGGGCGAGGTGCCCCTGGCCGTGCGGGTCCTGCCCACCGAGCACCCCGAGGCGGTCAAGGTCCCCGAGACCACCGTGCGGGTCGAGGGATTCCGGCAGCTTCGGGCCGAGAGCGCTCCCAAGCGCCGCCGCGGCTGGCTGCGCGGACGCTACCGCCTCGCCGTCCACAACGAGGGCAACCGCCCCGTCCAGGTGGGATTCACCCCGGCCCAGCCCGGCGAGGACCTGAAGTTCGACGTCCGCCCCGCGGCTCCGAAGCTGGAGCCGGGTGAGTCGGTGGAGGTGGCGCTGCGGGTCCGCGCCGGGAAGCCCGTGTGGTTCGGGAAGCCGGCCACCTGGCCGTTCACCGTCACCGTGGCGGAGACCGAGGCGAAGGCCGGGGCGAAGGCCGGGGCCCGGGCCGACGACGCCGGCGAGGACGACCGGGAGCGACCGCGGCCGGAGGCCGAGTTCGTCCAGATACCGATCTTCCCGACCTGGCTGCTGGCGGCCCTGGCGGCGCTCCTCGCGCTGTTGCTGGCCTGGTTCCTGCTGGTGCGTCCCGCCGTGCGCAGCACCGCGAGGGAGGCCGCCGACCAGGCGGTCCAGCAGCAGTCGACCCCCACCGAGGCGCCGGCCGGCGGCCGGACCCCGGTGGCGAGCCCCGGGCAGCCGGGCTCCGGGGCCGGGAGCGCCCTGCCCGGCGCGGGCGCGGGCGGTACCGGTACCGGAACGGGAACGGGAACGGGAACGGGAACGGGCGGCGACACCGGGACCGGACCGGGCGGCGGACAGCAGGGTTCGGCCACCATCGACCTGACGACGGCCGGCGGGGAGACCAAGGTCGGCACCTACGTCGTGCCCGTGGGCAAGACGTTCGGGATCACGGACATCGTCGTCGCCAACTTCCAGGGCGACGAGGGCGTCGTGACGATCGGTTTCGGCGACCGCAAGATCACGACGATCGCGCTGGAGACGTTCCGTAACCAGGACTACCACTGGGTCACCCCCATCAGGATCACTGAGAACCAGACCGTGACGGTCCAGGTGACCTGCGCGAAGCCGGGAACTCCGGCCACCGGCGTGCAGGCCCAGGAGTGCCACGAGGTCCTCAACGTGAGCGGCGTGTTGAGCGACCTCAGGTGAACAGATGCCACACGCATGGTCTGTCAGGTTGTCCCGTGAGAAAAGGTGAGCCTCACTCGTTCCGGCCGAAAACCGACGGTTCGGAGGCTGGGAAGGCACCCTGCTCGTGACTGTACATTCTCATTTCGGCGGCCCTGGGAAGCTCCGGCCCGGCGTTCGAACGTGAATCTGACGGTCACTCAAATACGGCTGAATCCGATCCCTCCCGGCGCCCGTCCGACCGTTCGGACGCCGGGAGGGGCAGCGGCCGTCCCCGGCGTGTCGGGGAGTACCGAGGGCCGGCCCGTGTCACGGGCCGGCCCTCGCCGGATGCCGGTACGTGTCACGCACCGGTGCGCGTCACGAACCGGTGCGCCTGCGGGCCGTGTCGCCGGCCAGCGTCCGGTCGTGCTGGTACGCCTCCTCCGCCCAGCCCGCCAGGTCGCGCAGCTCGGTCTTGAGCTCGTCCCAGGTCTTCATCAGGGAGCCCATGGTCCGGATCTCGAAGGGGACCATCATGGCGCCCTCCTCCTCGTGCGGGTCGATCTGGTTCATCCCGCCGAACACGCTCTGCTGGGGCACCTGGGGGACGCCCTTCAGCGTCGACTCGGCGAATTGGAGGAGGGTCACCGGGAGGCCGTCGATCTCCCGGGTGGCTTCGTCGCGGAACTCCAGGTTCGCACTGCCGTCGCCGGGATCCTCCTGGAACTGGGCGAGCAGGTCGACGATCACCTCGCTGTCGTCCCGCAGGAAGTCCTGGAACCCGGGGTCGAGGAGCGCGCGGACGTCCGTGAGCCGGGACCGGGACAGCACGACCGTCAGGTTCTTGATCTGGCCCTGGTCCTGATCCTGCGCGAGGTAGTCGGCCATGGCCGCGACCTGGGTGAAGAACAGCTGGCTGTAGCCGTCCAGGGCGTCCGTCTCCAGCCGCTTGCGCTTGCGCGCCGACGCCTGGCCCTGTTCGTACCGGGCCACGACCTGGCCGGCGAACGTCCTCGCCTGCGAGAGCCGGAACCGGGCGCGGGGGAGCGGCGCCCCCTGGACGTGGGGAGCGGCACCCCGGAGGTGATCGAAGAACATCGGCATCCCGGCCAGTGGCACACCGACCGAGTAGTGGACGAACAGCCCGTCGCCCATGCCCTGGGCGCCGGCGTAGTTCGGGAAGTCGAGATCCGGGGCGATCCGGGCGTCCTGCCCTGCGGGCAGGATCTCCAGCTCCAGGCCCAGGTCCGCCAAGGGGGTCTTCTCGGTCTCCCGGTAGAACGCCTCGCGCACCGTCCTGATCTCGTCGACCAGCCGATCGAGGGCCGCCGGCCCGGACTCGCTCCCCGTGCCGACCACCGGGACGGCCCCGGTCACGAACTCCACGTTCGAGTAGTCGGCCCCGTCGCGCAACGACCGCTTGTCGGAGACCAGCTTGAAGTCCCCCGCGGTGCTCTGGGCCAGGTCGGTGTCGCCCTCGTACGCCGCGCCGCCGGACGTCTCGACGGGCATGTCGATCTCCGTCTCGAACCCCAGCTTCCGTTGCACGGCGGGCCCGCCGTCCCCTGCGGCGCCGCCGCCCGGCTCCGCCCGCCGGACCGCATCCGGCCGACCGGCCGGCCGCGCCATCACGCGTCGCGCGTTGGCCTCGGCGTCGCGTTCGAAGGAGTCACCGGGATCGCTGACCCGCAGCCCGTCCCCCCGGTCGGTACCGGCGACGGCCCCCTTCCGCTGCTGGATCACATGCGTCAGCTCGTGCGCGAGGGTGTGCCGGTCGCCGCCCCCGTGCCCGATGACGACGTCCCTGCCGGACGTGTAGGCCCGCGCACCGATCTCGGCGGCGGACCGCTGGGCCGCCGCGCCGGTGTGCAGCCGCACATCGGAGAAGTCCGCCCCTAGCCGCCCCTCCATCTCCTCGCGCACCGGCCCTTGGAGCGGCCGCCCGGCCCCCCGCAGCACCTCGTGCACACCGGACCGCTGGACAGGGTCCGAATCGTGTTCGCCCCGCCCGCCCCGCGCGATCCGGGCCACGACCGCGTTGCCGATGCTCCGCTGCAGCTCACGGGCCTGCTCCGGGGACATCGCCTCCGCCACGGGCCCGCTCACCCGCGTCTCCCGGGCCTTGCGGTCACCTCCGCCGGCCCGCTCGCCGCCGTTCCCCCTGCGATCGTCCGCCCTCGCGCGCACTGGCCCTCCCGGTCGCCTACCGCTGCCTTGCCTCTTCTCCCTACACCGCCGGCACCCGCCGCTCCCATCCCCGAAAGTGCACCCCCGGGGCCACACCCCCTGCCCGACCCGGGCGATCCCGGGTCCCGGGGTCGCCGGAGCGGTGGCTCAGGCGTACCGGCGGTGGCCGGTGTGGTCGAGGGGGACCACCACTGGTCGTAGTCGGTGTCGGTGGCTGGGTCGGTGGCATGGGCAGCGACCTGCACGGAGGTCGGACGGCCGACCACGGTGGACGGACCTGGCCGCTGTCGCGGCCGTCAACGGGTGGTCAGGACTCGAGGTCGTAGGCCACGGTGACCGGGGCGTGGTCGGACCAGCGTTCGGCGTGGGTGTCGGCGCGTTCGACGCGGGCGTCGGTGGCCTTGGCGACCAGACCGGGGGTGGCGACCTGGAGGTCGATCCTCCAGCCGGTGTCGTTGTCGAAGGCGCGGCCGCGATAGGACCACCAGGTGTACGGGCCGGTGCCGTCGGGGTGGAGGCGGCGGACGACGTCCACGTAGCCGGCCTCGTCGAAGACGCGGGAGAGCCAGGCGCGTTCCTCGGGGAGGAATCCGGCGGACTTCTGGTTGGCCTTCCAGTTCTTGAGGTCCTCGGGGCGGTGGGCGATGTTCCAGTCGCCGCAGACCACGACCTCCCGGCCGTCCGCGGCGGCCCGGGTGCGGAGGGCGCCGAGGTGGGTGAGGAATTCCGCCATGAAGCGTTCCTTCTCCTCCTGGCGTTCGGTACCCACTTCGCCGGAGGGGAGGTAGAGGCTGGCCACGGTCAGGCCGGGGAGGTCGATTTCGAGATATCTGCCCGAATTGTCGAATTCCTCGGAGCCGAAGCCGACCACCGTGCGGCTCGGCTCCCGGCGGGAGAGCACTGCGACGCCCGCCCGGCCCTTGGTGGCGGCCGGGGCCCAGGCCGCGTGCCACCCGTCCAGGTCGCGCAGCTCGACCGGCAGCTGCCCGGGCTCGGAGCGCACCTCCTGCAGGCAGATCACGTCCGCCTCGGTGGCGGCCAGCCACTCGATGAAGCCCTTCTTGGCCGCAGCCCGGATTCCGTTCACGTTCACACTCGTCACCACGATCACCCGAGCAGCCTACCGAGAGGCCCGGCGGGGGGTGTCATCCGACGCGTCCGCTTGCGGAGCTGTCGTGAACGCACCATGAAACTGTGCGGCAACCACGTCGAGCGCCGCCATTGGTCTTGACCATCTCCCGGCACAGCCCCTAGTGTCACTTACTGCAAGGACCTTTAATAAAGAAGGACGGAAAAAGCCCGCTCTCCCACCTGCCGCAACAGCGGACAGCGGGCCGGATCCGCCCTCTTTCCGCAGACTGAAGAGAACAGGGTGGAGGACGCGGTGGGGACGACAGGGCAGCTCACGGCCGTACCGGAACCGAAGTACTGGCACCTGCGCACGGTGCTGCTCCGCGCCATCGACACGGAGTTCTCCACCGGTCAGATCCTCCCCAACGAGCGCGAGCTCGCCGCCCGCTTCGGCGTCGCCCGGGCCACCCTGCGGCAGGCGCTCGACCAGCTGGAGCTGGAGGGCCGCCTGGTCCGCCGGCGCGGCATCGGCACCCTGATCGCCGCCCCCCGGGTCGGCGTGCCGGTCAACCGGCAGGAGGAGGGCTGGCCCGGCGCCCCCCGCAGCCAGGCGTGGCGCACCGTCGACTGCACCACCGCCCCGGCCGCCGGCCGGCTGGCCGTGGCGCTCGGTGTCCCGGAGGGCGCCACCGTCCACACCGTCCGCCGGGTCCGCCTCGTCCAGGGGCAGACCGTGGCGAGCGAGTCGCTGCACGTGCCCGCCGCCGCGCTGCCGCACCTGCCCGGCTTCCGGGCCGAGAGCGACCGTGCCCGCTCGGTGCTGCGCCAGCTGGAGCGGCTGGAGGTCGACGGCGAGTCCCGCTCGGTCGAGCTGGGCGTCGCCGAGGCCGGCGAGGCCGCGCTGCTGGAGCGCCCGCCCGGCTCCCCGGTCCTGGTGATGACCACCCAGTACGCGGCGGCCGGCCGCCTGGTCGCCCTCGCGGTCTCCACCTACCGGGCCGACACCTGCAAGCTCACCTTCGGCGAGACCGGACTCGTCGAGGTCACCCCGGTCGGCGCGACCCCGGTCGGTGCCGCCGCTTCCTGAACCATTCCCGGAAAACCCTCAGGCCCGGGCCCGGACGCTCCCACAGGCGTCCTGGCCCGGGCCGGTTTTGTGCCGCGGCGACCACCGCGGTCCGCCCCGGCCCGGCCGCCGCGCCGACCCCCGCCCCGCCGGTCGCGGAGTTGTCACGGGTTCCTGAACGGGAGGGAACCGTTCGGGGGCACCCCTGGGCTTGGGGCACAAGGATCGGTAGGTTCCGAACGATCTCTGTGCAACCCGAGCGCTCCGTGAGACCCGAGCGTTCCGGGCAACCCAAGCGTCCGGCGATCCTGGGGTGGGGCCGTGAACTCGCACTGGTACGGAAAGATCGGCGACGGCCCGGCCGCGCGTCGTGTCGCACAACTGCTCATCCTGGCGCTGGTCGCCGTCGGTCTCGGCATCCCGCCGGCCGCCGCCTGGGCCGCGCCCAAGGACCGCGCGGTGGTCTCCGCACCGCTGCCGCCCGGCCGGGTGAGCGCGGATCCGCGCACCCCCGAGCCGCCGCCGACGCAGGTGCCGGCCGCCGACGACAGCCCGCTCGGGCAGGAGCGCGCCCGGATCGCCGCCGAGATCAAGGCGGCCGACGCGCCCCGCAAGCCCGCCCCCGGGCCGGCCGCGGCGCCGGACGCCGAGGAGCACCGCAGGAAGCTCGACGAGCTGGCGGCCCGGCAGGCGCTGCCCGAGTACCGCATCCCGCAGCCCGAGGTGGACGACACCGGCAAGCGGCGCCGCTCGCCCGCCGGCCCGGCCCCGCTGACCCTGGAGCAACTGGCCGCGCCGAAGGCGGAGGCGGCACCGAAGGCGGAGGCGGCCCCACAGGCGCCGGCGCAGACCACCGCCCAGTCCTACGGAGCCACCTACCAGGTCGGTCAGCTCCAACTGGCCCCCCGCTACGACGCCATCGGGTACCTGCAGCTCACCGTCGCCAACACCTCGAACTTCACCTGGACCCCCGCCGGCCAGCACCTCGGCCTGCACCTGTACCGGTCCGACCAGACCCTGGTGAACTACACCGCCTCGTTCACCGCCCTGCCGTTCGACGTCGCCCCGGGCCAGTCCGTCACGCTCAGCGCCGTCATCCCCTTCCTCGGGGCCGGGAACTTCCTACTGGCCTACGACATGGCGGACCGGACCAACGGCGCCGGCTTCTTCTCGTCCCACGGAGTGCCGGCCTCCCAGGCCGCCGCGCTGACCGTGCCGCACTACGCGCCCACCGCGAGCGACGGCTGGCCCGCGGTCGGTGCGACCGTCTCCACCCGCACCCCGACGGTCTCCGCCTTCGTCGGTGACGACGGCACGACGCAGACCTCGGCCGAGTTCCAGATCTGCCCGACCAGCGACCCCGCGGTGGGCGGCTGCTGGGGCTCCGGCATGGTCAACGTCGCCGCACACCCCGGCGCCTTCGGGACGATCGCGAGCTTCACGCCGCCGGCCGACGCGCTGCGCTGGAACACCGCCTACTACTGGCGGGTCCGCGTCCAGGACGCCGGCTACACCTCGCCGTTCAGCGAGATGAGTATGTTCGCGGTGGTCGTCCCGCCGCCGAACGACGCCGCCCACCTGGGCCTCGACCCGGGCGCCCTGGACGACACCGGCGTCAACCTCTACCTCGGCAACTACACCCGCCAGGAAACCGACTTCGACCTCCCGCAGCCGGGCATCGGACTCCAGGTCAAGCGGACGTACAACAGCGCCGGCTCCACCAACGGCTCGTTCGGGATCGGCTGGACGTCGATCTGGGACATGGGCCTCACCGACGCGGGGAACGGCATCTCCACCCTCGCCCTGGAGGACGGCCGGAAGGTCAACTTCGGCCGGAACCCCGGGGGCGCCCTCGTCCCGGAGTTCGGCGGCAGCGGGTTCGGCGAGTGGGTGGACGCCGGCCACCTTCGGATGAGCGGCATGGACTACTACCTGGGGGACAGGGTCCGCCAGATCACCCGCCAGCAGGGGGCCGGAAACCTGCGGCTGGACCGCGACTACGTGGGCTCGCAGCTCTCCACCTCGCAGCTCAACCTGGCGTCGTCCGACCGCCGGCTCTTCCTCAACTGGGACAACCGGGGCCACGTCACCTCGGTCTCCACCAGCTCCCGGCACTTCGAGACCGGCGCCGTCACCTGGTACTACACCTACACCGGCGACTACCTGACCAAGGTCTGCGACCCGGGCGGCAACTGCACCGCGTACACCTACGAGACGTCCCGGGCCAGCGGCCCCAACCGGCTGGTCAAGGTCCAGAAGGCCCGCGCGGAGAACGTCACCACGGTCGCCTACGACGGCAACCTGGTCCAGCACGTGGGCAGGGCCGACAACGCCGCCACCGGCGTGGACAACGGCTGGACGTACGACCGCACCACCGACACCAGCGGCCCGACCCCCAGCCTGGTCGTCCACCGCACCGACCCGCGTGGCATCCACACCTACTACCAGTACAACCAGGAAGGCCAGTTGGCCTACCGCTGGTACGGCACGCCGACGCCGCCACCCGGCCGGACCCGGATGTTCGGGTACGACGCCTTCGGGCACCTCACGTCCGCCGTCGACGAGAACGGCAACGTCGTCCGGTACGGCTGGAACTTCGGCACCAACCAGCTGACCACCACCACCCGGTACCGGACCGCGCTGGAGCCGCTGACCGAGCGGACCACCTACTACGGCAACGGCGACTGGGCCGGTGACCCGCGCAACGGCGTGCCGCTGGAGGTCACCGACGCCAACGGCCACACCACCACCCTGACCTACAACACGGCCGGCAGCCGGCGCACCGAGACCGGACCGGCCGGCGGGGTGACCACCACCACCTGGGCCTGCCAGGAGGTGCTCAGCCCGCCCAACGTCAACTCCACCCCGCAGTACAACGGTTCGACCTGCAACGTCCCCGTCTCGGTGACCGACCCGGCGGGCCGGGCCACCACCTACGGCTACACCCACCGCGGCGACCAGTCCCAGGTCACCACCCCCGCCGGGCAGATCCTCAACACCTTCTTCGACGACCTCGGCCGGGTGGTCCGGCGCACCGTCGCCGACGCCGCCCACCCCGACGGCGTGGCCACCGCCTACACCTACGACAAGGCCGGCCGCCTGGCCACCGAGACCGGCGCCGCCGTGACGAACCCGGTCACCGGCGTCACCCACCAGGCCCGCACGACCTACGCCTACGACCCGGACAACAACCTGGCGAGCCGCACCGTCACCGACCTCACCGCGCAGGCCCAGGGCGGCGACGCGCCGCGCACCACCACCTACGGCTACGACGCGCAGGACCGGCTCACCACCGTCACCCAGGACGGCGTCACCACCAAGCGCGTGACGTACGACCAGCTCGGCAACGTCACCGACACCTGGAGCCCGAACGGCGCGCACTACGTCTACGGCTACGACACCAACGGCCGACTCACCGCCGTCGACCTGAAGAACTTCGTCGACGACCCCGCCGCCGACTCGCCGCCCCGCAGCGTCCGGCTGCAGACCTTCGCCTACGACGCCGGCGGCCGTCTCGCCGCAGCCACCGACGCCATGCAGCACCTGGTCACGTACACCTACACGGCCGACGACCTGGTGCTCACCGAGACCTACTCCCTGGTGAACCAGGCGGGTACGAGCACCCGCGAGATCACCCTCCACACCTTCACGTACGACAAGGCCGGCAACGTCGTCAAGGACGTCCGAGGCAGCGGTCCGACCGCCCGCACCACGACCTACGCCTACGACGCCGCCAACCGCCTCACCACCACCACCGCCGACCCGGGCGGCCTCGGCCGGACAGCCACCAGCGCCTACGACACGGCCGGGCTGGTCACCGCGACCACGATCAGCGACGGCACCCGGACCGAGACCCGCGAGAACGTCTGGGACCAGACCACCGGCCAGCTCGTCCGCACGCTCGTCCGGCCCGACGCCGGCACCGCCCTGGTGACCGGCTTCCGCCGGGACACCCAGGGCCGGGTCCTCGCCACCACCGACCCGCGCGGCATGCCGCAGCCCGGCGCCCCCGGCCAGGCCGACCCGGCGTACACCACCACGCACGGCTACGACCTGCTCGGCCGGCTCTCCGCCACGAGCACCCCCGCGACCCCGGTCGAGGACGGCACCCCCGGCGCCGCCCCCGCCGCCCAGCAGGCCACCGGCACCCGGGGCTACAACACCTTCGGCGAACTGACCGACGTCCGGGACGCCACCGGCCTGGTCACCCGCTACCTCTACGACAAGCAGGGCCACCGGACCGAGGCCAGGCTGCCGGCCTACACCCCGCCGGGCGCCGGCACCGCGCTGAACCCGGTGCGGAAGTGGACGTACGACGCGGACGGCAACACCACCTCGGCCACCGACGCGCTCGGCCGCACCACCACCTTCACCTACGACCTGCGGGACCGGCTCGTCCGCACCACCCTCCCGCCGGCCGCCCCGGGAGCCACGCCCGGCGTCACCGTCGTCGCCCGTGACGACAACGGCAACGTCCTGTCGGTCATCGACCCCTCCGGCGCCCAGTCCCTCGCCGTCTACGACGGCATGGACCGACGGCTCTCCGCCACCTCGGTGGTCCGCAACGGCACCGCCACCCCGGACCGGTACACCACCACCTACACCTACGACGACTTCGGCGACGTGCTCTCCGAGACCCTCGGCGACACCTCCACCGGCTACACCTACGACAAGCTCGGCGAGCTGACCTCCAGCACCCCGGCGGGCCGCGGCACCACCCGCTACGCCTACGACCTGGCGGGCCGCGTCTCGACCGTCACCGACCCGCTCGGCCGCACCTCCACCACCACGTACGACCTGGCCGGCCGGGCCACCGCCACGTCGGCCGCCGACCAGGCCGGCACCGTGCTCACCCGGACCGGCTACGGCTACGACGCCGCCGGGAACGTCGTCACCCTCACCGACCCCGGCGGCCAGGTCTGGCGCACCGCGTACGACGCCCGCAACCAGGCCACCTCCTTCACGGACCCGCAGGTCCGCCCCGGCGACGCCGCGTCCGCCCCGGTCACCGGCCTCGGCCACGACCTGCTCGGCCGGCTCACCCGGATCACCGACGCCAACGGCAACGCGACCCACCAGCGGTACAACACCCTCGGCCTGGCCGAGGCGCAGTCCCTGCCGGCCGTGCCCGCCGACCAGTCCGCCGCGGACCGGACCACGACCAGCGCCTACGACGCGGCCGGACAGCCCGTCACCGTCACCGAACCCGGCGGCGTCCGCAGGGCGTTCACGTACGACGGACTCGGCCGGACGGTCGCCGAGAACGGCACCGGCGGCGACGCCGACGCCTCCCGCGCGTTCGGCTACGACCTCGCCGGCCGCATCACCTCCGCCTCCGCGCCCGGCGGTACCCAGACGTTCGCCTGGGACGACCGCGGGCTGCTGAAGGGCAGCCAGGGCCCGCTCGGCACCAGCGCCTACACCTACGACACCGCGGCCCGTCCGCTCACCGAGACCGCCCCCGGCGGCGCCCGCGTCACCTACACGTGGAGCGGCAACGACGACCTCGGCACCGTCACCGACAGCCTCTCCGGCCTCACCCGCACCCTGACCCACGACCTGGCCGGCCAGGTCACCACCGAACAGCGCCGCTCGGGCCAGACCGCCGGCCCCAGCCGCACCCTCGGCCACGACGGGCTCGGCCGGATCACCACCGACACCGTCACCGACCCGACCGGCCACGTCTCCACCCAGCTCACCTACAGCTGGGACCCGTCGGGCCGCATGCTCACCAGCGGTTCCACCGGCACCGCCGACCCGCACGGCGAGCAGTACGGCTACGACCCGGCGGGCCGCCTCACCCGGACGCACAACACCACCGCCGCCACCGGCACCGACTACACCTGGGACGCCGTCGGCAACCGCACCTCCGTCGTCGACTGGACCGGCACGCCCGCGCAGCACACCACCACCGGGACCACCACGGCCGCCTACGACCCGCGCAACCGCCTGACCGGCACCACCGCGCCCGACGGCTCCACCACCGCCTACACGTTCACCCCGCGCGGCACCCTCGCCACCGCCACGACGAAGAACGCGTCCGGCGCCGTCACAGGCTCCTCCACCAACCGCTACGACGCGCTCGGCCGGCTGACCGGCGTCGACGGCCGCTCCTACGCCTACGACGCCCTCGACCGGCTCACCGCCGCGACCGCCGGTGGCGCCGCTGCCGCCGCGTTCACCTACCCCGGCCTCGCCAAGGAGCCCGACTCCGACGGCAGTTACGCCTACGCCCGGACCCTCGACGGCACCCCGCTCGCGGCCGCCCCCGCGGGCGGCGGCGCCGCCCGCACCCTGCTCACCAACGCCCACCACGACGTCCTCGGCACCACCGACACCGGCAGCGGCGCGCTGGCGGCCGGCCGCTCCTACAGCGCCTTCGGCAAGCGCACCGCCTCCTCCGGCAGCGCCCCCGACCTCGGCTACCAGGGCGGTTGGACGGATCCCGCCACCGGCCGGGTCCACGCCCAGGCCCGCTGGTACGACCCGGGCACCGGTACCTTCACCTCCGCCGACGACCGCGTGCCCGGTCTCGGCTCCGCCGCCGCCACCAACCGCTACGCGTACGGCAACGCCGACCCGGTCGGCAACTGGGACCCGAGCGGCCACTTCAGCATCGGCGGGTTCAACATCAGTGCGGGGGCCATCACGTCCGGCCTCCGGGCCCTCGCCGGCGCGGGAGCGGCCGTCGTGGAGACGGCGCTCAGCGCGGGCGCCGTCGCCGCCGAGACGGTCGCCGTCGCGGGCGGCGAGATCATCGCCGCCGGGGCCACGGTCGCCGAGGCGGCCGGCGCCGCCGCCCTCTGCAGCGTCGGCTGCGTCGTCGCGCTCGTCGTCGGCACCATCGTCGTGGTGGCCGTCGCCGGCTACCTCATCTACGAGCTGGTCAACGCCGACGGCAGCCTGACCCCGGTCTCCAACGGCACCGGCGCGAGCCCGCAGGCCGCGACCGACCCGGGCACCAGCGGCGTGCCGAAGGCGGTCGGGGTCACCGGCACCGGTACCGGCAAGGGCACCGGAACGGGTAAGGGCACCGGCACGGCCAAGGGCACCGGCACAGGCACCGGAACGCAGCCGCCCAAGCCCCGGCCCACACCGCCCCCGCCCCCGTACCTCACCGGCACCACCCGGGCCGTCACCCAGGACGTCCGCACCGAGGTCAGCCACTGGTGGGACGACACCTACCTCTACACCCGCACCGACACCTGGATCACCGACACCACCTTCATCACCTCCCACTACTCCGACGGCTCCTGGACCAAGAGCGGGCCGCAGGTCAGCATCCGGCACCTCTGGGAGACGCTCAGCCGGCTGCTGATCGACTTCTCCGACCCCGTCCAGCTCCCCACCCCGCTCGACAGCGGCAGCCCCGACCCGCACATCGACAACCCCGCCGATCCCGGCGCGGGCTGCGGCACCGGAGGGACCCTCGACGCCTGCGCCGACTCCCAGGCCGCCGGCCGTCTCCCGCTCGGCGCCCTCGACGGGACGCCGCGCACCGACGACGCGGGCAGGGGCGGCAAGAAGCCGCCGACGGTCGACGCCCCGTCCTGCGACGGGTACCCGGAGGGGGAACCGGGTGACAAGGACGATCTGCCCGATGTCGCCCGCCTCCCCGATCTCTCCGGGAAGACCCTGGCCGAGGCCGACGTCCTCGCGGTCGCCGGCGGGTTCACCTACCGCTCGACCTCGCCTGGCGGATACGTCACCTACGACGGCAGCAACGGAAGTAAGCTGACCATTCGGCTGAGCGACGGGCGGGTGACGCGGACAACGGTCGTCGACCGCGGGCCCCGCATGAAGAACCGTCCGCAGCGCTGGGATCAGAACGGGGACAAGACCCAGCTGCACGATCACGGAGAGAACATTGCCTGCGAGTAGTGACTTTGCGGTCTATTGCGGGAGGGTCTCGGAGATCCTCCGTTCCCTGGACGGGCACTTCATCGAAAGGTTCCTCGTCGACAGCTCACGGGAGGGAGGCGGCGTGGACGTCTTCCTCCGGTACGGCCCCGAACGCCCCGACGCCATCGTGTCGATGACGGGCATCGTGTACGTCTCGGCCGGGAACTTCCTCGACCTCGCCGGCGCCTTCGTCGACGAGATCACCCTGACCCACATCCCCTCGGACCAGCCGGAGTGGCCCGAGGGGCTGCCACCGCTCGGCCCCCGCTCCCCGGCGGGTCCCGGGGAGACGGCGTGGCTGTCCCTCGTGGGGCCGATGTACATCCAGGTGGTGGCGCGGACCGTCTCGGTCGCCCTGTCCCAGGTGCCCGAGAACTGAGTTCCGTGACCGGCGGCTCGACGAGCGGGGTTCGGAGCTCGCGATGATCAGCCCGGAGCACGGCACCTGGGCGGAGACCGTCGTGAGTGTTCCGCCCGAGGCGGGCCCGCTACCCGTGGCGTTCGTCCGCCGGGCGCTCGACGAGGCGCAGCGGCGGCTGGAGGTCTGAATCCGGGAACCCCCGAGGTGCGAACGGATCGGCGTCGGCGGGACTCACCCCGCCGACGCCGTCGCCGTTCACACGCGGGCGGGGGCCGCCGGGTCCGTGGCCGGCGGGTTGACGGCGAAGAGCTGTTCCTCGACCTGGTCGAGGGCCACCCGGAGGGCGCCCATGGCGACGACCTCGGAGCCGAGGGCGGCGAGGGCGACCTCGGGCGCGCGCAGCGTGAACTGGGCGAGGCGCTGGCGCAGCGGGTCGAGGACGCCGTCGAGGCCGGCCGCCCAGCCCCCGACCACCACCAGCTGGGGGTCGATGGCGAGGACGAGGGCGGCGACGCTCTGGACGAGCCGGGTGAGGAACCGGTCCATGGCGACCTGCGCGACCTCGTCGCCCTCGCGGGCGAGCTTGAGGACCCGGGCGACGGCCGCCTCGTCGAGCGGGTTGAGCGGCTTGCCGGTGGTGGAGAGGAGGCGCTCGGGAGTGACCTCCTGGCCCAGCAGGTGCAGGGCGCCGATCTCGCCGGCCGCGCCGCCGAAGCCGCGGTGCAGCCGGCCGTTGATGAGGGAGCCGGCGCCGGGGCTGAGGCCGGCCATGACGAAGACCATGTCGTCGGCGCCGACCGCGGCGCCCTGCCAGTGCTCGGCGATGGCGGCGAGGTTGGCGTCGTTCTCGATGAGGACCGGGCAGCGGAACGAGCGCCGGAGGCGGGCGCCGAGGTCGAGGCCGGTCCAGCCGGGCATGGCGGTGCCGAGCTGTACGGTGCCGTCGCGGTCGACGATGCCGGGGGTGCCGACACCGACCGCCCACAGGTTGTCCCGGGAGACACCGGCCTTGCGCAGCACCTCGGCGACCACCGACCGCACGGCGGTGAGCCGCTCCTCCGCGTCGAGGGTCTCCTCGACCGGCCGGAAGTGGCTGCCGACCACCTCGCCGGTGAGGTCGGCGAGGATGATCCGGATGTCGTGGACGCCGATCTCGATGCCGAGGATGTGCCCGGCCTCGGCGCGGAACCTGAACCAGCGGGCGGGCCGCCCGCGCCTGCCGCCGCCGGGCTGGCTGCCGTTCTGCGGCTGCTCGACCTCGGCGACCAGGCCGGTCTCCACCAGTCCCTCGATCACGCCCTCGACCGTCGGCCGGGAGAGTCCGGTGTCGCCGACCAGCTGAGTGAGGGTCACAGCGTGGCCGGCACGTAGCGCCCGGAGGGTCACCGCGGCGTTGATCCGCCGCAGTAGTGAGGAGTCGCCACCGGTGAGTCGATCCGCCAAGACGCTGCCCTTCGCCGTTCGCGCGACTGCCCTGGCGCGCGTACCGAGTACGCGGGCACCACCGACCGGCCCGCGCGAGTCCGCCGCCCGGCAGGCCGGCAGGGCAGCGCTGAGCCGCCTGCACCGGGCCGGATGGCATGTGCCGGATGCTACCCGTGCCCGGCCCCGGGGAGCGAGCATCTTCGCAGCTCACCCAGGCTTCGGTATCGAAATGGTACGCATCGGGTGGCGGTGCGTGATCCGGGTTGCGCCGGGCACCTCTCGGGGCACGCGGCCGGTCGCGTGCCGGCCGGCACCGCGTCGGTGGCGGCGCGCGGCCCGGGCGGCCCGGCCCCTCCCGGCGGGCCGGACCACCCGGGCCGCGCCGGGCCCGGGCGGCCCCGGCGCGCCGGGGCCTGCGGTCCCCGTCACCCCGTCAGCCGAGCCCGCCGGTGGCTCCCAGGTTCTGCCCGGAGACCCACCGCCCGTCCGGTCCGGCCAGGAAGGCCACCACGTCCGCGATGTCCGACGGCTGCCCGAGCCGCCGCAGCGGCGTCAGCCCGGCCACCACCTCCAGGGCGTGGGGCGGGTTGACGGCGCGCAGCAGGTCCGTCTCGACCGGACCGGGGGAGACGGTGTTGGCGGTGATGCCGCGCGGGCCGAGTTCGAGGGCGGCGGCGGCCGTCAGCTGTTCGAGGGCTCCCTTGCCGGCGAGGTAGGCGGCGATGCCGTCGGTGGGGCGGCGGGTGTTCAGGCTGGAGATGTTGACGATCCGCCCGTTGTCGCGCATCCGCCGGGCCGCGTAGCGGAGGGTCAGGAAGACGGCGCGCGCGCTGACGGCCAGGACGGCGTCGAAGTCGGCCGGGTCGGTCTCGGCGAGCGTGGCCCTGGTGAAGGTGAGCGCCGCGTTGTTGACGAGGATGTCCAGCCCGCCGAGGTGCTCCTCGGCCTCGGTCATCAGCCGCTCCGCGCCGTCGGGCTCGCCCAGGTCGACCCGTACCGCGTGCGCCCGGCCGGAACCGTTGGCCCGCACCGTGCGGACCACCTCGGCCGCGGCCGCCTCGTTGCCCGCGTACGCGAACACGACGTCCGCCCCGTCCGCGGTCAGCCGTTCGACGACGGCCCGCCCGATCCCGCGCGAGCCGCCCGTGACGACCGCCGCCTTGCCCGCGAGCGCCTTGTCCGTGAGCGCCTTGTCCGTGAGCGCCTTGTCCGACATCGCCGACCCCCGTCTCCGGCCGGCCCCGTGCCGACCACGCGGAGTACCTACCCGTTGTGCGGGGCCGTTCGGCCGGGTCCGCGGGTCGTCTTTCGGCCGTCCGGGACACGGAGCGGTAGCACGTCGCGGGCCGGTGTCCGGGACACGGGCCGGGGCGCGGACCGGGCGCGGCCGGGGCCGTTCGAGCGGTCGGGTGGGCGGAGCACCTGGTCACGGGCTCTATGCTGCACGCATGCTGAACGAGACGCGACCGGCCGAGTCCGCCGCAACTGCCCGGTCGGACCGGGAGTTTGTGCGCCGGGAGACGGTGGTCCGACCCGTGCCGTTCGTGCCGGAGGTGAGCCTGCACATGGCGGAGGACGCCATCGCGCTCTGGGAGACGACCGAGGACGCGCGGGGCGAGCGCGGACTGCCGCCGCCGTTCTGGGCGTTCGCCTGGGCGGGCGGGGTCGGCGTGGCCCGCTACGTGCTGGACCATCCGGAACTGGTCGACGGCCGGACGGTGTTGGACCTCGCGGCCGGCTCCGGTCTGGTCGGGATCGCGGCGGCGCTGCGCGGGGCCGCCTCGGTGCGGGCGGCCGAGATCGACGCGTACGCGGTCGCCGCGATCGGGGTCAACGCCGAGGCGAACGGCGTCCGGGTGGACGCGGCGTTCGCGGACCTGCTGGACGGCGACGGCGCCCCGGCCGAGGTGGTGCTCGCCGGGGACGTCTTCTACGAGCGGGCGATGGCGGCCCGCTTCCTGCCCTTCCTGGAGCGCGCCCGGGCCCGGGGCGCGGTGGTGATCGTGGGCGACCCGGGCCGTGCCTACCTGCCGCGCGGACGGTTCACCGAGCTGGCCGAGTACGAGGTCCCGGTTGTCGCGGACCTGGAGGACGCGGCGCTGAAGACCACCACCGTGTGGTCGCTGGCGGGCGGCTGAGGGCCGCCCCGCCCCGCCTCCCGCCCCGCCGGGGGCCTGCTGCGGGTCTGCTGCGGTCGGCCGGGGACCGTCCCGCTCCGCGGAATTCCCGGCGGCGCGTGCGAACGCCCTGGTAGACACGGCGGCATGACCGACCACGCGCTGCGCACCGCCACCCCCGACGAGATCCCCGCCGTACTCGCCCTCTGGGCCCGCGCGGCGAAGGGCACCAGCATCACCGACGACGCGGCCGGGGTGGCCGCGCTGCTGGCCCGCGACCCGGAGTGCCTGATCGTCGCGGTACGGGCGGACGATCCGGCCGTCCTGCTCGGCACGGTGATCGCCGGGTGGGACGGCTGGCGCTGTCACCTCTACCGTCTGGCCGTCGACCCGGATCATCGTCGCCGGGGCATCGGCGCCGCCCTGCTGGCCGCCGCGGAGGAGCGCTTCGCCGCTCTCGGCGGGCGGCGGGCCGACGCGATGGTGCTGGACGAGAACCTCCTCGGCCACCGGACCTGGCAGGCCGCAGGGTACGGCCCGCAGCCGCAGTGGACCCGCTGGGCGAAGCCGCTGGCGTCGGCCTGACCTCGCCCCGACGCCGGCCTGACGTCGGCCCGACCTTCGCGCGACCTCCGCCGGGGCCGGGTCGATGCCAGGTCGGGTACGGGTCGTCCCGGCGTGACGGGTGCCGCCGGCCGCCAGCCGTCGCCGGATGGGTGCCGATCGCTGGCGGGGGTCTCGGGGGCGTGGTGCGCTGACACCATCCGTATGCGAACCATGCCGATGTCGCCACGTTCCGTGACCGGCGGGCGAATCCGGCGAATCCGGCCGACCCGGAGGAGTGCTCCCCACCATGACCACCCCCGTCACCCCCACCGGCCCGAACGAGGCCGCCGAGCTGCTCGCGCGCATCCCCGACTTCGAGCAGGCACTCGCCTTCTACCACCGCCACCTGGCGCCCGACTCCGCCGTCGACCTCTCCGTGGCGGAGAACGTCCTCGTCTACGACGACTCGATGCAGAAGGCGGTGTTCGACCACACCGCCCTGCTCCCCGAGCCGTACATCCACTACATGTCCGCGTACGGCACGCCGGAACTGCGGGGGCAGGTGGCGGCGCTGCTCGCCAAGGCGTGGGACGCCCCGGTGGCGGCGGGGGACGTCTTCGGGACGGCGGGCGTCGCCTCGGCGCTGGAGTGCCTCGCCTTCGCTCTCCAGGACGCACCGAGGCCCGGCGAGCCCGGCCCGCCGCCGCTGGTCGAGGGGGACGCCGTGCTGCTGCCGGCGCCGTACTGGCAGGGGTTCAACTGGTCGTTCGAACAGCGGCCCAGGCTCACCTGCGTCCCGGTGGACCTGCCGACGGAAGGCCCCGGGCGGTTCCGGCTGACGCTGGACCTGATCAAGGAGCGGTTCCGGGAGTACGAGCGGCAGACCGCCCGGCAGCCGAGGATGCTGGTGCTGACGAACCCGCACAACCCGCTGGGCGTCAACTACGGCAAGGAACTGCTGGAGGAGATCTACACCTGGTCGATCGACGAGACCGACCTGCACATCGTCTCCGACGAGATCTACTGCCACTCGCAGGTCGACGGCGGCCGGATCCCGTTCACCAGCGCGGTGGCCCTGGACGCCTACCGGCGGAACCCCGAGCGGATCCACGTGGTGTGGGGCTTCGCCAAGGACTTCGGGCTGTCGGGGTTCCGGACGGGCTTCCTGGTCTCCAAGTACGGGCCGGTGCAGCGGGCGATGCTGGGCACGACGGGCATCGAGGAGAAGAAGCACCCGCTGTCCTGGTTCACGCCCTTCGACTCGCTGAAGCACTACGTGATCGGCTCGCTCCTGTCGAGCACGGTGAACGGCGCCGGCTCGGAGCTGTACACCGACTACGCGATGCGGCGCTACCGCGAGCTGCTGAGCGGGAGCTTCGAGAAGGTGAAGGACCGGCTGGTCGCCAACGACATCGAGTTCGTGTACCTGGACGGTGACAACCCGGCCCAGTTCTTCTGGCTCGACCTCCAGGAGTACCTCGGCAAGCGCCCGCCGGAGGGCGCGCACGGCGACGCCCCGCTGCCGGTCACGGCCGGCAGCGGGCTGGACCGGGACGAGCTGTGGCTCTTCAACCACCTGGCCGGCCCTCCCACGGAGGTCTCCCTCCTCCCCGGCGGCACGATGCACAGCCCCGCCCCGGGGTTCTTCCGGCTCTGTTTCACCGCCCGGCAGCCCGAGGAGGTCGGTGAGGCGGTGGACCGGATCGGCCTCGCGCTGAGCAAGCTGGTCACCCCGGGGTAGCCGGCGCACGGCGGCCGGCCGGCCCCGGAGGACGGGGCCTCCGGGGCCGGCCGAAGCCCTTCGTCGACGGGACGGCGGGCGGTGCCCGGCCCGTTCCCGGGAGCCGGCGGGGGCGCGGGCGAGTCGCGTCAGGCGGCGGCCGACAGCCCCAGGGACTGGTGCGGATAGTCCGCCGAGCGGTGCTGGAAGGCCAGGATGCTCGGGTTCTGGACGACTCCGTCGCGGATCTCGATCGCGCGCCGCAGGGTCTCGTTGGAGCTCCACGCCTCCGGACCGGCGAGCACCGCTCGCAGGAAGGGCAGCAGCGCCTCGCTGTTCTCCCAGGTCGCCGAGTTCCACAGGTAGGACGGGCTGTGGTCGACGCCGTAGTACCGGACGTTGTCGCCGACCTGGAACGTCGGCTCCGTGAAGGACGTGGGACGGGCCCAGCTGAAGCCCATCCCCTCGTCGCAGGACACGTCGACGATGAGGGTGCCGGGTGCCAGCAGTCCGAGATCCTCCTCGTCGAGGAAGGTCAGCGGAGCGGCGGTGTCCTGCAGGACGCAGTTGATGATGATGTCGTGCTCGGCGAGGAACCCGGCCAGTGGCACCCGGCCGTCCTCGGACAGCACGAAGCTGCGCCGGTCGTCGTTCTCGTCGCGGTCGAACTGCACGATCCGCGTGGAGTGGATCGGTGAGCTGACCGCCGTCACCCCGCGCTGGGTGAGCACGTCGACGTCGTGCACGCCGAGCGCGCTGAGCGCCGTCACCGCGCCCCGGGCCGTCGCGCCGAAGCCCAGGACCACGGCCCGCAGACGGCGGCCGTAGTCACCGGTCGAGCCGGTGAGCTGGAGGGCGTGCAGCACCGAGGAGTACCCGGCAAGCTCGTTGTTCTTGTGGAAGACGTGCAGGTTGAACGAGCCGTCGTTGGTCCAGTGGTTCATCGCCTCGAAGGCGATCAGGGTCAACCGGCGGTCGATGGCGATCTGCGTGAGTTCCTCGTCCTGGACGCAGTGCGGCCAGCCCCAGAGGACCTGTCCGTCGCGGAACTCCACGAGTTCCGCCGCCTGCGGTTTGGCCAGCAGGATGACGCCGCATTCGGCGAGCAGTTGCTCGCGTGAGCGGAAGCCGGCGACCAGTGGCGCCAGTTGTTCGTCCGGGACGCCGAAACCTTCGGCGTAGCCGTGTTCAAGGAAGATGCGCCCCTGGAGGTCGGGGTCGATCCGCTCGAAGTGTGAGGGATGAATCGGCAGTCGGCGCTCGTTCTCTTTGCGCGACTGTGCCATGACTCCGAGGTTGAGCTGGTGCACGTGGGCCCCTTTGATTACCCAAGGTCTAGCACAGTTCCGCACGTCACCGGACCGGCCGGAGGGTCCGGGGGCTCGGCCGGTGCCGTGGGCACCCCCCGCGGGCGGGGCCGTCCGCCCTGCTCGGAGGCGGTCCCCTCCGCTTCGCGGCCCGGCAGCCGGGTGTTCGACCTTTTCCTTCGGCACCGCCCCTCCGGCACCGCCCGGCACCGCCCCTTCGGCACCGCACTCGTGCCCGCGACGTCCTGGACGGAGGCCGGGCCGCCGTGTGGAAAACCGGTCGATCGCCGTGCCCGGGCGCCCCTACGCTGGCGGAATGGCCCACGCGAAGACCTCCTACGTCTGCCTGCCCTGCCGGGCCTCGTACAAGCAGCCCTACGACCGCGACCGCGGTCGGGTCTGCCCGCGCTGCGCCGGCCCGATGGTCCACGCGGGCTCCGCCTTCGCGGCCCCGCGCAGGCGCGACGCCGCCGGCTGGCGGACGCTCGCGGTGCTGCTCCACGCGGGCGTCCGCTTCCACAAGAGCTGCTGCGGCGGCCCCGGTTACCGCCCCCGCACCCTTCCCGAGGTGAAGGAGCGCATGACGTACGCGCGCCGCAGCGGCGAGCCGTTCGCGCGGGCCCTCGTCCGCCCGGAGGTCCCGGCCCCCCGCCCGTAGCCGGGCCGGGGCCGGACTCCCCGGCCCGTCCGGCGCCGAGCCGATCGCCGCGACCGGCCGTGCGGAGCCGGGGGATAAGCGGTTGCGGGTGATCGTGATTCGGTCTTGGATGGTCCAGACCACTACGGAAGGCTCATCCATGACTGTTCCTCAGCGCACCATTGTGTTGGGCACGTTGGGCTTCGGCACGATCGTCGACGAGGAGACCTCGTTCCGGATCCTGGACCGGTTCGTCGAGGCGGGCGGGACCGTCCTCGACACCGCCAACAACTACGCCTTCTGGCTCGACGGCGCGACCGGGGACGAGAGCGAGGAGGTCATCGGCCGCTGGCTGGCCGACCGCAACGCCCGCGACCGGGTCGTCATCAGCACCAAGGTGGGCGCCCGTCCGTCCGTTCCGGGGGCCGGGCTGGAGGCCGCCGAAGGGCTCTCGGAGAAGGCGGTCCGGGCCGGTATCGAGGGCAGCCTGCGCCGCCTCGGCACCGATCACGTGGACGTGTACTGGAGCCACATCGAGGACCGGTCCGTCCCGCTCGCCGAGACCGTGGAGACCTTCGCCGACCTCGTGACGTCCGGCAAGGCGGGGGCTGTCGGCGCCAGCAACCACGCGGTCTGGCGGGTGGAGCGGGCGCGGGCGCTGGCCGGCGCGCAGCCGCGGTACAGCCACCTCCAGTACCGCTACTCGTACCTCCAGCCGCGGTTCGACGTGCCGCTGCTCTCCTCGGCGCACGTCCACGTGACGTCCGAACTCCTCGACTACGTCCGCTCCGAGGGCGACCTCCGGCTCTGGGCGTACAGCCCGCTCCTCTCCGGCGGCCTCACCCGCCCCGAGGTGGAGATCGGCGCCGCCTACGACCACCCGGGCACGCCTAGGCGGCTCGCCGCCCTGCGCGAGGTCGCCGAGCAGTCCGGTGCCACCGTCAACCAGGTGGCGCTCAGCTGGCTGCTCGACCACGAGCCGCGGATCCTGCCGCTGGTCGGGGTGAGCGGGATCGCCCAGCTCGACGAGGTGCTCGGCGCCCTCGACGTGACCCTGTCCGAGGAGCAGCGCCGCCGTCTGGACGAGGCCGCGCTGTAGCCGGGGCAGCCCAGGCGGTCCGGTCGCCGCCGGGCCGCCGGGGCGGTCCGGCCACCCGGGTTCAGGCCGGGTAGCCGATCCCGGCGATGTCGTCGGCGATGTCGCCCAGGTCCGTCTCCGGATTGAGGGCGGACACGACGGCTCCGGTGAGCGGACGGAGCGCCAGGACGTGCTCGACGGCGGCGAGGTCCGGTTCGTGCTCGGGCTCGTAGTAGTCCTCGGCCCACGCCCGGTACGCGGTGGCCGTGCCGTCGGCCAGCAGCCCGAAGAGCTCCACACCGCCGGTGGGGGCGGTCTGCGGGGCCTGCCAGCGGGTGTCCCCGCTCTCGCGCCAGAAGCAGACGGTGAGGTCCGGCCGGCCCTCGGAGTCGGCGAACGCCGGCTCGTCGACGTACGACCGGAAGGACTCGGGCACCTCCGCCAGCAGGTGCGGCGCGTTGGGCGCCTCGTGGTCGAGGCCGCGGGCGTACACGCCGGCCGCCGAGAAGACCATGAACCAGTCGTCGCCCTGCCCGTTGCGCATCGAGGCCATCTCCTCGCCCTCGCCCCAGTGCGCGTCGAAGGAGTAGTACCGGTCGCCCCAGTCGGGGCTGAGGACGGCGTCGAGCATGGCCAGGGCCCGGCACCGGTCGCGGAGCGCGGGGATGTCGGGCAGACGGAGCAGGAGATCGTGCATACCGTCATTCAATCAGGTGGTATCCGCACAGCCCGCCCGAGACGGCCCCCGAGACGGCCCCCGGGCCGGCCGGCGGGTAGGCGGACGGGCCGGTAGGACGGCGCGCCGGCCGGCCAGGTGCGCCGTCCGTCCGGCGGTGACCTGTCGGGGCCCGTCAGGGATTGCTGAGCGCGTACGTGCGGAAGGTGGCGAGCAGGGGGAGGACGTCCGTCTTGCTCGGCTCCTCCGTGACCGCCCGCATCGCGTCGATCACCGCGTGCGCGATCACCTTGACCACGTCGAGGTCGTCGCCGGCGGTCTCGCCCCAGGCGCGCAGGGTCTGGGTGAGCAGGGCGCTCATCCGGGCCCCGATGTTGGAGCTGACGGCGTCGCTCAGCTCCGCCAGCTCCTCGTCGGTCATGCTCGACCGCAGTCCGAACGCGAGCGCCATCAGCGTGTCCACGGCGTGCTCGCCGTACGCCGCGACGAGCGCGGCGAGCGGTTGTTCGGCCGGTCCCCGCGTGGCCAGCGCGGCCAGTGCCTCGTCGTCGTCCTTCCACGCCGCTTCGAGCGCGGCGAGGGCCCGCAGGGCCTCGTCCACCATCAGGCCATCCGTCATGCGGAGAACGGTATTGAGGCCTATCGCGCAGCGGACCGGGTGGTGCCGGGATCTCACCCGTTCGAGCGAATACCATCGCGTTCCCGCCCCGGCGCGCGCACGGTGGTGACGGGCCCCCGGGAGGAGGCCGGCCACGGGCGGGGCGCGAGGCCAGAGCCCTGCGCCCCGGCCCACGCCCGGCCGGCGCAAAGCCGGCGCTCAGCCGGCGCCGTGCTCCGCGGTGAACCCGGCCGCGTCCCACCGGCCGTACAGCCCGGGGGCGAGCGAGGCGGCCGCCACGGCGGGGAAGTCCTCCGCGCCGGCGGCCCGTTCGGGCAGCGCACCGAGCAGCGGGGCGGCGGCGGCGCGGGGCAGGTCGGCCAGGTTGCAGCGGTCGGCGAGGCCGGGCGAGCGGGGCCAGGCGCCGACCACCACACCGAGCAGCGGCAGGCCGCGCGCGGCGAGTGCCTCCGCCGTGAGCGCGGTGGTGTTGAGCGTGCCGAGACCGGCCGTCGCCACCAGCAGCACCTCGGCCGGCAGCCCGAGGCCGCGCACCACCTGCGCCTGGTCGGCCAGGGTCCGGCCCTGCCCGTCGTAGCGGACCAGCAGACCGCCGGCCCCCTCCACCAGCACCAGGTCGTGCCGGTCGGCCAGTTCGGCCACCGCCTTCGCGACCTCCTCCGCCGCCAGGTACGGCAGACCCGCCCGTCGAGCCGCCGTGTCCGGCGCCAACGGCTCGGGGTAGCGGCTGAGTTCACGGAGCGTCAGCGGACCGCCGGCCAGTCGGGCGACCTCCTCGACGTCGCCGGCCTCCCCCGGCGCGACGCCGGTCTGCCCGGGTTTCAGCACCGCGACCCGCAGCCCGGCCCGCAGCGCCGCCGCGGCGACGGCGGCCGTGGTCACGGTCTTGCCGACCTCGGTGCCGGTCCCGGTCACGAACACGATCCGGGCGCTCATCCCGCCACCGCCGCCGCCGTGACGGCCGCGGCGATCCGCGCCACGTCCTCGTCGCCGGTCACGTACGGCGGCATGGTGTAGATGAGGTCCCGGAACGGGCGCAGCCAGACGCCCTCCCGGGCGGCGGCCTCGGTCGCCGCCGCCATGTCCACCGGGTGGTCCAGCTGCACGACGCCGATCGCACCGAGCACCCGCACCTCGTGGACGCCCGGCAGCCCGGCCGCGTCCGCCAGGCCGTCCCGCAGGCCGGCTTCGAGGCGCTTGACCTCCGTCTGCCAGTCCTGTCCGAGCAGCAGGTCGATCGAGGCGTTCGCGACGGCCGCCGCCAGCGGGTTGCCCATGAACGTCGGGCCGTGGGCCAGCACCGGCATCTCGCCCCGGCTGATCCCGTCGGCGATCTCCGCCGTGCACAGCGCCGCCGCCATGGTGAGGTAGCCGCCCGTCATCGCCTTGCCCAGGCACATCACGTCCGGGGAGACGCCCGCGTGGTCGGCCGCGAACAGCGCACCGCTGCGGCCGAACCCGGTGGCGATCTCGTCGAAGACCAGCAACACCCCGTGCCGGTCGCAGAGTTCGCGCAGCATCCGCAGGTAGGCGGGGGAGTGGAACCGCATCCCGCCCGCGCCCTGCACCACCGGCTCGACGATCACCGCCGCGAGCTCGCCCGCGTGACGCTCCATCAGCTCGTCGAAGGACTGCACGTAGGCGTCGTCGAGCGGGGCGTCGAAGCCGGCCGGCGGCTGCGCCGCGAAGAGCTGGCCGGGCAGCACCCCGCCCCACAGGTGGTGCATGCCGCCCTGGGGGTCGCAGACCGACATGGGGTGGAAGGTGTCGCCGTGGTAGCCGCCGCGCCAGGTGAGCAGCCGGCGCTTCTCGGGCCGGCCGACGGACTGCCAGTACTGCAGGCACATCTTCATCGCGACCTCGACGGCCACCGAGCCGGAGTCGGCGAGGAAGACGTGCTGCAGGGGTTCCGGAGTGATCTCCACCAGCGTGGCGGCCAGCCGGACGGCCGGTTCGTGGGTGAGCCCGCCGAACATGACGTGGCTCATCCGGCCCAGTTGTCCGCGCACCGCCTCGTCCAGCACCGGGTGGCCGTACCCGTGGATCGCCGCCCACCAGGACGACATGCCGTCGATCAGTTCGCGGTGGCCGCCCGCGACCGGCGCGGCCAGCGTGAGCCGGACGCCGGACGCCGACTCCACGACGTACGGGGTGGCGGTGCCGGGCATCGGTCCGTAGGGGTGCCAGACGTGCGCCCGGTCGAGCGCGAGGAGGGTGTCCGTGGACAGCTGGGCCATGAGGGGTCTACTTCCGTACCGTTCCGTTCCGTGCGGCGGGTGATCAGGCGTTGGGCGCGAGCTCGGTGCCGGCGCCACGACGGCGGACCCGGACGAGGTCGGTGCGCGACTCGTCGCCGCTCCCACCGGCCGGCCCGGCGACCTCGACGAGCTCGGCCGGCTCGTCGAGCCCGGGCGCCTCGGCCGCGGCCGCGGGCTCCGCGTCGAGCGTCCCGCCGTGTCCTCCGCACGGGCCGCAGCCGCCGCCCGTCCCGCACGGCCCGCCCGCCGGGGCGTCCGCGGCGTCGGCCGGCGTGTCGGACGCCGCGCCGCTGCCGCAGCCTCCGCCGGTGGCCGCGCCGGTGCCGCAGCCGCCGCCCGCGAGGGCGTCCGCCCGGTGCCGGGGCAGGGTGGCCTCGCCCATGCCCTCCACCTCGAAGCCGGAGTCCCGGATCATGTCGAGGTCGGCCTGCCCGGCCTGCCCCTCGCTGGTCAGGTAGTCGCCCAGGAAGATCGAGTTCGCGACGTGCAGGCCCAGCGGCTGCAGGGTTCGCAGGTGCACCTCGCGACCGCCGGCGATCCGCACCTCGGTGTCCGGGTTGACGAACCGGACCATCGACAGGATGCGCAGGCAGCGCTGCGGGGTGAGGTTCCACTCCTTGGCCAGCGGGGTGCCCTCGAACGGGATCAGGAAGTTCACGGGCACCGAGTCCGAGCCCAGCTCGCGCAGCGCGAAGACGACGTCCACCAGGTCCTCGTCGCTCTCGCCCATGCCGGCGATCAGGCCCGAGCAGGCGGACAGGCCCGCACCGTGCGCCTTCCGCACGGTGTCGACCCGGTCGGCGTACGTGTGGGTGGTGGTGATGGCGCCGTACGTGCCCTCGGAGGTGTTGAGGTTGTGGTTGTAGGCGTCGGCGCCGGCCGCCTTCAGCCGCTCGGCCTGGTTGTCGGAGAGCAGGCCCAGACAGGCGCACACCTCCACCGAGGGGTCGGCGTCCTTGATGGCGGTGATGGTGTCGGTGACCCGGTCGATGTCACGGTCCGTCGGACCGCGCCCGCTCGCCACCAGGCAGACGCGCTTGGCGCCGCCGCTCACTCCGGCCTTCGCGGCCTCGGCGGCCTGGCCCGGCTTCAGCCAGGTGTACTTGAGGATCCCGGCCTTGGAGCCCAGCCGCTGCGAGCAGTACGAGCAGTCCTCCGGGCAGAGCCCGCTCTTGAGGTTCACCAGGTAGTTGAGCTTGACCCGGCGGCCGAACCACCGCCGGCGCACCCGCCCGGCGGCCGCGACCACGTCCAGCAGCTCGTCGTCGGTGGTGGCGAGGACGGCCAGCGCCTCCTCGCGGGTGGGGGTCTCCCCACGCAGGCCCTTGGCGGTGAGGGTATCGAGCAGATCCATGGGCCTGATCCTGCCTCCTGGCCCGCGAGAGACGCCAGAGGAAACCCACCAGAAGATCCCGGGGAGGATGTGCGAGTTGTCACAGTGTCGAAGCTCACGGTAGTGGTGCAGGTCACGTCGGGTGCGGGGCCGGGTCGGGGCGTCGCGCGACGGCCGCCGGAGCCCGCCCCAGTGATCTCCACCACGCGTGACCTGCATACAATCGGCGCCATGACCACGCAGGGGGAGCACGCCCCGTCACCCGCGGAACGACCGGCGGAACGACCGGCGGAACGACCGGTAGGCCAGACGTCCGAACGGCCCGCCGGGGCGTACCGGGCCAGGAGAGTGACCGCCCGCCGGGTCGTCGGCTGGGTCGTGGTGATCGGCGTGGTGGCGGCCGGAGGATGGGTCATCACCAGCCCGACGCCCGGCGACTTCATACCCGGGCTCGGTCCGTCCAGCAAGGACGCGACCAAGTCGCCACCGGTCGTCGGGGACGCGCCGCGCGCGGTCGCCGACCCCGAAGCCCTGGACGTCGACGCCTACTTCCCCGCCCAGCGGTTGATCGAGGCGGGCGGCTACAAGGGCAAGCGCTCCGGCGCCCGCCGGGGCGACAACTGCACCGAGGTGCTCCAGGACCGCACCCTGGACCTCCTGCGCGACGGCGGCTGCCGCGGCTACCTCGCCGTCAGCTTCGCCGGCCAGGAGAAGCCGGTGCTCAGCAGCGTCACCCTGCTGCGGTTCGCGGACGCCGCCTCCGCCGCCAGAGCCGCGGAGGCGCTGCGCGCCAGGCCCGGCTCGGTGGCCTTCGTCCTCCCCGACGCCTCCGCGGCGCCCGCCCAGGCCGCCGGCGCGGCCCGGCCCGGCGGCGATCCGCGGGTCGAGCTGGTCGGCCACTACGTGACGGTCACCAGCTCGCGGCCGGTCGACGCCCACGCGGCCTCGCCGACCCCCTCCGCCTCCGCCGGCACCCCGCTGCCGGTGCCGTCCACCGGCTCCCCCAGCGTCGAGCAGATGCTCGACGAGGCGACCCGGGCGCTCTCCGCCACGGCCGGCGCGCCCTTCGTCTGGATGTAGCGCCGCATGCGACGGGGCGGGCGGAGTGCATTCCGCCCGCCCCTTTCCGACGCGGTGTCAGGATGCCGCTGCCGCCGTCCTGATCGCCGGGCCCGGCCCTGAGCGGGGCCGGACCCGCACCGGGGCCGGCGGGCCGTCAGCCGCCCAGCCGGTCCACCGAGGTGATCCGCAGCACCGCCCGGCCCTCCTCGTCGGACCCGTAGAGGTCGACCTCGGCACTGATGCCCCAGTCGTGGTCGCCCTCCGGGTCGTCGAAGATCTGCCGGACCCGCCAGGACGAGTCCGCCTCCTCGATCAGCAGCATCTTCGGCCCGCGCGCGTTCGGCCCGGTGCCCAGGTCGTCGTACTCGTCCCAGTACCCGTCCATGGCGTCCGCCCAGCGGTCCGCGTCCCAGCCGTACTCGCCGTCCAGCTCGGCCAGCGCGTCGTAGTGCTCCAGCGCGCACAGCTCCACACGGCGGAACATCTCGTTGCGCACCAGGACCCGGAACGCCCGGGCGTTGGCCGTCACCGGCGCCGGCTTGTCGTCCAGCGCCACCTCGGCCGACTGCGGGTCGGTCGGGTTGGCCAGCTGCTCCCACTCGTCCAGCAGGCTGGAGTCGACCTGGCGGACCAGCTCGCCCAGCCAGGCGATGATGTCCTTCAGGTCGTCGGTCTTCACGTCCTCGGGCACGGTCTGCTCCAGCGCCTTGTACGCGCCCGCCAGGTACCGCAGCACGATGCCCTCGGTGCGGGCCAGCTCGTAGAAGCCGACGTAGTCCGAGAAGGTCATCGCTCGCTCGTACAGGTCGCGGACTACCGACTTCGGCTGGAGCCGGTGGTCGCCGATCCACGGGTGCGCCCGCTGGTACACCTCGTAGGCGTGGGTGAGCAGTTCCTCCAGCGGCTTCGGGTAGGTGATCTCCTGGAGCCGCTCCATCCGCTCCTCGTACTCGATGCCGTCGCGCTTCATCTCGCCGACGGCCTCCCCGCGCGCCTTGTTCTGCTGCGCGGCGAGGATCTGGCGCGGGTCGTCGAGCGTCGCCTCGACGACCGACACCACGTCCATCGCGTGCGAGGGCGAGGTCGGGTCGAGCAGCTCGAAGGACGCCAGCGCGAACGTCGAGAGCGGCTGGTTGAGCGCGAAGTTCTCCTGGAGGTCCAGGGTGAGCCGGACGATCCGGCCCTCCGAGTCCGGTTCCGGAAGCCGCTCGACCACGCCGCCCTCCAGTAGCGAGCGGTAGATGGCGATGGCGGTGCGGATGTGCCGGCGCTGGGCGGAGCGGTCCTCGTGGTTGTCGGTGAGCAGCGTGCGCATCGCCTCGAAGGCGTTGCCCGGCCGGCCGATCACCGAGAGCAGCATCGCGTGGGTCACCTTGAACCGGGAGACCAGCGGCTCGGGGTCGGCGGAGATCAGCTTCTCGAAGGTCTCCTCGGACCAGCCGACGAACCCCTCCGGCGCCTTCTTCCGGACGATCTTGCGCTTCTTCTTCGGGTCGTCGCCCGCCTTGGCGACGGCCTTGTCGTTCTCGATGACGTGCTCGGGGGCCTGCGCCACCACCTGGCCCACCGTGTCGAACCCGGCCCGCCCGGCGCGCCCGGCGATCTGGTGGAACTCCCGCGCCCGCAGCATCCGCACCCGCTGGCCGTCGTACTTGGAGAGCGCGGTGAACAGCACCGTGCGGATCGGCACGTTGACGCCCACGCCCAGCGTGTCCGTCCCGCAGATGACCTTCAACAGGCCTGCCTGGGCGAGACGTTCGACCAGTCGCCGGTACTTCGGCAGCATGCCGGCGTGGTGCACGCCGATGCCGTGCCGTACGAACCGGGACAGGTTGCGGCCGAACTTGGTGGTGAACCGGAAGTTGCCGATCAGCGCGGCGATGGCGTCCTTCTCCGCCTTCGAGCACATGTTGATGCTCATCAGCGACTGCGCCCGCTCCACCGCCTCCTTCTGCGTGAAGTGCACGACGTAGACCGGCGCCTGGCCGGTCTTCAGCAGCTCCTCCAGCGTGTCGTGCATGGGGGTGCGCCGGTACTCGTAGAACAGCGGCACCGGGCGGGTCGTGTTGCGGACCACGGTGGTCGGGCGGCCGGTCCGGCGGTTCAGGTCCTCCTCGAAGCGCCGTACGTCGCCGAGCGTCGCCGACATCAGCAGGAACTGCGCCTGCGGCAGCTCCAGCAGCGGGATCTGCCAGGCCCAGCCGCGGTCCGGCTCCGCGTAGAAGTGGAACTCGTCCATGACCACCTGGCCGACGTCGGCCAGGCGCCCGTCGCGCAGCGCGATCTGTGCCAGCACCTCCGCGGTACAACAGATGATCGGCGCGGTCGGGTTTACCGACGCGTCGCCCGTCATCATGCCGACCTGCTCGGTGCCGAACATCTTGCACAGGTCGAAGAACTTCTCCGACACCAGTGCCTTGATCGGCGCGGTGTAGAACGTCCGCTTCCCCTCCGCCAGCGCGGCGAAGTGCGCACCCGCCGCCACCAGGCTCTTGCCCGACCCGGTCGGCGTCGCCAGGATCACGTTGTTCCCCGACACCAGCTCGATCAGCGCCTCCTCCTGCGCCGGGTACAGCGAGATCCCGCGCTCCTCCGCCCAGGCGGCGAACGTCTCGTACAGCGCGTCGGGCGTGGCGGGCTTCGGCATCAGATCTAGGAGGGTCACCCGGCTATCTTGCCTGCTCGTCGCCGCCCCCGGCAAAGGCCGCGCCCCGCGGCCTCCCGGCAGGAGCGGCCGGCCGCCTGCGGGGAGGGGGCGGCGGCGTGTCCGGGGGCCTGCCCGTGAACGACCTCGGGCCCGGCCGGGCCGTGGCCGCCACCGTACGGGGAGAGGGCCGGGCGGCGACCGGAACGCGAAAGGACCGAGGCGGGACCACGAAGGGAACCCGGCCGGCCACCCGGCCGATCTCGCCGCACCGTATTCCGGAATCACCGGGCAATTTCGAGGAATTCGTTTCCCGAATTCCGTCGAATCGAGGGCGAAGGAAAGGGCCGGGCGTGTGCGCAGACGCACATTGCCCGGTGCGCGCGGGGCGTGCCAGAGTGCCGACCATGGCCCACCCCTCTGCGCCCGAGGCGCCCGTCGTCGCCCCCGCCGCCGTCTTCGACTGGCTCGACGAGACGGCCGAGCAGCGTGCCAGGGCCGGGCTCACCCGGACGCTGCGCAGCCGGCCCGCCGAGGACCCGGTGCTCGACCTCGCCGGCAACGACTACCTCGGGCTCACCCGGCACCCCGCCGTCACCCGGGCCGCCGCCGACGCCGCGCTGCGCTGGGGCGGCGGCGCCACCGGCTCCCGCCTGGTCACCGGCACCACCGCCCTGCACACCGAACTGGAGGGCGAGCTGGCCGACTTCTGCGGCGTCGAGGCCGCCCTCGTGTTCTCCTCCGGGTACACCGCCAATCTGGCCGCGCTCACCGCGCTCACCGACCCGGACACCCTCATCGTCTCCGACGCGTACAACCACGCCTCGCTGATCGACGGCTGCCGGCTCGCCCGGGCCGACGTCCACCGCGCCCCGCACAGCGACCCCGCCGCCGTCGCCGCCGTCCTCGCCGAACGCACCCGGCGGCGGGCCCTGGTCGTCACCGACTCCGTCTTCTCGGTCGACGGCAACGCCGCCCGGCTGCCCGAACTCGCCCTCGCGGCACGGTCGTCCGGCGCTGCGCTGCTGGTCGACGACGCCCACGGGCTCGGCGTCCTCGGGCCCGGCGGTGCCGGCGCCCTCGCCGCCGCCGACCTCGCGGGAGCCCCGGACGTGGTCGCCACCGTCACCCTCTCCAAGTCGCTCGGCTCCCAGGGCGGCGCCGTCCTCGGCCCCCGCCGGGTGATCCGCCACCTCACCGAGACGGCCCGCACCTTCATCTTCGACACCGGCCTCGCCCCCGCCGCCGTCGGCGCCGCCCTCGGCGCGCTGCGCCTGCTGCGCGCGGAACCGCACCGCGCCGACCGTGCCCGCGAGGTCGCCCGCACGCTCGCCGCCCGGCTCACGGCCGCCGGGCTGCACGCCTCCCGCCCGGACGCCGCCGTGGTGTCCGTCCGCGCGCCCGGCCCCGAGGCCGCCGTCGCCTGGGCCGCCGACTGCCGCCGCGCCGGCCTCGCCGTCGGCTGCTTCCGCCCGCCCTCCGTCCCCGACGGGATCTCCCGGCTGCGGCTGACCGCCCGCGGCGACCTGACGGACATTCAGATCGCCGAAGCGGTCGGGATCATCGCCTCGTGCGCCCCGGAGGGCGCCGCGCTCGCCGGCTGACCGCAACCGCCGCCACCCGACCGGCGTCCTGACCCACGGCACGGCACGGCACGGCACGGCACGGGCGGGTACGGCACGGGCGGGTACGGGCGGGCGCGGGACGGGCGGGGCGGATGACCACGAACGGTGAGGCGGTCCACGACGAGGGCGGCACCGGGCCGGGCGGCACCGGTGCCCGCGGTGCGGAGCCGTGCGACGCGGAGCCGAAGAGCGCCGAGGTCCGGGATGCCGTGCCGGCCGGGCCCGAGGGGCCGCGGCACCGGGCGCGCCGCTTCCTCGGAAGGCTCGCCCTGGTCGCGGTGGCCATGGGGCTCTTCTGGCTCGCCTGGCTGGCCGCCTCGGCCACCGTCCCGCACCTCGGCTACTCGGTCGGCGCCACCGGTGAGCGAGGCTGGTACATGCGCGGCGTCTGCCTGCCCGAGGCCGAACTCTCCGAGTACCAGAGGGAGCACCTCCCGCCGGGCGGCTGCGACGGGCGGTTCGACCCGGCCGACGGTGAATCCACCTACCGCTACGCCCTGAACGAGAACCCGACGGACAGCGCGGGCCCCGTCCAGGTGCGGTGCGGAGCGGGGGAGTGCCACGAGTCCGGCTTCAGGGCCACGGCGTGGTGGCTCTTCGTGCTGCTGGGCGGGCTGGCGGCGGTGCCCGCAGGTGCCTTCCTGATCGTCTGGGCCGTCGCCGAACCGCTCGCCGACCGCCTCTTCACGCCGGCCTCCGTCGGCGTCGGCGTGATGCTCGGGCTGTCCTGCCTCTGCTGCCTGCTGACCGGTAGAGGAAGCGCCTGACACGGCCGAACCGGCCGCGCCGTTCCCGCGTCCCAGCCGAGGGGCGGTGAGAACGGCTCGCCGGACCGAACGGCAGGGGGCGGGAATGGATCCGGACATCCGACGCGGGCCGGGCAGAGCGCTGGTGCCGGTCGTGGCGGTGCTGGCCCTGCTCGGACTCGGCGGCTGGGGCGCGGTGACGGCGGGGGAGGGACTGGCCTACGCCACCGCGGTCGCCGGGACGCGCGGCGAGCTGGTCGCCGACCGGTGCCTGCGCACCGATCCCGCCCGGCCCGCCCAGGGCACGACCGGTGACTGCCGGGGGACGTTCTTCCCCGACGGCGGCGGGCAGGCGAACGAGCACGCGTGGATCGACTGGAAGATCGCCACCGGTGAACGCGTCGAGGTCTCCTGCACGGGCGACGGCGAGTGCCGGCTCGTGGGCGCCGCCGGCGTGCTGTTCTGGCTGAGCATCCTGCTGCTCGCCCTGGCGGCCCTCCCGGTGGCCGGGTTCGTCGCGGTCCATCAGCCGCTGCGTCCGCTGGACCGCTCGCAGCGGCTCCGGGTCGGCCTGGGGATCGCCGCGGCCGTCCTGCTGGTCGGGGCGTTCGCGGCCTTCGTCGGCGCGCTCGTCGGCCGGTAGCGCCGGGCGCCGGGCGGGTCCGGGCCGGGCTTCGAGGTGCGGAGCCGGACGTGCCGCCGCGTCCCTCGCCGAGCGCCGCCACGAGGGTCACGGTATCGGCCGCCGTGCCGGTTGCCCGGTTGCCCGGTGCCGGTTGCCCGTGCCGTCAGAGCCCGCCCAGCTCCCGCAGGAACGCCGTCCCGGCGTCCCGCCGGCCGGCGGCCGTCCGTGGGGCCGCGGTCAGCACGGCGGCCACCGGGACCGTTCCGTCCGACGGCGGGTGCAGCCCGCCCGCCGCGTCCGCCAGGATCCGCCGCAGCCCCCGCACGCCCACCCCGTCCACGCCCTTCCGCCCCGTCCGTACCCCGGCCCGCACCCGCGGGCGCAGCCGCCGGAGGCCGGGTGATCTTCGTGGCGCGACAGCCTACGCGATCACGCCGGGTGCTCCTCGTCGGCCTTCTTCCGGGCCCGGCTCGGCTGGACCCGGGTCGGCTCCCCGGCCGCCTTCGGGTGGTCCGGTGGATACGGCAGTTCACCCAGCCCCTCGTCCGTCACCTGCCGCTCGTACAGCTCCAGCAGGCTCTCCAGCCGGAACGCCTCCTCGTCCATCTCCGCCTGCAGGTCGCCGAGTTCGGCGAACCGGGCGGGCACCGTCCGCAGGTCGAAGTCCTCCGGCAGCGCGTCGTCCACCTCGTCCCAGCGCAGCGGTGTCGACGCCGTAGCCCGCGGCCGGGCGCGCAGCGAGTAGGCGGAGGCGATGGTGCGGTCCCGCGCCATCTGGTTGTAGTCGACGAAGATCCGCTCGCCGCGCTCCTCCTTCCACCAGGCCGTCGTCACCCGGCCGGGAAGCCGCCGTTCCAGCTCCCGGCCCAGCGCGATCACCGCGTGCCGCCCGTCCGTGAACGTCCACTCCGGGACCAGCGGCACGTACACGTGAAGCCCGCGCCCGCCCGAGGTCTTCGGCCAGCCGCGCAACCCGTGCTCCTCCAGCACCGCCCGCAGTTCGTGCGCCACCCGCGCCGCGTCCCGGAAGTCCGTCCCCGGTTGCGGGTCCAGGTCGATCCGCAGCTCGTCGACGTGTTCGGTGTCCCCGCGCCGCACCGGCCACGGGTGGAAGGTCAGACAGCCCAGATTGGCCGCCCAGAGGACGGCAGCGGGCTCGGTCGGGCAGATCTCGTCGGCCGACCGCCCGCTCGGGAAGGCGATCCGGGCGGTCGGCAGCCAGTCCGGCAGGCCCTTCGGCGCCCGCTTCTGGTAGAAGAACTCGCCCTCGACCCCGTCCGGGAACCGCTGGAGCGTGGTCGGCCGGTCCCGCAGCCCGCGCAGCGCCCCGTCCGCGACCGCCAGGTAGTACTCGGCGACGTCCAGCTTGGTGAAGCCACGCTCCGGGAAGTACACCTTGTCGGGGTTCGAGAGCCGGACACTGCGCCCGGCGACATCCAGTTCCACGGCAGAGCCCATGCCTCTCACGCTAAGCGCGCCCCGCCCGCGGCGCGCCCCGAGGCGGCCCCGCCCACAGCCCGCGCCCCGTCCACGTGCCCTGCCCCGCCCGCAGCCCGCGCCCCGCCCACGCGCCCCGCCCGCCGTCCAGGGCCCGCCGCCGCGCGGCGGCGGGCCTTCGGCGCGAGGATCGGGACCATGGACCTGCCCGTCATGCCGCCGGTCGCGCCGATGCTCGCCAAGTCGGTCGCGAAGATCCCGCCCGGAATGCAGTACGAGGCCAAGTGGGACGGCTTCCGCACCGTCGTCTTCCGCGACGGCGACGAGATCGAGCTCGGCAGCCGCACCGGCAAGCCGCTCACCCGCTACTTCCCCGAGCTCGTCGAGGCGCTGCGCCGTGAGACACCCCCGCGCTGCGTGCTGGACGGCGAGGTGGTCATCGCCCGCGAGGGCCGGCTCCGGTTCGAGGAGCTCCTCGAACGCATCCACCCCGCCGCCAGCCGCGTCGCCCTGCTCGCCGAACGCACCCCCGCCTCCTTCGTCGCCTTCGACCTGCTCGCCCTCGGTGACCGGTCGCTGATCGACGAGCCCCTCACCGCGCGTCGCACCGCCCTGGAGGCGGCCCTCGCCGACGCCGCCGACCCCGTCTTCACGGCCCCCGCCTCCACGGACCGCGACCTCGCCGACACCTGGTTCGCCCGGTACGAGGGCGCCGGTCTGGACGGCGTCGTCGCCAAGCCCCTCGACCAGCCCTACCGGCCGGGCGAGCGCGCCATGTACAAGATCAAGCACGAGCGAACCGCGGACTGCGTCGTCGCCGGCTACCGCGAACACAAGAGCGGCCCGATCGTCGGTTCCCTCCTGCTCGGTCTGCACGACGCCGACGGCCGCCTCCAGCACGTCGGCGTCTGTGCGGCCTTCCCGATGGCCCGCCGCCGCGAACTCGTCGAGGAGCTGGCCCCGTTGCGGATGGCCGACACCGGCGCCCACCCCTGGGGCGCCTGGGCCGACGAGGCCGCCCACGCGGACGCCCGGCTGCCCGGCGCGCAGAGCCGGTGGACGGGCGGCAAGGACCTCTCCTGGGTGCCGCTGCGCCCGGAGCGCGTCGCCGAGGTCCGCTACGACCACATGGAGGGCACCCGCTTCCGGCACACCGCCCAGTTCCGCCGCTGGCGCCCCGACCGCACCCCCGGGAGCTGTACCTACGAGCAGCTGGAGGAACCGGTCTCCTACGACCTCGCGCAGGTCCTGGGCATCTGACCGGACCTCGACGGCCCCGCCCGAAGCCGGATTCCCAGGCTTCGGGCGGGGCCGTGCGGGTCCTCCGTTCGCGCACGGCGCCGCGCACGGAGGACCCGCCGGTCAGGCGTTCGCGTTCGACGAGGGCGACTTCGGGGACGGCGAGGGCGACTTCGACGACGGGGACCCCGACGAGGGCGAGGGGGACTTGGAGGGGGACGCCGACGACGCCGACGACGTGGCGGACGGGGACCCCGAGCCGGCCGGCGCCGCCGGGAGCGTGTAGACGTTCGCGGGCGAGATGATCTCGGTGACGGCCTGCGCGAACAGCGTCGACGGCTCCTGCCCCTGGAACGACACGTCGGTGTTCAGCAGTACCACCAGCGAGGTCTGCGCCGACGGCAGGTAGACCACCACGCTCTGGTAGCCCGGCAGTGAGCCGTTGTGCCCGATCCACCCGTGGTCGTAGAAGATCCCGAGCCCGTACCAGGTGTCGGGCACCGTCGAGGGCTGCGGCTTCAGCCGCTGCGCCTGCGTCTGCGGGGTCAGCAGCGTTCCGGTGGCCACCACCTTGGCCCACTTCTGGAGGTCCGCCTGGTCCGAGATGATCGCCCCCGCGGCCCAGGCCCAGGACGGGTCCCAGTCGGTGGCGTCCGCGATCGCCCCGTTCGGCGTCTGGTTGGTGTAGCCGCGGGCGTGCGGCTGCGGGAACTCGCTGCCGACCGGGAACACCGTCCGGCCCAGGCCCGCCGGTTCGAACACCTGCTGCTTCAGGAACGTTCCGAGCGGCTGCCCGCCGAGCTTCTCGATCACCAGGCCCAGCAGCACCGTATTGGTGTTGGAGTACTCGAACTTGGCGCCGGGCGCGAAGTTCACCGGATGCTTGAACGCGTAGGAGAGCAGCTGCTGGGGCGTGAACACCCGGTCCGGGTCGGCCTCCAGGGTCTGCACGAACTCCTCGTCCTGGGTGTACGAGAAGAGGCCGCTCTGCATGGCCGCGAGCTGGCGCAGCGTGATCGTGTCGCCGTTGGGCACGTCCGACACGTACGTGCCGATCGGGTCGTCCAGGCCCGCCTTGCCCTGGTCGACCAGCTTGAGCAGTCCGGTGACCGTGAAGGTTTTCGTCTCGCTGCCGATCCGCATGTTGAGACCGGTCACCATCGGCGTGCCCGCGACCTTGTCGGAGACGCCGAAGGCCTTGAGGTAGTTGCCGCCCGGGGACGACACGCTGACGATCACACCGGGGATCGAGGCCTCCCGCAGCACCCGCTGCACGGCCGTGTCCAGCCGCGCCGTGACGTCCGAGGTGATCGGCACCACCGCCCCGCCGGAGCTCGCCGACGCCGACGGCCCGGAGGAGGAGGCCGACGCCGACGGGCTCAGCGCCGCCGGGACGGCGGTCACCGCCCCCGCGGCGGGCGGATCGGACGCCGCCCCGCCCGAGCAGCCGGCCGCGCCCAGCAGCCCGGCCAGCGCCAGCACCGCCGGGGCCGACCGGGTGCGCCGCCGCAGGGGGGCGGGGCGCGGGGGGCGGGGACTCGCCGCGGAATTCGTCGTCATCTTCGAGGCGCCTCTCTGGGCCGGACGGACCCGGAGCAGCGCTCCACGGGCCCCTGGGGGAGCGATCGCCACCGTATGCGCGCCGCCGCGGGCCCGCGCGCCGGCGGTCGTCCCGCTGGCCCGAACGGACCCAAGGCTCAGCCGCACGCCCCAGTCCCGCTCGCGGACGGGCGCCGTCTCCCCATCCCGCCGGCCGCCGCCCTCCCCGCGGCCCCGGCCGCGCGCACCCGCGCCGTCGGCCACCGCCACCGCCGGCCGACGCGACCCCGGCGGGACACCCCGCGACCCCGCAGGACCACCCCGTGCGCTCCGCCGTACGAGTGGCCACCGGCATGCCGCGAGGGCCCCCGACCCCAGCTCGGGCACGATCGTTTAGCCCAGCTGTGGCGGCCCTTAAGAATTCCTCGATGGACCGCACCCCCTCTCACCAGGCAGATTGCTGCCTGCCCGGAATGCGGACACCAGGACCTCCTGGAAGCCTGCAAGGAACCGCCACTCCCCGCCGGGCCCCGTCGGCCTGCCCACACCGGGCCGCCACCCACCGTGCGTCAGGAGCCACCGCCGTGAAGGCACTCGTCAAGCAGAAGGCCGAGCCCGGACTCTGGCTGGTGGACGTCCCCACCCCGGTGATCGGCCCCGGTGAGGTGCTCATCAAGGTGCTGCGCACCGGCATCTGCGGTACCGACCTGCACATCCGCAAGTGGGACGGCTGGGCGCAACAGACCATCAGGACCCCGCTGGTGCTCGGCCACGAGTTCGTCGGCGAGGTCGCCGAGATCGGCTCGGCCGTCGCGGACATCGCCGTCGGTGACCTGGTCAGCGGCGAGGGCCACCTGGTCTGCGGCAAGTGCCGCAACTGCCTGGCCGGCCGCCGCCACCTCTGCCGCAACACCGTGGGCCTGGGCGTCGGCCGCGACGGCGCCTTCGCCGAGTACGTGGCGCTGCCCGCCTCCAACGTCTGGGTGCACCGGGTGCCGGTCGACCTCGACGTCGCCGCGATCTTCGACCCGTTCGGCAACGCCGTCCACACCGCGCTCTCGTTCCCGCTGGTCGGCGAGGACGTGCTGATCACCGGAGCCGGTCCGATCGGCATCATGGCCGCCGCCGTCGCCAAGCACGCCGGCGCCCGCAACGTGATGATCACCGACGTCTCGCCCTACCGGCTCGACCTCGCCCGCAAGGTCGGTGTCTCGCTGGCGCTCAACGTCGCCGAGCACACCATCGAGGAGGGCCAGCAGAAGCTCGGCCTGCGCGAGGGCTTCGACGTCGGCCTGGAGATGTCCGGCCGCCCCGAGGCGCTCCAGTCGATGATCGCCAACATGACGCACGGCGGGAAGATCGCCGTGCTCGGCCTGCCCGCCGAGGAGTTCCCGGTCGACTGGGCCTCCGTCGTGACCTCGATGATCACCATCAAGGGCATCTACGGCCGCGAGATGTTCGAGACCTGGTACGCGATGTCCGTCCTGCTGGAGGGCGGGCTGGACCTCAGCCCCGTGATCACCGGCCGGTACCCCGCCGCCGACTTCGAGGCCGCGTTCGACGAGGCGGCCGGCGGCCGCTGCGGCAAGATCATCCTCGACTGGACCGTCTGACCACCGGACGAGCCCGCCCGGGAACGGACGAGACCGTCCGCGACCCCCTTCGCCCTCGCTCACTCGTGTAGGAGTCTGCTGTGATCGACAACGTGCGTGACGACCTGGCCGCCACCCTCGACGAGATCCGCGAGGCGGGCCTCTTCAAGCCGGAGCGGGTGATCGGCAGCCCGCAGAGCGCCGCCGTCACCGTCACCGGCGGCGGCACCCCCGGCGAGGTGCTCAACTTCTGCGCCAACAACTACCTCGGTCTCGCCGACCACCCGGACGTGATCGCCGCCGCCAAGGACGCGCTCGACCGCTGGGGCTACGGCATGGCGTCCGTCCGCTTCATCTGCGGCACCCAGGACGTCCACAAGGAGTTGGAGGAGCGCCTCTCCGCGTTCCTCGGCCAGGAGGACACCATCCTCTACTCCTCCTGCTTCGACGCCAACGGCGGCGTCTTCGAGACCCTGCTCGACGAGCGCGACGCGGTCATCTCGGACGCCCTCAACCACGCGAGCATCATCGACGGCATCCGCCTCTGCAAGGCGCGCCGCCACCGCTACGCCAACCGTGACCTGGCCGACCTGGAGCAGCAGCTCAAGGAGGCCCAGGGCGCGCGCCGCCGCCTCATCGTCACCGACGGCGTGTTCTCGATGGACGGCTACGTCGCCCCGCTGCGGGAGATCTGCGACCTGGCCGACCGCTACGACGCGATGGTCATGGTCGACGACTCGCACGCGGTCGGCTTCGTCGGCCCGGGCGGGCGCGGCACCCCCGAGCTGCACGGCGTGATGGACCGCGTCGACATCATCACCGGCACCCTCGGCAAGGCGCTCGGCGGAGCGTCGGGCGGTTACGTGGCCGCACGCCGCGAGATCGTCGCCCTGCTGCGCCAGCGCTCGCGGCCGTACCTGTTCTCCAACTCGCTCGCGCCGGTCATCGCCGCCGCCTCGCTGAAGGTGCTCGACCTGGTCGAGCAGTCCACCGACCTGCGGGAGCGGCTGGTGGCCAACACCGCGCTGTTCCGGTCGAAGATGACCGAGGCCGGCTTCGAGATCCTGCCCGGCGACCACCCGATCGCCCCGGTGATGATCGGCGACGCGGCCGAGGCCGGCCGGCTCGCCGAGCTGCTGCTGGAGCGCGGCGTGTACGTGATCGGGTTCTCGTACCCGGTCGTGCCGCACGGCCAGGCCCGGATCCGGGTGCAGCTCTCGGCCGCGCACTCCACCGAGGACGTCGAGCGCGCCGTCGCCGCCTTCGTCGACGCGCGCACCGCGCTGGGGAAGTAGCCCGGCAGCGGGGGAGGACCCCGCGGAGCCGGCCCCCGTCCGGGCCGGCTCCCCATTGACCGCCCGTGGCACGTCCGCTCGGAACCGGACGTGCCACGGGCTCCGAAAGCCGCCGCGCGGCGGGGCCCGGACCGGCCCGCCCCCGCCACGCGGCACCCGAAGACCACCTGCCCCACCCTCCCGCACGGGAGTGGGACGTCGGCCCGCCCGACGTCCCACTCCCGTTCGCGGTTCCGGGGCACGCGCGGCCGCCCCGGCGCCGCCACCGCCGGGGGAACGCCGCCGCCCCACCGGGCCCACCGGCCCCGGCGGCCACCCCCGACCCACCGGCCGCTCCGGCGCTGGCAGAATTGGCCCGTGATCGACGCAAGACGGCTGCGGACCCTGCGGGCGGTGGCGGACCACCGGACCGTGACCGCCGCCGCGGCCGCCCTCTACCTCACCCCCTCCGCCGTCTCGCAGCAGCTGGCCGCGCTGGAGCAGGAGACCGGGCACCACCTGCTGGCGCGCGAGGGCCGGGGCGTCCGCCTCACGGCCGCCGGCGAGATCCTGCTCGGCCACGCCGACGCTGTCCTCGCCCAGCTCGAACGCGCCGAGGCGGACCTCGCCGCCTACAGCGCGGGCGTCTCCGGGGAGGTCACCGTCGCGTCCTTCGCCACCGGGATCTCGCTGGTCCTCGCCCCCGCCATCGGCACCCTGGCCACCCGTGCCCCCGGTGTCCGGCTCAAGGTGCTGGACGCGGAGGGCGACGCCAGCCTGCCGATGGTCCTGGACGGGCGCGCCGACCTCGCGGTGGCCGTCGAGTACCGGGGCGCGCCGCGCGGCGACGACGCCCGGCTGACCAGGGTCCCGCTGTACGCGGAACCGTTCGAGGCGGTACTGCCGCTCGGCCACCCGCTGGCCACCGGCGACGGCCCGATCGCGGTGGCCGACCTCTCCGCCGAGCCGTGGATCGGCCCCTACCCCGGCAACCCGTGCCACGACGTGGTGCTGCTGGCCTGCGAGCACGCGGGCTTCCAACCGCGCCTGGTGCACTCCTCCGACGACTTCCGCGCCGTCGTCGCGCTCGCCTCCGCCGGTGCGGGGGTGGCGCTGGTGCCGCGCTCCGCGCTGCTCGGGGTGGACCTCGGACAGGTGGCGGTGCGGCCGGTGGACAGCGCGCTCGCGACCCGCCGGGTGTTCGCCGCGGTCCGGGCCGGTGCGGACGGCCACCCGCTGATCCGGCCGGTGCTGGACGCCCTCGCCGAGGCGGCGGCGGCCACCGGCTGAGCCCCGGGGCCCGCACCCGCGGCGCGTCTGGCGCGCGGGGCCCGTCGCTCGCCGGGCCGTCGCGCCGGGCCGTCCGCAGGCGGAACCACCGGCCGGACGGCCGGCAGGACCGCCGTTGTCAGAGCCTGCCCGTATGCTCACTCGCTGCCCGCCCGCTCGCGAAGATCGCCGCAGGCCCGAGCACGTCCTCGCACGTCACCGCACGTGCGCGCACGTCCGCGACGGCCCGCGAAGATCCGGACGGCGGCCGGGCGGTGCCCCGAAGTGGTTGGATCGAGATCGAACCAGGCGACGCCGACGGAGACCGTGCGAGCGGGCCCGCCCGGCAGCCGCCCGCGTCACGGATACGGAGACACGATGAGCAAGGCCCCGAGGCCCGACACGCAGTCCCCCGAGTCGACCGACTCGCACGTGGCCGACGGCCACGACCTGATCCGCGTCCACGGCGCGCGGGTGAACAACCTCAAGGACGTCAGCGTCGAGATCCCGAAGCGCCGGCTGACGGTGTTCACCGGCGTCTCCGGCTCCGGCAAGAGCTCGCTGGTGTTCGGCACGATCGCCGCGGAGTCGCAGCGGCTGATCAACGAGACCTACAGCGCCTTCGTCCAGGGCTTCATGCCGGCCCTGGCCCGGCCCGAGGTGGACGTCCTCGAAGGCCTGACGACCGCGATCATCGTCGACCAGCAGCGGATGGGCGCCGACCCCCGCTCCACCGTCGGTACCGCCACCGACGCCAACGCGATGCTGCGCATCCTCTTCAGCCGACTCGGGGACCCGCACATCGGCTCGCCCAACGCGTACTCCTTCAACGTCCCCTCGGTCCGCGCGAGCGGCGCGATCACGGTCGAACGGGGCACCGGCAGCAAGACGGTGAAGCAGACCTTCAGCCGCACCGGCGGCATGTGTCCGGGCTGCGAGGGCCGGGGCAAGGTCTCCGACATCGACCTCACCCAGCTCTTCGACGACACCAAGTCGATCGCCGAGGGCGCGATCACGATCCCCGGCTACAAGGTCGACAGCTGGTGGACCGTGGGGATCTTCATCGAGTCGGGTTTCCTCGACCCGGACAAGCCGATCCGCAAGTACACCAAGAAGGAGATGCAGGACTTCCTCTACCGCGAGCCGACCAAGGTGAAGGTCAACGGGGTCAACCTGACCTACGAGGGCCTGATCCCCAAGATCCAGAAGTCGTTCCTCTCCAAGGACAAGGACGCCCTGCAGCCGCACATCAGGGCGTTCGTGGACCGGGCGGTCACCTTCACCGCCTGCCCCGAGTGCGACGGCACCCGGCTCAGCGAGGGCGCCCGGGCGTCGAGGATCGGCGGGATCAACATCGCCGACGCCTGCGCGATGCAGATCACGGACCTCGCCGAGTGGGTCCGCGGCCTCGACGAGCCCTCGGTGGCGCCGCTGCTCGCCACGCTCGGGCAGACCCTCGACTCGTTCGTGGAGATCGGCCTGGGCTACCTCGCGCTCGACCGGCCGTCGGGCACCCTGTCGGGCGGCGAGGCGCAGCGCGTGAAGATGATCCGCCACCTCGGCTCCTCGCTCACCGACACCACCTACGTCTTCGACGAGCCCACCACGGGCCTGCACCCCCACGACATCCAGCGGATGAACGGCCTGCTGCGCCGGCTGCGGGACAAGGGCAACACGGTGCTCGTGGTGGAGCACAAGCCGGAGACGATCGCGATCGCCGACCATGTCATCGACCTCGGCCCGGGCGCCGGTTCGGGCGGCGGCACGGTCTGCTTCGAGGGCACCGTGGAGGGGCTGCGGTCGGGCGACACCATCACCGGCCGCCACCTCGACGACCGGGCCGTCGTCAAGGAGGCGGTGCGCAAGCCCACCGGCTCGCTGGAGATCCGCGGCGCGACGGCGAACAACCTGCGGGACGTCTCCGTGGACGTCCCGCTCGGGGTGCTGGTCGTGGTCACCGGTGTCGCGGGCTCGGGCAAGAGCTCGCTCGTGCACGGGTCGATCCCGCCCGGCGCGGGCGTGGTGTCGGTCGACCAGGGCGCGATCCGCGGCTCCCGGCGGAGCAACCCGGCGACGTACACGGGCCTGCTCGACCCGATCCGCAAGGCGTTCGCGAAGGCCAACGGGGTGAAGCCGGCGCTGTTCAGCGCCAACTCCGAGGGCGCCTGCCCCAACTGCAACGGCGCGGGCGTCATCTACACCGACCTCGCGATGATGGCCAACGTCGCCACCACCTGCGAGGAGTGCGAGGGGAAGCGGTTCGAGGCGTCGGTGCTGGACCACCACCTCGGCGGCCGGGACATCAGCGAGGTGCTCGCGATGTCGGTGACCGAGGCCGAGCGGTTCTTCGGCGAGGGCGACGCGCGGACACCGGCCGCGCACCGCATCCTGGAGCGGCTCGCCGACGTCGGGCTCGGCTACCTCAGCCTCGGCCAGCCGCTCACCACGCTGTCCGGCGGCGAGCGGCAGCGGCTCAAGCTGGCCACCCACATGGCCGACCAGGGCGGCGTCTACGTCCTCGACGAGCCGACCACCGGCCTGCACCTGGCCGACGTCGAGCAGCTGCTCGGCCTGCTCGACCGGCTCGTCGACTCCGGGAAGTCGGTCATCGTCATCGAGCACCACCAGGCGGTCATGGCGCACGCCGACTGGATCATCGACCTGGGGCCCGGCGCGGGCCACGACGGCGGCCGGGTCGTCTTCGAGGGCACGCCGGCCGACCTCGTCGCCGCCCGCTCCACCCTGACCGGTGAGCACCTGGCGGCCTACGTCGGCGCCTGACCGCGGCCCGGGGCGCACCCGGGCGCTCCCGGCGCCCTCGGCGTCCTCGGAGCGAGAAGTCCCCGCGGTCCGGCCCCGGCCGGGCCGCGGGGACTCTTCACATCCGTCGCTCCGGCCACAACTCCCTTGCCCCGGTGGGAGGTCGACATGACGAGGGTCGGTCAGCCCTCTTGCCGGTGCCCGGTCCTCGCGTCAGCATGTGGGCACGGCGGTCGTGTGGCCCGAGGGGGGATCCTGGTGATGTCTGATGGAGACGGACCGCCGCGTTCGTGTACCGAGGTACGACGGCGTTGAGCGGGGCGGGTGGTTCGATCGCCGTGGTGTGTCCGGCGTGCGGGGCGCACCGGCCGCCGGGGCTGCCGCAGCCGCTGGCGCAGGCCCTGCCGCTCAGCCGGGCGCTCACTCCCCGGGAACGCGTCGTCCTCGAATTCCTGGGCCTCGGGTACGACAACCGCTCGATAGCCCGGGAAATGCAGGTCAGCGAACGCACGGTGAAGCGGTTCGTCACCGCCATTCTGGCGAAGCTGGGACTTCGGTCAAGACTGCAGGCCGGCCTCCTCGCGCTGATGGCGGCTTCGTCCCCGGTCGACGGTGCTTTCTGGCCCGAAGGTCTCATGGACGGCGTTCGGGCCGAAGACGATGATGTTCAGGCACACGAGACAGGAGGGGACCATGACCTTCGACGCCCTCGCCGCCCTGCGGCAAGCGGGTAACCCGGTCGACCTGCTGACGGAGGAGCAGCGGGACGTGCTCGCACGGCTCACCGAGGACGAGGTGACCGTCCTCAACTCCGTCAAACAACGGCTGGACGCGGTTTCGGACGCCGAGGTGGAAGGGCATTCCCTCGTTATCAAGTTGGCGTGAGATGACGGTGAGTTTCGGGATTCTGGGCCCTCTGCGGGTGCTGGCGAACGGCTGCTCGGTGGACCCGGGATCGCGGAAGCAGCAGATTCTCCTGGCCGCCCTGCTGTGTCACGCGAATGCGCGGGTCTCGTTCGACTCCCTGGTCGAGGCGCTGTGGGACGACGCCCCGCCGCGGACGGCCCGCAAGAACGTCCAGGTGTACGTGTCCGGACTGCGCCGCCTGGTGGGCGCGGAGTCGGGATCGCGGATCAGCCACCAGACCGGCGGGTACGTGCTCCACACGGCGGCCGGCGAGCTCGACGCGCTCTGCTTCGAGCAGCGGGCCCGGGCCGGTGCGCTGACCGAGGCACTGGACCTGTGGCGCGGCTCGGCGCTCGACGGGTTCCGGGACGTGCCGCTGATCGGGGCCGCCGCCCAGCGGTTGGACCGCAGGTTCCTCGGGGTGTTCGAGGACTGGGTGGAGGCGGAGATCGCGGCCGGCGGCGGGCCCGCCGTGATCGAGCGCGTCACCGAGACCGTCCAGCTGCACCCGCTGCGGGAGCGGCTGCGGATGCTGCAGATGACCGCGCTGTGCCAGGCGGGGCGGCGTTCCGAGGCGCTGGCGGTCTACGACGAGCTGCGCCAGTGCCTGGCCCACGAACTCGGGCTGCCGCCCAGTCCGGCGCTGGCCCGGTTCTACCGCTCGCTGCTGTGCGAGCCGGCGCCCGCCGGGCCGAGGGAGCCCGCCGAGCTGCGCCCGTCCGCCGGGCTGCGGCCCCCCGGGGAGGGGCCGCCGTCGGCGGAGCCGCTGCCGCGGGCGGCCGAGGCGGTCACGGCGACGCCCGCGGAACCACGGCGGGGCCGGACGGCCCCGCCGAACCTGCTGCCCTGCGATCCCCCGGCCTTCACGGGCCGGGCGCCGGCCGCCCGGCAGCTGTCCGAGGCGCTGGCCCGGGGCGGCAACCGGCTGGCCGTGGTGACCGGCCCGCTCGGCTCCGGCAAGACGGCGCTCGCCGTCCACGTCGCACACCGGCTCGGCGACCGCTTCCCGGACGGCCGGCTGTTCGTCCGGCTCCGTGGCGAGGACGGCAGACTGCGCCCGCTGGACGACGTGCTGCGCCAGCTGCTGGCCGCGGTCGCACCCGGCCGGCCGGAGCCCGCCGGACCGCCGGACCCGCCGGACCTCCGGTGGGCCTGGCAGCTCTGGCTGACCGGACGCCGGGCCCTGGTGGTCGTCGACGACGCCCGGCGGGAGAGCGAGGTCCGGCCGCTGCTGCCGGAGGCCGGGGAGAGCGCGGTCGTGGTGACGGCCCGGCCCCGGATGATCGGCCTGGAGAGCGCCCACCGCTTCTGGCTCTCCTCGCTGGCGGTGGAGGAGGCCGTGGAGTTCCTCGGCCGGGTGATCGGCCCGGACCGGGTCGACGCGGACCGCGAGTCGGCCGGCCGGATCGTCCGGGCGGCGGGGCTGCTGCCGCTCGGGGTCCGGCTGGTGGCGGACCGGCTGGCGTTCCTGCGCCACGTGCCGCTGCGCGAGTACAGCGCGCGGATGGCCGGAGCCCCGGGGCTGCTGGACGAGCTCTGCGGCGGCGACCCGGCGGTCCGTGCCCGGCTGGCCGAGTCCATCGGGGACCTGCCCGAGGCGGCGCACTGGGCGGTGCTGCGGCTCGGGCTGCTCGCGGAGCCCGTGTTCACGCTGGAGCAGGCCGCCGCGGTGCTGGACTGCCGGCCGGACGCGGCGGTGCGGGTCCTGGAGCACCTCCTGGAGGCCAGCCTCCTCACCGTCCCCAACGTGGAGGGGCTCGCACACACGGTGCGCTACGAGATGCCGGCGCTGCCGTACGCCTACGCGCGGGAGACGGCGGCCGGGCAGGCCCCGGCCCGCACGGCCGACCGGAGTCCTGTGCCGCACCCCTGAGCGGCGGGCCGGGCGGCCGACCCGCCGGCCGCCCGTACAGCCGCCCGTGCGGCCGCGCGAAGGGGCTCTGAGTGGCTGTCATACCGGTATTGAACCGCTGACTAATCGTCGTCATACCGAGGATCCCTACCGTTCTCTGGGATCGGCGTAGCGGACGCCGCCAGGGGAGAGGAGGCAACATGCCCGAGGACATCAACCCGGAGCCGACCGAGGTCGAGGACGAGGACGTCGACGTCGTCGCGCACGATGCGGGCGAGGATTCCATCTGCATCATCAACAACAGCGCGGCCCTCTGACCCGACCGACTCGACAGGTCGAGCCACGAGAACCGAGCGGGCCATCCGGTCCCCGGCGCGAGCCGCCGGGACCGGGGCGGCCCGCTCGGTGTCGGCCCGCCCCGGCCCGGAGGCCCCGTGAACATCCTGCTCTGCCCGCTCAGTGACGGCGGCTACCTCTACCCGGCACTCGCCGCCGGGCGGGAGCTGCGGCGCCGGGGCCACCGGGTCGGCGTGCTCGGCCGGGCCGGTGCCGCAGCCGTGGTGGCCGAGGCGAGCCTGCCGTTCGCGCCGGCGGACGACTTCGGCGGCGCGCGGGCCTTCTCCGCCGCCCGGTGGGGCCCGGCCGGGGTGGAGCAGTACCGGGCGACCGTACGCGCGGCCCGGGAGGCGCGGGCAGACCTGCTGGTCACCTCGGTGCTGTGCAACGGCGCCCTGCTCGCCGCCGAGGCGCTGGACATCCCGGTGGCGGTGATCGGACTCTCCGTCCACCTCTGGAACTACCGCACCGGCGGCGAGGACGAGCCCCAGTGGGGCCGCACCAGGGAGAACCGGACCCACGAGTGCCTGGAGCTGTACGCCGCCACCCGCGAGCAGGCCGGCCTGGCGAGCCGGCCCTCCCGGTGGCCGGACGGCCCGCTGCTCGGCGACGCCCTGCTGCTCCGCGGCGACCCCGAGCTGGAGTACCCGGGCGCGGTGCTGCCCGAGCGCGCGCACCAGGTCGGGCCGCTGGCCTGGGAGCCCGCCGCCGACCGGGCCGAACTCGCGGCGATCACCGACCACCTGGCACGCGTCGGCAAGCCCGTCGTCTACGTGCACCTCGGCCGGTTCTTCGGCGGCGGCACCCCCTGGCCGCGCCTCAACGCCACCTTCACCGGCGGCCCGTTCCAGGCGGTGGTCGAGCAGGGGCGGACGGCCGACCCGCGACCCGCGCCCGGCGCCGACGTCCTGCTCGTCCGCAAACCCTGGCTGGGGCCGCTCGTCGACCTCGCCGGACTCGTGCTGACCAGCGGCACCTCCGCCCCGGTACTCGGCGCGCTGCTCCGCGGCCGGCCCCTCGGCGTCACCCCCAACGGATCCGAGCAGCCGGTGCTCTCCGGCGCCTGCCTCCGGGCCGGCGTGGCCGCGCACATCCCGAGGGCGGAGCGGCCGGACCGGCCCCGGCCGGTCGAGGCGGCCTGGCAGGACGACCGGCTGCGGGAGGGGGCCCGCCGGCTCGGCCGCCGGCTCGCGGCGGCGAACAGCCCGGCCCGTGCGGCCGACGTCATCGAGCAGGCGGCCCAGCGGTCCGCAACCTCTAGGGAGAACCATGGGTACTCGATCAGCCGGCCCGGACGCAGTGGCCGTGGAGAGCCTGGCGGCGGGCGCACTGCAGTGGATACGCCTTCACTCGGGCTACCTTGACTCCCCGTCGGGCCGGGCCGAACTGCCGGTGACACCACGCGTCAAGGCCCTGCTGCAGCTCGCCCTGCTGCGCCGCTCCTGGGAGCGGGCCGCGCCGTCGGACCCGGGCCTGGCCGAGGTGACCGGGACCGTCGAGCGGGTCTGGCGCAGCCCGGCCCATCCGGCCCTGCTCGTCGCCGAGCCGCGCTACGCCTGGCAGTTCAAGCTGATGTACGGCGCACTGGCACCCGCCGGGCTCACCGACGGCCCGCACCGGACCGCGCTCGCGGAGGTGACGGCCGGCGGCTTCCTGACGCCGGGCCGGAAGTCGCCCTTCCTCCACCTGGAGACCAGGTTCTACGCCGACCTCGCCGGCGTCGGACACCGGCTGCACTCCTACCGGCGACTGTACGAGGCCAGCCGGCTGGCCCGGCACCGCGACGGGCAGCCGGTCGGCGAGCCGGACGTGTGCGACGTGACCCACACCCTCTTCCACCTGAGCGACTTCGGCTTCCGTGACCCCGGCCTGACCGGCGACGCCCTGGAACACGCCCGCGACCTGGTCTGCCGCCTCACCGGGGACTGCGTGCGCAACGGCGACTGGGACCTCACGGCCAAGCTGGTGCTCGCGCAGCACTGCCTCGGCCTCGACCCGCTCGGCACCCCCTCGGGAGAGGCCGGCCTGCGGCTGCTCGGCGAGGTGCAGTCGCCCGGCGGCGCCGTTCCCGGACGGTCCGCCGCCGACCGGGCGGACACCACCGCGACCACGGCGGAGTTCTTCCGGAAGGCCTACCAGGCCACCCTGGTGACGGCCCTCACCGCGCTGACCGTCGCCCACGGCCGGCGAGGCGGCGCACCGGACGCCGGCCCCCCGGACGGCGCCCGTGCGGCGGGCGGGAGCGCCGGGCCTCCGGCGGCGGACCACGCCACCGGCCGGGACCGGGCGCCGGCGACGCGGGGTGCCCGGTGAACCCCGCGCAGGCCGACCTCGACCGCGGCGTCCGCCTCCTCCGGGGCGAGCGGAACTGGTGGTTCCTCGGCCCGGGCGGCGGGCTGGCCCGCCTGCGCCCCACCCAGCTGACCGCCGACGGCCTGCTCCGGCCGGGCACCGAACGCCGGCTCCGCGAGTACGGCCTGATGACCGCGGAACCCCCGCACAGCTACGCGTTGACCGTGCTGACCAGCACCCACTGCAACCTAGGCTGCGACTACTGCTTCCAGAACACGAGCCAGGACCCGGACGGCGGCAGCCGTCCGCCGCGGATCGCCCGGACCCGCCTCACCTCGCGGACGATCACCTCGATCCTCGACTTCACCGAGCGGCAGATGGCCGCCGCCGGACTGGAGGAGCTCCGGATCCTGCTGTTCGGCGGCGAACCCCTGCTCAACCCGCGCGGGTGCCTGGAACTGCTGGAACGCGCGGCCGCCCGCGGGCCGGTCTCCGCCTGGATGATCTCCAACGCCACCCTGCTCACGCCCGCACTGGCCGGCCGGCTCTCCGGCCTCGGGCTGGGGTCCGTCCAGATCACCTTCGACGGCGACCGCCCCGACCACGACCGCATCCGGGTCGGGCGCACGGACGGCGGCGGGACCTTCGACACGATCGTCCACAACCTCGTCCGGGCGTCCGAGACCTCCCCGCTCCGGTGGCTGCTGCGGGTGAACGTCTCCGGGGAGACCTACCGGGGCGTCGACGCGCTGATCGACCGGCTCGCCACACGGCTCGACCCCGCCCGGTGCACCCTGTACTTCGCCCAGGTCGGCGACGTGGGCATCGGCTACGGCAACGACCTGCTGCACACCGGCGAGCTGTCGGCCCGCTTCACCCGGTGGCAGCGGCGGGCGCTCGACCTCGGATTCACCGTCACCCGGCCGCAGGGCCACCGGCCGTGCGTCACCTGCGGCTACCGGGACGGCCGCTACGGCGCGGTGGTCAGCGCGGACGGCACCCTGGCGAGCTGCTGGGAGACCGCGGGCAGGACGGCGTGGGAGGTCGGCACGGTCACCGGCGGGTACCTGCCCGACACGGTCACCCGCGAGCGGTGGGTCGGCTGCGAGGACCTGTACCGGCGCGAGGAGGACCGGCGGACACTCGCCGCCTTCCACGACACGGTGGACGCGGCCCTGCTCGACTACCTGGACGAGACGGGGCGCCTGTAGCCATGCCATCGGACCTCGACCGGCTGTCCGCCGGCACGCTCGCCTGGCTGGGGCGACACCTGGACCACTTCGACCCGTACTCGGCGCCCGGCCGCTCGGCGGAGCACGGGCGGGCGAAGGCCGCGCTGGAACTGGCGCTGCTCTGCCACCTGTGGGCCCGACGGGACACGGGCGGCGACCCCCGCCTCGACGAGGCGACCGCGCTGGTCCGCACGGTCTGGCAGCACCCGGACTTCCCGGCGCTCCTCACCGCCGACCCCCGGTGCGCCGCCCCGTACGGACTGGCCTGCGCGGCACTGGCACCCGCCGGGACCGACGGCACGCCGTACCGGGCGGTGCTCGCCCGGCTGACCCCCGACGACCTGTCACCGCAGGGCAGGTCGGCCTACCAGCAGCTGGAGCTGCGCCACTACGCGGACAAGGCGGGGGTGCCGCACGCGTTCGAACCCTACGAGGAACTGCTCGGTCGGAACTTCCTCGTCCGGCTGCCCGCCGCGATGCCGGACCGTGCCGCACCGGACCGTGCCGGGCCGTACGACGCGGCACCGGTCACCGTCCCGGAGGCGTACGCCCTCACGCACTCCAGCTTCTACCTCAGCGACTTCGGCCGGACCGCCCCCGGGCTCTCCGCGGCGGCCCTCGCGGACGCGGCGGAGCTGCTCCGCCGGCTGCTGGAGCACTGCGTGCGGCACGACTGGTGGGACCTGGCCGCGGAGCTCGTCATGGCCCAGGTCTGCCTAGGCCTCGACCCGCTGCGCACCCCCTGGGGCCGTGCCGCCGTCGACTGCCTGGTCCGGGCCCAGCGGCCCGACGGCGCGCTCCCCGGCCGGTCCGCGAGGACCGCCGCGACGGACGCCGAACCGGTCGGGGCCTTCTTCGCGAGGGCCTACCACACGACCCTGGTGACCGCCCTGATGACGCTCCTCCTCCGGCCGGAGCACGCCTCATGAGACCACGACTGGTCCTCATCGACCCCAGCTACACCCGCCTCTGGTTCGGGCAGGCCGTCTCCTCCGTCGGGGACGCCGTCTTCAGCACCACCCTGGTCCTGTGGGTGGCCATGGAGCTGGCCAAGGGGAAGCCGTGGGCGCCGCAGGCGGTCAGCGGCGTCGTCCTGGCGACCAGCGCCGCCGTCCTGTTCGTCGGCCCCCTCGCGGGCGTGTTCGTCGACCGCTGGGACAAGCGTGCGACGATGCTCGGCACCGAGGCGATCCGGGGCGGGCTGGTGGCCCTGCTGACCGCGGTCTCCTTCCTGCCGGCCGGTGACCTCCCGGTCGGGCTGTGGCTCGGCCTGATCTACGCGACGGTGCTGGTCCTCAACGCGGCCAGCCAGTTCTTCACCCCGGCGAGGTTCTCGGTCATCGCGGAACTCGTCACGGGGGAGGCCGACCGGGCGAGAGCGGCCGGGATCGCCCAGGCGACCGGACAGACCGCCTGGATCATCGGCCCGCCGCTCGCCGCGCCGCTGCTGTTCACGGTCGGCCTGCAGTGGGCGCTGCTGTTCAACGCCCTCTCCTACCTGGTGTCCTACCTCGCCATCCGGTCGGTGGACGTGCGGCCGGCGGCCGGGGACGCACGGGCCGCGAAGCCGGACCGGGGCAGGCCGGCCGCCGAACGGCGCGGACTGGGCGCGGAGTTCCTGGAGGGCCTGCGGTTCTTCCGCCGCAGCAGGTTCCTCGTGGCGCTGCTGCTGTTCGCCGTGATCGGCCAGCTCGGCATCGGCGCCCTGAACACCCTGAACATCTTCTTCGCCACCAGGAACCTGCACGCGTCCGCCGAGCTGTACGGCTACCTCGGCATGGCGATGGGGATCGGCGGCATCGTGGGAGCGCTCGCCGCGGGCCGGGTGGTCCAGTGGATCGGCGCCCGGAGGACCACCTGGATCGGGCTGATGGTGAGCGGCGCCCTGCTGCTCCTGTACTCCCGCCAGAGCGGCTTCCCGGCCGCGGTGACCCTGCTGTTCCTCTTCGTCCTCCCGATCACCATGCTGAACACCGCCATGTCGCCGCTGCTGCTGGCGGCGACGCCCCAGGAGTTCCGGGGCCGGGTGGTCGCCGTGTTCTATCCCGTCACCCGGCTGGCCGCGATGCTGGCCGCGGTGCTGTCGGGCTGGCTCGCCGGCACCGGGCTGCGGGACTTCTCGGGCTCGCTGGCCGGCCAGCGGTTCGGCCCGATCGACACGATCTTCGCGGCGTCCGCGGTCGTCGTGGTCCTCGCGGGCGTCTACGCCCGGATCGCGCTCCCCGACACGGCCGCCGCCCCGGCCGCCAAGGCCGAGCCCGGGACCGGGACCGGATCCGGGGCGGGGCCCGATCCGGCGGGGCCCGCCGCGCCCGGGGCCGATCCCGCCGGGCCCGCCGCCCGCCCCGCCCCGGCGGGCCCGCAGTGATCTGCTCCGGGTGCGGCCGGCTCGCCGGTGGGTCGGACCGGTTCTGCGCCGGCTGCGGCACGCCGCTCACGGCCGGTGGGGCTCCGCGCGAGACCCGCCGGAAGGTGTCCATGCTGTTCCTGGACATCGTCGGCTCGACCGCGCTCGCCGAACGCCTGGACCCGGAGCCGCTGCGGCAGGTCATGGACCGCTACTTCGCGAGCTGCGGGGCCTGCATCGCCGAACACGGCGGGGAGGTGGAGAAGTTCATCGGCGACGCGATCCTGGCCGCCTTCGGCGCCACCGTGGCCCGCGAGGACGACGCGCTCCGGGCGGTGCGCGCCGCGAACGGGGCGCTCGCGGCCCTGGCCGGCCTGACCGCCGAGCTCAGCGCCGAGTACCAGGTCGAGCTGGAGGCGCGGGCCGGTGTGTGCACCGGCAACGTCGTGGTGATCACCAGACCGGGGGACGACTTCCGGGTCGTCGGCGACTCGGTCAACACGGCCGCCAGGCTGCAGACGGCCGCCCGCCCGGGCGAGGTGCTGCTCTGCGCCGACACCGCCGCGATGGTGCGGTGGCAGGTCGGGATCGAGCCCGTCGCTCCGCTGCGGGTGAAGGGCAAGGCCCGCCCGCTGCCGGCCTGGCGGGTGACCGCCCCGGAGCCGGCGGCCGACCTCCCCGGGCCGGTGACCCCGTTCATCGGCCGGGTCGACGAACTGGAGGCGCTGGAGCGCGGCTTCCGGCGGGCCCGGCTGCGGCGGCAGGTCTGCCTCGCCACCGTCGTCGGCGTGCCCGGCATCGGAAAGTCGCGCCTGGTGAGGGAGTTCCTCGCGGGCCTGCCGGCCGGTGAGGTGACGGTGCTCGCCGGCCGGTGCTCCGCCTACGGCCGGGGGATCACCTACCGTCCGCTGGCCGAGATGCTCGGCTCGCTCCCCGGCGGCTGGCCGGCCCTCGCCCGGCTGCTGGAGGAGGACCCGGCGCGGGCCGGTGACGACGGAGCGGCGGCGCCGGCCCACGGCCTGGCGGCGCGCACCCTCGGCACGGTCGTGGACCAGGACGGCGGCGCGGCCGGTGTCGAGGACATCGCCTGGGCGGTGCGGCACCTTCTGGAGGTCCTCGGCCGCTCGCGGTCCGTGGTCATGGTCTGGGACGACCTGCACTGGTCGGAGGAGACCCTGCTGGACCTCATCGACGAGGTCGCGACCTGGCTGCGCGGGGTCCCGGTCCTGCTGCTCTGCGTCGCCCGCCCCGAACTCCTGGAGACCCGCACCGGCTGGGGCGCCGGCAAACCGGGTGCGACGACGCTCGACGTCGGACCACTGACCTACCATCAGATCACGTCCCTGCTGGGCGAGTTGTCGCTCCTCGCCGAGGTGGTTCCGCAGGACCTCCAGGAGGTCAACAGCCGCGTCGCCACCCTGTGCGACGGAAACCCGCTCTATGCCGAGCAGCTCATGGACGTCTTCGCGGAGACGGCCCCCGGCACCAACGTCCCGCCCACGATCCAGGCGATGCTGGGTGCCCGGCTGGACCAACTGCCCGTCACCGAACGGGGCATGGTGGAGCTGGCCGCGGTGGTCGGGCGCGAGTCCACCCGGGAGCTGCTGCGGGTGATGGCCGCCGCGGACGGCACCGGCTCCGCCGAGGCCGACGAGGCACTGTCACGGCTGGTCCGCCGGCGCGTCCTCGAACGCGGCCCGGCCGGCACCTTCCGCTTCGCCCAGGCCCTGCTGCGCGACACCGCCTACGAGTTCACCCCGAAGACCCGCCGCGAGCGCTGGCACGACTTCCTGGCCGAGCGGTTCTCCGGCGAGCTGCCGCAGGACGCGATGGCGGTGGCCTACCACGTCGAGGAGACCTCCCGGCTGCGCAGGCAGCTGCGGCCGGGCGACCCGCAGCCCCCGCGACTGGCCGGTGCGGCGGCGGACACCCTGACCGCCGAGGGCATGCACGCGCTGGCCCGCAAGGACCTGCCGGCGGCCGTCCAGCTCCTGGAGCGGGCGAGGGAACTGCTGCCGGTCGGCGATCCCCGCCACACGGCGCTCGCCCTGCACGTCTGCGACGCCGGAATCTGGCTCCAGGACGAGGAGCGGTGCCGGTCCGCGCTGGCCGCGGCGGAGGCCGCGCTGCCCGGGGACCGGCGGTCCGCGGCCACCCTGGCGGTCCAGCGCGCAATCGTCGCGCTCCGGCTCGGCCTGGCGCCGCCCGCGTCCGTGGCGGCGGACGCGGAGCGGATCGCGGCGGAGCTGGAACAGGACCCCGAGGACGATCTCAGCTGGTGCCGGTTGCACGAACTGCTCGCCCACCTCGAACTCGTCGCCGAGCGCGCGGCGTCCGCGGCGGCCTCGTTCGGGCGCGCGCTGGCCCTGGCACGGACCCTGGGCGACGGCTACCAGGAGGACCGGCTGCTCTGCGCCGTCTGCGAGTTGGCCCAGTGGACGCCGATGCGGGTGGACGCCGGGCTGAGGCTCTGCGCCGCGCTCGGCGTCCGGTTCGCCGCGAGCCGGTCGCTGCTCCTCCCGGTCCTGGTGACCCGGGCGCATCTGGAGGCGCTCGGCGGCGACCTGGACGGCGCGCGGCGCACCGTGGCCGAGGCGCTGACCTACTCCCGCGACGTGCACGCCGATCTCGCGGACGCGGTGGTGCTGGACACGGCGGGCTTCGTGGAATCGCTGGCCGGCGCCCACGACGTGGCGGAGGCGCGGTACCGGCAGAGCCTGGGCGTGCTGCGGACCTCGGAGCACGCGACCGACACCCGGAACACCGAGGTCGCGATCGCCCGGGAACTGTTCGCCCAGGGCCGGACCGCCGCCGCCGCCTCCGCTCTCGACCGCCTCGACGGCGCGGACCTGGACGGCGAGGGCGCGGGCCTGCGGGCGCGGCTGGGCGAGGCCGCGCTGCGCGGGCGGATCGCCTCCGTCCGGGGGCACCACGAGGAGGCGCTCGCCGGGGCCCGGGCGGCTCGTGCGCTGGTGGCCCGGTGCGACGACCTGTGCCTGACCGGGGAGACCCTCCTCGACCTGGCGATCGTGCTCGAAGCGGCCGGGATGACCGAACGGGCGCGGGCTGAAGGGACCGAGGCATTGCGGATGTTCGAGGCGAAGGGCGCCGCGCTGCCCGCCGGACGGGTCCGTCGCTGGCTCGCCGCCCACGGGCCGGGGACGGCGGACGGCAAGGCGGGTGCGGGTGCGGGTGCGGGTGCGGACGGGAGGGCGGGTCCGGAACCGGGCGGGCCCGGCGGACCGGGGGAGGGCGCGGCCGATGACTGACCAGCCGCCCTGGCGCCGGCCGCCGCGCGACCACTTCCCGGGCGTGCCCGCCTGGAGCATGCCCGTCTCGGTGGTGCCGCAGGAGCCCTTCGAGGTCAGCCCGCTCGGCCCGGTCACCCGGGAGTGGGCCTGGGGCGGCGCGGACGGCTCCGGCGTCCGCGTCTGCGTGCTCGACAGCGGCGTGGACGCCGACCACCCGATGGTCGGCGGGCTCGACCGCGCCATGGACGTGGTCAAGGGCGAGGACGGCGTCCTCGCCGTCACCCCGACCGAACCGGGCGACCCGGCGGGGCACGGCACCGCCTGCGCGAGCGTGATCCGGTCGATCGCCCCCGCCGTGTCGCTGACCTCGGTGCGCGTCCTCTCCGGCGGCAGGCACGGCAGCGGCGCCGCCCTGCTGGCCGGGCTGACCTGGGCCATCGAGGAGGGGTTCGACGTCATCAACATGAGCCTCTCGACGACGAAGCCGGACTTCCGCGACGGCCTGCGCGACCTCTCGGACGCCGCCTACTTCCGGCGCTGCACCATCGTCGCGTCGGCCCACAACATGCCGGTCCACAGCTATCCGTGGCCGTTCGCCTCGGTCATCTCGGTGGCCAGCCACGACCGCCCCGACCCGATGACCTACTACTACAACCCGTCCCCACCGGTCGAGTTCTACGCACGGGGCGTGCGGGTGCCGGTGGCAGGGCCGGGCGGGCGGCGGCTGCTCAGCACCGGCAACAGCTTCGCCACCCCGCACATCGCGGGCATCTGCGCGCTCATCCTCGGCAAGCACCGCGCGCTCACGCCGTTCCAACTCAAGTCCGTCCTCTACCTGGCCGCCGAGAACGTAGCCGTACCCGAGGGAGGTGCGCGTGTCGACTGACCCGCTGGACAGTGCCGGCATCCCGCAACGAAGACTGCTCCAGTCGATCGTGGAAGTCGCCCGCAGCGTCTTCGGCGCGGCCGCCGCCTCCGTGCTCCTGGTGGACCGGGACAACGGGGACCTGGTCTTCGAGGCGGTCGCGGGCGAGGGCGAACACCACCTGCTCGGGACGAGGTTCCCGAGCGGCACCGGCATCGCCGGCTGGGCGATGGTGTCCGGGCAGCCGGTGGTGATCGACGACGTGGCCGACAGCCCCCGGTTCGCCCGGGGCGCCGCGGAGTCCACCGGCTACGTGCCGCGCAGCATCATGGCCGCGCCGCTCATCTGCGAGGGCGACTGCATCGGGGTGCTGTCGGTGCTGGACCGTGACAGCCGCGAACGCTGCGACCTCGGCGACATGGCCTCCCTGGGGCTGCTGGCGACCGAGATGGCGACGGTGCTGGAGCTGCTCGTCCGGCTCCGGTCGCTGGACGCCGACCGCGCCTCCCGCGCGGCGGCGACGCAGGCCGCGGTCCCGCAGCCCGACCTGGTCCTGTTGCAGCGGGTGGCGGAGCGGCTGCCGCGGGCGTCCGAGCAGGTGGCCGCGACGGTCGCCAAGCTCCTGACGATGGCGGACGAGCTGCTGGCCGACGGCGACGGCTGACGGTGGCGGCTGACGGCCCCTCGGCCTTCCTCGACCAGCTGGCCCGCCCCGGCCGCACCGTCGACGTCCGCCCCCGGCCGGCCCCGGCCGTCCTGCTGCTCAGCCGCGCCTGTGACGGGGGCCTGGAGCCGGTACAGGGCCTGCTGGGGAGCGCGGGCGTCCGGTCGGAGCGGTTGAACGCCGACGAGCTCGGCGCCGCCGACCTGCTCGTCGACCCCGAACGCCGGGCGGTCCGGCTGAACGGCCGCTGGCTGACCCCCACGGTGACCTGGGTGAGGCACTTCTCGGCGTCCGCCATCGAGAGCACCGGGGATCCGGCCCGGACCGTGTTCCTGCGCGAGTCCTGGCAGGCCGCGGCCGACCAGCTGGCGGCGGTCTCCGGGACGGCGATCCGTGCGACCGGGCCGGGGCTGCTCGCCCAGCTGGACCTGGCCCGGCACCACCGGATCGCCGTCCCGCGCACGGTGCTGACCACCGACCCGCAGCGCGCCCGGGGCGCGTTCGACTGCCCGCGGCTGGTGGTCAAGGCGGCCCACCACCACTTCGTCGAGCCGGAGCCGGGGCGCCTGAACGGGATCTTCCCCGTGGTCGTCGAACGGGACGACCCGGCCGCGGACCCCGGCCCGGGACCGGGTCCGCCCGTCATCGTGCAGGAGTACGTCGAGCACGAGGCGGAGCTGCGCGTCTACCACGTGGCCGGGCGGCTGCACGCCTTCCGGATCGGCAAGACCTCGCCGGCCGACCCGTGGACGGCTCCCGAGCGGGTCGGGGCCGAGCCCGTCCGGACGCCGCCGGCCGTCGCCTCCGCCACCAGGACCCTGGCCGCCGCGATGTCGCTCCGCTACGGCGCGTTCGACTTCCTGATCAGCGCCGGCGGACCGGTCTTCCTGGAGGTCAACCCCGACGGGGACTGGCTCTGGGCCGAACAGCGGGCGGGGACGGCCCCGGTCACCACCGCGGTCGCCGCCATGCTGGCGGCCCTGCACCGCGAGGCCCTGCCCACCCCGGGACCGTTCGACCTCCTGGGCTTCCTCTCCGCCCCCCGGGCCGGGTCCGGCGGGTGACCGCGCCCCGGCGGCGGGCCCGGCGCGGCCGGGTGCCTGGTTCGGCCGGGTGCCTGGTTCGGTCGGCGGGGCAGCTCGTAGGGTGGAGCCGCCTGATGATCGTTCGCCCCCTGGCAGGAGATTCCATGAGTGAGACCGCCGTTCCCGACGCCGTGCTGCCGGTCGGGGTGATCGGCCTCGGCGACATCGCGCAGAAGGCCTATCTGCCGGTGCTCACGGCGCTGCCCGGCCTGGACCTGCGGCTGATGACCCGGGACCGGGCCAAGCTCGACCGGATCGGCGACGCCCACCGGATCGACCCGGCGCACCGGTTCACCGACCTCGGTGAGCTCATCGGCAGCGGGATCCGGGCCGCGTTCGTGCACGCGGCCACTGATCAGCACGTCCCGATCGTCGAGCAGTTGCTGACCGCCGGCGTCGACGTGTACGTGGACAAGCCGCTCGACTACACCCTGGAGGGCTCCCGCCGGCTGGTGGACCTCGCCGACCGCACGGGGCGGTCGCTGATGGTGGGCTTCAACCGCCGCCACGCGCCGGGCTACGTGCAGGCGAAGGAGCGTCCGCGCGACCTGATCGTGCTGCAGAAGAACCGCGAGGGGCTGCCCGAGGCGCCACGGCCGATGATCTTCGACGACTTCATCCACGTCGTGGACCTGCTGCGGTTCCTGGTGCCCGGCGAGATCGAGCACGTCGATGTCCGGTCCCGGGTGCGCGGCGGCCTGGTCGAGCACGTGGTCCTCACCCTGTCCGGTGAGGGCTTCACGGCGCTGGGGATCATGAACCGGCTCTCCGGCTCGACGGAGGAGATCCTGGAGGTCTCCGGCGGTGACTCCAAGCGCGAGGTCCACAACCTGGCCGAGGTGATCGACCACCGCGGGCAGCCGACCGTCCGCCGCCGCGGCGACTGGGTGCCGGTCGCCCGTCAGCGCGGCATCGAGCAGGTCGTGCTGACCTTCCTGGACGCCGTCCGCTCCGGGAAGACCCTCGACGCCCACGACGCCCTGCGCACCCACGAGCTGTGCGAGCAGATCGTCGAGCGGCTGGAGTCCGCCTGAGCCCCGGGCCGGTCCGCGGCCTCCCGCGGACCGGCCCACCGCAGCCAGGCGTGCGGGGCGGACGTGGGCAGGGAGGTCGGGCTCAGGCGTGTCGCGCGGGGGCGGCGATCCGGCGGCGCCACCAGTCCACCGTCGCCCGGAACTGCTCCTCGGCCGGGGTGGCGCGCAGCGTGAACGCGGACTCGTAGGCGGCGGAGTCGATCACGAACGGTCGGTCGAACTGGTAGCGCACCTCCCGGAGTTCGCGGAGCAGCGGGGAGAAGAGCGCCGCCGCTCCCAGCACCGCCGGTGACAGCCGCCGCACCGCCACGGGGCCGGTTCCCGCGTCGGCGGCGAGCCGGGCGACCATGGTCCGCGCGGACAGCGCGGGGGCCGTCGGCACGTGCCAGGCCCGGCCCCAGGCCCGGTCCTCGCCCGCGACCTCGATCAACGCCGAGGCCGTGTCGGGGAGGTAGGTCCAGCTGTGCGGGGTGTCCGGGTCGCCGAGCACCGTGACGGACCGGCCGTCCAGCAGGCGCGGCAGGACGCGCCCGGCCAGGTGGCCCCCGTCCGTCACACCGGGGCCGAAGAAGTCGGAGGCACGTACTTCGACCGCCCTGATCCGGCCCGCCTCGTGCAGCGTCCGCGCCTGCTCCCAGAGGGCCGCCCGGACCCGCCCCTTGGGGCCGGTGGCGGCGAGCGGCAGGTCCTCGGTGAGCGGGCGGTCCACCGGGCCGTACCCGTACAGGTTGCCCAGCATGACGAGGACGGCCCCGGTCGACTCGGCCGCCGCGCAGAGCGACGAGGCCAGCGGCGGCCAGTCCGTCGTCCAGCGGTGGAGGGGCGGTGCGGCGCAGCCGTAGAGCGCGACGGCGCCGCGGGCGACCTCGGTCAGGGCCTCGGGGCGCGCCGCGTCCAGGGCGACGTGCTCGATGCCGGCCTCCGGGGAGCGGCCCGACCTGCTGACCACCCGTACCTCGTGCCCCTGCTCGGCCAGCGCCCGAGCGGTGGCCGCCCCCGCGGGCCCGTATCCGACAACCACATGAAGACTCACGAGCACACCCTAGCCCGGGCCCTCCGGGGGTGGTGACGAGGTCATGTCGACAGGGCTCCCCCGGCCGGCCCGCCCCGACGTCGCGTCACCGGACCGTGGCCCGGCCGCCGGTGACGGGGCGTCGTAGAGTGCGTGCGGGTGCGGGTGCGGGTGCGGGTGCGGAAGGCGGAGGCGGGCGGAATTCGGTTGCCCGGCAGCCTCGACCCCTGTTAGCAATGTGACATGTTACAAAATGCTGCCCTTATTCTCCGTGCCCGGCACGAGAGCGACGTCCCGGTCCTCATGTCCGGGCTGTACGACGACGTCGCCACCCGCTCCCGGGCCGACTCCCGGCCCTGGCAGCCCCTCTCGCCCGGTGCCGCCGGGTCGCCCTACGCCGTGGCCGCCCCGAGCGACGAGGCGGCGTGCTTCTCGGTCGTGGAGCGCTCCTCCGGCGAACTGGCCGGCGAGGCACTGCTGTGGGGCATCGACACCCACAGTCGCACCGCCCATCTGGGCCTGGCGCTGCTCCCCGGCTTCCGCGGTCGCGGCCTGGCGCACGACGTGGTCGCCCTGCTCTGTCACTACGGCTTCACGGTTCGCGGGCTGCAGCGCCTCCAGGTCGACACGCTGGCCGACAACCGGCCGATGATCGCCGCGGCCGCCCGCGCCGGGTTCCGCCTCGAAGGCACCCTGCGGCGCTCCGCCTGGACCTACGGATCCTTCAGCGACCAGGTCGTCCTCGGGCTGCTCAGTGAGGAATGGACCGACCCCGTGCTGAAGCCGGCGGACACCGCGCGGTAAGGGGCACGGGTGGACGTGCGGAGGGGCGGGACCGGCCGATCGACCGGTCCCGCCCCTCCGTGCGTCGGCGGCTACTTCCCGCCGCTCCAGGTGGACGTGACTGCGGGGGAGTCGCCCCGGGCGGCCTCGGTGGCGTCGAGGTCGATGTCGGCGTAGAAGACGCCGAGGTTGTAGCCGTCCCCCTGGGTGTTGACGGTGACGGTGACGTCGGTGTCGCCGTTGCGCAGGTAGGGGGAGACGGTCCAGCGGTTCGCGTCGTAGCCGAAGTTGTTGCGCGGCGCCGGGTTGCGGGGGAACCGCTGGGCGGGGTTGGGGTTGTCGATGGTGGAGTTGAAGGCGTCGTTCAGCGGGTGGTTGGCGTCGGTGAAGTCGGTGATCGGGCCGTTGGTGGACTTGATCGACATGGTGTCGCCGGTCCACTTGTGGTCGCCGTCGTAGACGACCCAGCCCAGGTGTCCGGTGACCGGGCCGCTCGCGGGCGTCCTGATCCCGGTCAGCCTGCCCGACAGGGCCGGGCTGTTGGGGAGTTCGGGCTGGAATCCGTCCCAGAGGTGGACGTGCCGCAGCGGCGCGCAGGGGTCCTCGTAGGCGACCACGACGGTCCAGCCGCCCCAGCTGTGCGGCTTGACGACGGAGTCCATGTTGGCGGCCGTGTAGGTACCGGTGCCGTGGCTCTTGACGAGCTCGGTGATGTCGGCGGAGGCCTGGTAGCTGCTCTCCTCGTCGGTGGTGATGTAGCCGATGGAGGGCTGCTGGTTGGCGATGTTGGTGTACTGGCCGTCACCGGGGAACTTGAGGTAGATCTCGTCGATCTGGCTCTCGGGCAGGACGACGTCGTCGATGCCGCGGGTGCCGCCCCAGTACAGGCGGGCGTGCTTGACCGTCGCCCCGGGGGGCAGCTGCAGGTCGGCGGAGCTGGCGGAGTAGATGGGGTCGCCGAGCGGGCCGATGCTGCCGGGATCGATGTTGACGTACCGCATCTGGTAGTTGTTGTTGATCGGCCTGCTGCCCGCCCCGGTGCGGCCCTGCTCGCACGGCGGCTGGGCGGGGTCGACGGGCGGCTTGGTCTCGTCACAGGTCATCAGGGAGTTGCTGATGTGGGTGACGGAGCCGTGGAAGTCGCCCTGGAAGCGGGTGGTGAAGGGCAGCCGGTTCTCCTGGATGGTGATCGCGGCGCGGTGGCCCTGGGCGGGGCCGGTGCCGCGGGAGTAGGCGGCGGGAGCGGCGAGCACGCAGGCGGCCGAGGCGACGGCCACGGCCGCCGCCAGCGCGCGGCGGGCGCGTCGGGCGGGGTCGGCGGAGCGCGGGGGCTGAGGGTGCGACAACTGAACCTCCGGTGAGGTGTGTTCGTGGATGCCCCCTCACGAGAGCACCGTTCGGGCCATTTGTCGGTGGATTGCTCCGAACGGGGGCGAGCCGTGGAGCGGGGGCGGTTCCGGCCCCCGGGGTGCTGCCGAGGCGTCGTCGGAACGGTGCGGGCGGCCGGGTGAGGACCGGCGCACGCCCCCGACAACATAGGTTAGGCTTGCCTTACTTTCTCGGGGGTTGGAGGATGTCATGCCGCGCGAGGACGACGAGGCGCAGCTGGTCGCGGAGGTGCGCGCCGCGCTGCCCGGCCTGCTCGGGGACCCGGCGGGGGCGTACGTGTGGATCGCCTGTGACACGGTGACCACGCGCGCTCTCGCCCGGTTCACCCGGAAGGAGCTCGCCGTGCCCAGGCCGCAGGTGCACGCCCTCGGCTACTGGCGGCCCTGAGGACCCGTGGCGCCCGGCCGTGGGGGTCCGGGCGCCACGTTCACACGTCCCGCCGACACGGTCGGCCCCTGTTCGACCCCGCTGCGTCCTGGTGCGTCCTGCTGCGCCCCGCCGTCTTCCGGCGCTCGCGGCGTGCGCCGGGGTGCGCCGGGGTGTCGGGCCCGCCCCGGCGCGGCTTCCTCGCGCCCGGCCCGAGCCTGACGCCTGACGCCTGACGCCCGAAGTCCGAAGTCCGAAGCCCGACGCTCGGGGTCGGACGCCCCGCGCCTGATCTCCGGCGCCCGATGTGCCGTGCCTGGTGTCCTGCGCGTGGTGTCCCCCTTCCCTTCGCTCTCCCTTCACCGAGCCCGCTGCCCTGTCGCGCCGGGCTGCTCCGTCGCACCCGCGCCCGCGCCCGCAGGCGCCCGCGCGTTCGCGGGCGCGGCGTCGGCGCGGGCGCCGGGAAGGGCCGGCCGGTGATTTCGACTCCTCCCGCCCCCCGGTCCGGACCATGATTCGTGTTCGACGGGTCCAGGATTCTCGCCGGTGGGCGGAAAAGCGTTTCTGCTCCCTCCGTAACCCTTTCGGGGTCGGTTCCGACCGGGGTGGCGCTGCCCGTCTCCCGGCCGATCCGGCTTTCCGCCCGCCGTGGAACCCGGGGCCGTCGCCCGGCTCCCGCCCCGGCCGCACCCCGTCGTGACGGCACCGCCGACGGCGGCGGCAACGGTGCTGGTGGGGGCCGGAACGGTGCCCGCGCGCCCGGGGCCGCCGTGGGCGGCGGGATCGCCGCCCACGGGGCTGTCGGGGTCTGCCGGCGGAACCGTCGACGGTGTGCCCGGCCTTTGCCGCCCCGCGTGGGTGGCATGACGTGACATCAGGGAAATCCGTCGGGCCGTCGGGTCCGGTCGCCCGGCGGCTTGACAGCGAGGTCCGACCAATAGTTAGGTTAGCCTTACCTAAGTAGGGCGGGTGGCCGAAGGCCGTCGGCCGTCGGTGCGTATCACATCGGTTCCACGGTTTCGGCCGGGCCGGTGGTCCGTGCCGTGCGCCGTCGCGCCGTCACCCCCGCGACAAGAGGAGGACGCCGCTCGATGCCTGAGATACCCCCGACCGACGCGTTTTCCCTGGAGCGCATCAGGCAGGACGTCGCCGATGTGCTGCAGATCGACCCGCAGGAACTCGACGACGACGAACTGCTCGTCTATCAGGGCATGGACTCGATCCGGTTGATGACCCTCGTCCAGCGCTGGCGCGACAAGGGCACCGAGGTGACCTTCGTCGACCTCGCCGGCGAGGCCACCATCAAACGCTGGCGGGATCAGCTCGGCACCCCCTGACCAGCGGAAGCCCGTCATCACCAGGAGAGACTCGCCAGTGAACACCTCTGAACAACCAACACTGCACGAAGAGTTCGACGTCATCGTGGTCGGCGGTGGCCCCGGTGGATCCACGGCCGCGACGCTCGTGGCCAAACACGGCCACCGGGTCCTGCTGCTGGAGAAGGAGACGTTCCCGCGGTACCAGATCGGGGAGTCGCTGCTCCCCGCCACCGTCCACGGCATATGTCGCCTGCTCGACGTCCAGGAGGACATGGAGAAGGCCGGCTTCATGGTCAAGCGGGGCGGCAGCTTCCGCTGGGGCACCAACCCCGTACCGTGGAACTTCCTCTTCGCCCTCGCCCCCGAGCTCTCCGGGCCCACCTCGTACGCGTACCAGGTGGAGCGGATGAAGTTCGACGACATCCTCCTCCGCAACGCCGCGAAGCACGGCGTCGACGTCCGGGAGAACTCCCCGGTGAGCGAGGTGCTGGAGGACGATGAGCGGGTGCGGGGCGTCCGCTACACCGACCCGCAGGGCCGGGTCCACGAGGTCGCGGCGCGGTTCGTCATCGACGCGTCGGGCAACAAGACCCGGATCAGCAGGCACGCGGGTGGGGAGCGGGTCTACTCCGAGTTCTTCAAGAACCTGGCGCTGTTCGGCTACTTCGAGGGCGGCAAGCGGCTGCCCGGCGCGGACCGCGGGAACATCCTCTGCGCCGCCTTCGACGAGGGCTGGATCTGGTACATCCCGCTCAGCGAGACCCTGACCAGCGTCGGCGCGGTGATCAGCCGGACCCGTGCGGCCGACATCCAGGGCACCGACGAGGAGCAGGAGAAGGCACTGCTCGGGTTCATCGACCGCTGCGACATCGTCCGCGACTACCTCTCCGAGGCGACCCGCGTCACCGAGGGGACCTACGGCGAGCTGCGGGTCCGCAAGGACTACTCGTACGCCAACACCCGCTTCTGGCGGCCCGGCATGGCGCTCGTCGGGGACGCCGCCTGCTTCATCGACCCGGTCTTCTCCACCGGCGTCCACCTCGCCACCTACGCCGGGCTGCTGTCGGCCCGGTCGATCAACAGCGTGCTGGCGGGCGGGGTTTCGGAGGAGCGTGCCTTCGGCGAGTTCGAGGGCCGGTACCGCCGCGAGTACGGCGTCTTCTACGAATTCCTCAGTGCCTTCTACGACATGCAGGGCAGCGAGGAGAACTACTTCTGGAAGGCCAAGAAGGTCACCGCCTTCGACTCCTCCGACCTGGAGGCGTTCGTCACCCTGGTCGGAGGGGTGGCCTCCCGGGAGCGGGCGCTGACCGACTCCGCCGCGCTCACCGAGCGGTTCGCCTCCTCCTCGAAGGCGCTGTCCGACGCCGTGGCCGCCACGGGGTCGATGCAGACCGAGTCCGGTGAGCGGATGAACCACCTCTTCGGTGCCAAGGTCGTCGGCGACGTGATGCACGAGATGAACGAGATCCAGCGGCGCGGTGTCCTCGGCGCCGACATCAAGGAGTCGCCGCTGCTGCCCGACGGCCTCGTGCCGGGCGCCGACGGCCTCTCCTGGGCCGAGCCGGCCGGAGGCTGACCGAACCCCGGCCGCCGGGCGGGCTCCGCCACGCCCGCCCCGGCGGCCGGTCCGGCCGCACGCCGTGGTCGGACCGACCCCGTACGACTTCCGCGCCGGCGACCGCACGCTTCCGTGTGGACCGCTCCACGACGAGCACGAAAGGCAGGTCGGCAGACCCGTGGGCCTTCCCTCCCTCGGCCATGCGGCCCAATGGGCCATGCTGGTGCAGCTGCTGGTGATCACCGTCGTGGCGCACCTCGCCGGGGCCGCCGCGCGCAGGCTGCGTCAACCCGCGGTCATCGGCCAGTTGGTGGCGGGTGTGCTGCTCGGCCCGTCCGTCCTCGGGGTGCTCTGGCCCGACGGGGAGCACCGGCTCGTCCCCGGTGAGACCCTGCTGGGGGCGCCGATCAACACGGTGGCCTGGCTCGGCGCGGCCTTCCTGCTGTTGCTCACCGGCCTGGACACCGACCTCGGCGTGATCCGCAGGCTGGGCCGCCCGGCGCTGATGATCGCCGCGGGGGCCGTCCTGGTCCCGTTCGCGGCCGGGGTGGGCCTCGCGCTGCTGCTGCCGGACTCGTTCGCCGGGGGCGCCGCGAGCCGGCCGTCGTTCGTGCTGCTGGTCGCCGTCTCCCTCAGTATCTCGTCGATCCCGGTGGTCGCCCGCGTGCTGACCGAACTCGGCTTCCTCAAGGCCGACTTCGGTCAGATGATCCTCACCGTGGCGCTGGTGTCGGACGCGGTGGGGTGGATGGCGCTCGCCGGGGTGACGGTGCTCGCCGGACCGGGTGGCGGTGACGCGGGGGAGCTGCTGGCCCCGGTGGCCGGCCTGCTCCTGCTGACGGCGGTCCTCGTGCTGGTCGCCCCGCGGCTGGTCGACGCCGCGCTGGCCCGGGTGCGCCGGTCGGACCGGCTGCCCGGCGGGACCGGCGGGACCGGCGGGGAAGGCGAGGCCGGTGAGGCCGGGACCGGTGGCTCCGGGGACCTCCTGGTGGCCGTCGTCCTGGCCCTGGTGCTCGCGGTGGCCGCCGACGCGGTCGGCTCCGACGGCCTGCTCGGTGCCTTCGCGGCGGGTCTGCTGCTCGGACGCTCGCCGCACTACCGGCCGCGCCTGCGCGGTCAGTTGGAGCCGGTCACGCTCGTCCTGCTGGCACCGGTCTTCTTCGCGGTCGCAGGGCTGCGGATGGACCTCACCGTCCTGAGCAGTGCGGAGGCACTGCTCTGGGCGGCCGGATATCTCGCGGTGGCGGTCTGTTTCAAGGTCGCCGGCGCGTACGGGGGGGCGCGGCTCGCCCGGCTCCCGCGACGCCAAGGTCTGGCCGTCGCGGTGGGCCTGAACTGCCGCGGTGCGGTGGAGGTGGTGGTCGCCTCGGTGGGACTCTCCGCCGGGGTGCTGAGCGAGACCGGCTACACGGTGATCGTGCTGATGGCCCTGTTGACCACCGCCGCCACCGGGCCGCTGCTGAGGGCGGTCGCGCCCCCGCCGGGCCGGCTGTTGAAGCCCGCCGGCCCCAGGGCCGGGGCGGCCGACCGGGTCCGGGCGGCCCGGTAGGCCCGCCCCGACCCCGAACCCGACCCCGTTTCGACCCCGAGCCCGACCCGATCCCCGACCTGATCGGACCCGGACAGCGTCCGGTTCGACCGTGTCCGCCCCGCCGGCCCGCCGCCGTCGACCCCTCGACACCGCGGCCCGACCTCCACCGCCCAGCCACCGGCGACACCGCGCCGCCGTCACCCGTGCCGTCCTCCCAGGAGCCTCTGAGTGTCCCTGCGTGACCTGTTGATCGACACCGCCCCCCTACGGGCGAGCCGCGACTTCCGCGCGGTCTTCATAGCCCGGACCGTCTCGCTCTTCGGTCTCGGCATCGCCACCGTCGCCCTCGCGGCCCAGGTCTACGACCTCAGCGGATCGACCCTGACCGTCGCCGCGGTCAGCATGGTCATGAGCGTCAGCGTGCTGGTCGGTTCGCTGGTCGGCGGCGTCCTGGCGGACCGCACCGACCGGCGGCGCCTGATCATCCTGGCGCGCGGCGCCGCGGCCCTCGCGTTCGCCGGGCTCGCCGCCAACGCCTTCCTCCCCGAACCGAGCCTCTGGGCGATCTACCTCTGCGTCGCCTGGGACGGCCTCGCCTCCGGCGTCAGTGTGACCGCGCTGATGGCCGTCGCACCGACGCTGGTCCGGCGCGACCAACTCCCGGCGGCCGGTGCCCTGCTGTCCCTCACCACGGAGATCGGCTCGGTCGCCGCGCCGTTCCTCGGGGGCGTGCTGCTCGCCGCGTCCGGTCCCGGCACGGCCTTCGCCGTCACCGCCGCGACCACCGCGCTGACCACCCTGCTGGTGACCCGGCTCCGCCCGCTGCCGCCCGTCCGCCACGAGGCCGACCCGGACGACGAGTCGGGCGCGGACGACGGATCGCCGCTGGTCGCGCTGCGCTACGCGGTGAAGCACCGGGTGGTCGGCGGCCTGCTCCTGCTGGGCGGCGCCACGGCGCTGTTCGGCGTCCCCGTGGTGCTCTTCCCCGAGCTCGTCGACACGCGCTTCGGCGGCGGCGAACTGATGCTCGGCCTGCTCTACACCGCGCCGGCGGTCGGCGCCGTCATCGCCTCCGCCACCAGCGGATGGGTGGGCCGCACCAAGCGCCCCGGTGCGGTGCTGATCGGGTCCGTCCTGGTGACCGGACTGGCCGTCGCCGGCTTCGGCCTCAGCCCGTCCGTGGTCCCGGCCTTCCTGGCGCTCGCGGTGGCCGGTGCGGCCGGCACCGTCGCCGCGATCCTCGACTACGCCCTGCTCCAGCACCACACCCCGGACCGCCTGCGGGGCCGGATGGTCAGCGTCGTCACCGCCGAGCAGACCACCGGCGAGATCGGCGGCGAGGCCGAAGTGGCCCTGCTCGCCCGCTGGTTCAACCCGGGCGGGGCGGCGCTCCTGAACGGCATCGTGTGCGCCCTGGCGGCGGTCGTGGTCGCCCTCGCGGTGCCGGGCCTGCGCCGGGCGACGCTCCCCGACGACGAGGAGGAGGACGGCGAGGACGACGAGGGCCACGACGGCCACGACGGCCACGAGGACGGCGCAGGCCCGTCCGGCCCCGTCCACGGCACCGACCCGGTCCACACCGAACAGGGCGAGGGCCGCCCGACGGCGTCGGCCAGCCCCTGACCCCGCCGGCTCCGGTCTCCCGCTCCGACCTCCCCCAGACCCGGACCCGGACCCCCAGACCCGGACCACCCAGACCCGGACCACCCGGCCCCTGCGCCGATGGCTCCAGACCGGCGGCCCCGTGCCCCGCACGGCCGGCCGCCCCACCCCGAAGAAACCGGAAAGGCACCACAGGTGACCCGTCAGATCGCAAGCCCCGACCACAACCGGCGCAGAGACACGCGCGCCCGCGGGCCGCGTGGGGTGCTCGCCGCCCTTCTCACCACCGTCCTGATCGCCGCCGCCGCGGCCTGCACCACCAGCTCCGACGGCAGCGCCTCCGACTCCCGGGACCCGTCCGCGTCGTCGAACGCCACCCGCGTCGTCTCGACGCCCGACGGTGACGTGACCGTCCCCGCGAAGCCCAAGCGGATCATCGGCCTCTCCTACGCCGCCGCCTGGCTGCTGGACTCCGGCATCCCGATGGTCGGCGTCACCTCGATCGACGACGCCGCGCTCTCCGCCGAGCAGAAGGCCAAGGTCAAGGAGATCCCCCTGGTCGGCGAGGGGAACGAGCTGAACTTCGAGAAGATCGCCTCGCTCACCCCCGACCTGATCATCATCTCCGCGCCCAAGCGGGTCCAGTTCCAGATCGACAAGCTCAAGCCGATCGCCCCGGTGGTCTCCTTCGGCATCGGCAACCCGGACGAACTGCTCGCCACCACCCTCAAGGTGACGGACGCGGCCGGCCGGCCGGAGGCCGGCCTCAAGGTGAAGAAGGAGTACGAGGACAAGGCCGCCCGGATCAAGACGGCCTACGCCGACAAGCTGGCGAAGACGAGCTGGGCGATCGTCAACTCCGGTGAGTCCGGCAAGTTCTCCGCCTACAACGGCAAGTCCTGGCTCGGCCTGGTCCTCAAGGACGTGGGCGGCAAGTTCGCCGCGCTGCCGGGCGTGGGCTTCGAGGACGCCTGGGCCGACCTCTCGTACGAGGAGATCGGCAAGCTCGACGGCGCCGACGTGATCCTCGTCGACGGCGACGAGCCGGGCACCAAGCCGTCCGCCGAGACCACCGACCTGATGAACCAGACCAACTGGAAGTCGCTCAAGGCGGCCAAGGCCCAGCAGGTCCACCCCGTACCGGCGTTCTTCACCAGCCGCTACCCCGAGGCCGGCCGGATCCTCGACCAGCTGGAACAGATCCTCAAGACGCTCTGACCCGGCACCGGTCCGGCCGGTACCCGAACCGGCCGGACCCGCCCGCCCCGCCCCCGAACCAGGAGCACGACAGCCATGAACGACCGCCCCCAGAGCCGCCTTCCGCTCACCGGAGCCCAGTCCGGAGTCTGGTACGGGCAGCGACTCGAACCCGGCAACACCGCGTACAACGTGGGCCAGTACGTCGAGATCCGGGGGCGGTTCGACCAGGAGGTCTTCGAGACGGCGCTGCGCCGCGCGGTCGCCGAGGCCGAGGTGCTCGGGATGCGCTTCGGCGAGGAGGACGGCGTTCCCTACCAGGAGCCCGCCCCGCGGGCCGACTGGCCGCTCGACCGGGCCGATCTGCGGGCGGAGGCCGACCCGGAGGCCACCGCCCTGGAGCTGATGCGGGCGGACCTCTCCCGCCCGGTGGACCCGGCCGCGGACCGGCTCTTCGCCTACGCCCTGTACACCGTCGCCGAGGACCGGGTGCTCTGGTACCAGCGCGTCCACCACATCGCCCTCGACGCCTACGCCTTCACCCTGGTCGCCCGGCGCACCGCCGAACTGCACACCGCGCTGTCCCGCGGCGAGGAGCCGCCGCCCGCGGCGCCCGGCCGTCTGGCCGACCTGCTCGCCGAGGAGGCCGAGTACCGGGACTCCGCCCGCAGCGCCGCCGACCGCGCCTACTGGGCGGAGCGGCTGGCGGACGGCCCCGAGCCTGCGCCGCTGGCGGGCGTCGGCCACCCGGCCGCCCCGCACTTCCTGCGCACCGGTGCCACCCTGACCGCCGAGGAGAGCACCGGGCTGCTCGACCTCGCCCGCGCCGCCCGTGCCACCTGGGCGGACGTGGTCACCGCCGCGTTCGCCGGCTACCTGCACCGGATGACCGGCACCAGGGACGTCCTGCTGGCCATGCCCGCGATGACGCGGCTCGGCTCGGTGGCGCTCACCGTGCCCGCGATGAAGGTGAACGTCCTGCCGCTGCGGCTCTCCGTCGCGCCCGGTACGGCCTTCGGCGACCTGGTGTCGCAGGTCGTCCGCAGGGTGCGTGACCTGCGACGGCACCAGAACCACCGCGCCGAGGAGATCCGGCGCGACCTCGACCCGGCCGGGCGCCGCCACGGCGTGTTCGGCCCGATGGTCAACATCAAGGCGTTCGACTACCAGCTCGACTTCGACGGTGCCCCCGGCATCGCCCGCAACCTCGCCGCCGGACCGGTGGACGACCTCACCCTCTCCGTCTACCTGGACGGCGGAAACCTGGTCCGGTTCGAGCTGGACGCCAACCCCCGGACCTACCGGGAGGACGAACTCGCGGACCGGTGCGCCGAGTTCCTGACTCTCCTGCGCGCGCTCGCCGCCGTCGAGGAGCCCGGGCTGCCCGTGGGGCGGATGCTGCTGCTGAGCGCCGAGCGGCGCCGCGAGGCCCTCGCGCTCCCGGACGCGGTGGGTGTGGTTCCGGTGGTGGGTTCGGTGGTGGAGCGGTTCGAGGGGTGGGTGCGGGAGGCGCCGGGTGCGGTGGCGTTGGTGGTGGGTGGGGAGTCGTTGACGTACGGGGAGTTGGGGAAGCGTTCGGCGCGGTTGGCGTCGGTGTTGGTGGGTCGGGGGGCCGGTCCGGGTCGTTGGGTGGGGTTGGCGTTGCCGCGGTCGGTGGACCTGGTGGTGGCGATGGTGGCGGTGTTGCGGTCGGGGGCGGGGTATCTGCCGC
>NZ_JAQYWZ010000961.1:0-164672 GCF_036290945.1 Streptomyces sp. BE303
GAGCGCACCGTCGCCTGGCTCGGCGGCTTCCGCCGGCTGCACCGCCGCTACGAACGCAAGGCCGACCACTTCGCAGCCTTCGCCAGCATCGCCGCAGCCCTCATCTGCACCCGACGGCTATCCAAATGAGATGTCTTCTTAGAGGCTGCGGGCGGTGATGTCGCCGTGGCCGGTGGTCGCGTGGACGGTCAGGTCGGCGGCGCCGTCGGCGTTCCGGAGTGCGTTGTGGATCCGGCCGTGGCCGGTGCCGGCGTTCAGGGCGGCGGAGACTCCGCGGGCGGCGCCGACCTCGATCCCGCCGGCCTCGGTGCGCAGCGTGACGGTGCCCTGGACGGCCTCGGTGATCCGGATGTCGCCCTTGCGGGTGCTGATCTCGGCGGGGCCGCCGAGGCGGGTGACCGAGATGTCGCCGGCGAGGAGGGTGAGGTGGGCGCCGGCGGTCTCGTCGAGTTCGACCGAGCCGTGGGAGAGCTCGACGGTGACGTCGCCGAGGCGTCCGGTGCTGCGGAGTTCGGCGGTGGCGGCCTTGGCGTCGACGCGGGAGCCGGCGGGCAGGTGAACGGTCACCTCGACGTGGCCGGAGGAGCCGAGGAGCCGGTTGTCGGCCGAGGTCCGGATCCGCAGGGCGCCGTCGGCGTACTCGACGGTGGTCTGCTCGGCGGCCTTCACGTCGCGGCTCTTCGAGGGGTCGGCGGGGAGGATCGCGACCGTGGTGTCGGCCCGGTCGGCGGCGATGAGCCGGATGCGTCCTGCGGGGATGTCGAGGACGGTGGCGACCGGGGCGGGGGTGTCGAACTTCTGCATGATGCTGTCCTTCGGCTTGTCGTTTCTGACGATGGAAAAGCTACGTTGCTTTCCAAGTCTCGGCAACAAGCTCGTTGCGCAGAAATCCTATTGATGCAGATAGAAGGCTTGAGATCGTTGCGAAGGCTTCGAATCAAATGCAACGATCACCAGCGGGTGCGTTGCAATGATTTGGATGTGAACGCTATGCTGGGGCATCACCGACCATGAAGGAGGCCGCGATGCCGGGAGGCAGGCTCACCCAGCAGGAACGCCAGCAGATCGCGTCGGGGGTGGCCGACGGGCTTGCCTACGCGGAGATCGCCAGGCGCCTCGACCGCCCTACCTCGACCGTCACGCGCGAGGTGATGCGCAACGGCGGCCCCACCGCCTACCGGGCCGACCTGGCCCACCGCGCCACCGAACGCCGGGCCCACCGGCGCACGCCGACCGCCCCCCGGGGCGCGCAGGAGCCCGCGCAGGCCCACGGCCGCGACGCCGAGGCGGTGCGCGAGTACGAGGAGACGTTCACCACCGTCCTGATGGCTTCGGGCATGCCCAAGATGATGTCGCGGGTGATGGCCTGTCTCACCCTCACCGACACGGGCAGCCTCACCGCGTCCGAACTCGCCCAGCGCCTCCAGGTCAGCCCGGCGTCCGTCTCCAAGGCGGTCACGTTCCTCGACAGCCAGGGCCTCGTCCGCCGGGAGCGCGACGAACGCCGGCGCGAGCGCTACGTCGTCGACGACGACGTCTGGTACCAGACGATGATCGCCAGCGCCCGCGCCACCGCCCAACTCGTCGAGATCGCACGGCAGGGTGTCGGCATCCTCGGCGCCGACACCCCGGCCGCGGCGCGCCTGGAGAACATCGCCCGCTTCGTCGACTTCGTCAGCGAGAGCATCACCCGGGCCGCCGAGCAGGCCCGCGAGATCCTCCACACGCGGGTCGAGCCGGGGGCGGGCGGTACGACCTGAGGGCCCGGCCCGCGCCGCACGGCTCGGCCGGTGTCGAGCGGGCCGGCCGGTCGGCCCTCGGTGAACCGCACGGAACGCGGAGAGCCGCAGCCGGCCGGCGGTGCGCCTGCGGCTCTCGTCCGGTCCCGGTCCGACGCTCCCGCGGCAGGGCCGGCGGGGCGGGCGGATCGCCCCTGCGGCCGCACCGGAGCTCGCCCGGCGGACAGGCTCTAGTGGACGCAGAACTCGTTGCCCTCGGGGTCCTGCATGACGACCCACGAACCGGCCGGCTCGTCGACGCGGGTGAGGACGGTGGCGCCGAGGGCCCGGAGGCGCTCGACGGCGTCGTCGCGGGTGCCGGGCTCCGGATGCACGTCGAGGTGCAGGCGGTTCTTGCCCTGCTTCGGTTCGGGGACCTGCTGGAAGAGGAGGCGGCGGCCGAGCCCGGTGTCGGTGGCCGGGTCGTGCGGGTCCTCGGGGTGGCGGACGGCGGCCAGGGTGCGCCAGGCGTGGCGGCCCCCGACCTCGGTGACGAGGTCGGGGCCGGCGGCTCCGGCGGCCAGCAGGCGGTCGATCAGGGCGCTGTGGTCCTCGACCGTGTAGTCGAGGGCGGCGGCCCAGAAGGCGGCCTGGCGGTGCGGGTCGGCACAGTCGATGACGAGCTTCCAGTGCAGTGGCATGTAACCGGTTATACCGGTAATCATGGGTGACGGGCAATCACCGTTCGGCGCGGGGTGTCAAAAAGGTGGCCGTGTAGGGCAGTTGGTGGAGGGAATACTGGCTGGACGGAGAGCGGGGAGGGGGATCGGCTGATGGTGCGAGAAGACCCGCCGGCGGGGGTGGAGGCGCAGTTGCTGCCGGAGCTGTTCCGGACGGCGGACCGGGCGTCCCTGGAGGGGCAGCAGCAGACACTGCGCTGGTACCGGGGCCTGATCGGGATGCTGGTGCTCGCGGCCGCGGTCGGGGCGCTGCCCGGTCCGGACGATCCGGACGAGGGCAGCCTCGTCCCGCTCTTCTCGGTGGTGGCGTTCCTGATCGCGGGCTATTTCTGGTCACGGCTTCGCCGAAGCAACCCGCAGGGGCGGTGGTACGAGGCGCGGGCGGCGGCCGAGTCGGTGAAGACGCTGGCCTGGAAGTACTCCGTACGGGCCGGGCCGTTCGAGGGTGACGCGGATTCGGCCGACGTCGACCGGGGCTACCTGCTCCAGATGGAGGACGTGCTGCGGGCGTTCGAGGACCCGGAGATCGTGCCGCCGGGGACGGCGGCCGAGATCACGCCGGAGATGCGCCGGGTGCGGGCGGAGTCGCTGACGGCCCGGCGGACGCTGTACCTGCGCACCCGGGTGGAGGGGCAGCGGACGTGGTACCGCTCGCGGGCCGAGTCCTGCGAGTCGCAGGCGGTCACCTGGGGGCTGGGCATCGCGACGCTGATCATCATCGGCGCCGCCGCGGCGATCGCGCAGGCGACCGGCGCACTGCAGGTGCACGTCTTCGGGGCGAGCTCGGCGGCGGCCGCGTCGATCATCGCCTGGACCCAGCTGAAGCAGCTCCGCCCGCTGGCGGCCGCGTACCAGCTGGCGGCGCGCGAGCTGGAGAACGTCGGCAACCAGCTCTCCGACCTCGACGTGCGGGCTCCGGACGCCGAGCAGCGCTGGGCCCGGCTGGCGGCCGAGGCGGAGGACGCGGTGTCGCGCGAGCACACCACCTGGCGTGCGCGCCGGGCCTTCCCGCGCTGACGGGGCCGCCGGCCGGACGGATGCGGGAGGCGCGGGAGGCGCGGGAGGCAGGAGAAGGGCGAGGGGCCCGGCCGCGTCGGCGGCGGGCCCCGTCGGCGTGCGCGGGCGGCGGTCCGGCGGGGGTCGCCGGCGCGGTCAGGAGTCCAGGGGCGCTAGACCGAACGGGTGGCCGGCCGGGTCGATCAGGACCTTGAGCGTCCGGCCGTGCTGGTACGTGGGCTCGGTCGCGCCGAGGGCCAGCGCGCGGGCGGTGGTCGCCTCCAGGTCGTCGACGTAGAAGTCCAGGTGGAAGTGCTTGCCGCCGTCCGGCTCGGTCCAGGGCTCCGGCCGGTAGCCGTTGACGCGCCCGAAGCCGAGCGGGCTGCCGCCCTCCGGGTTGTCCAGGATCGCGAACCGCTCGTCCGCGTGCCGCGTCTCCCACCCGAGCAGCTCACCGTAGAAGGCGGCCAGCGCGACCGGGTCGGCGCAGTCGATGGTGACCATGGCGAGCCGGGCGAAGCCGGTGTCGTTCTGCTCGGTGGCGAGGTCGGACATGGTCTGGTCGGCCCTTCTCCTGAGGGATGGGTGGGTACCCGTGCTTCCAGCATCGCGCTCGGCGCGGCCCACGGCACGGCGGGCCGGACCGCGAGCCGGCCCCGGGCGGGGTGGTGGACGGCAGGAGGGCGGGAAACCGGTTTTCTTTAGCGAGAGTAATGACGTAGGCTAAGGACATGCCCGAGATGTCCGAGCAGGACCTCGTAGCCATCAGTCAGCTGCGATCGTCCGCCATGCGCCTCTCCCGTCGCCTGCGTCACCAGCGGGTCGAGGAGTCGCTCAGCCCTACCGAGATCGGAGTGCTGGGCACCCTCGCACGGTGCGGGAAGGCCACACCGGGTGAGCTCGCCCGGAAGGAGCACGTACAGCCGCCCTCGATGACCAGGATCGTCGCGATGCTGGAGGAGAAGGGCCTCGTGCGGCGAGAGCCGCACCCGGAGGACCGCCGTCAGGTGGTCGTCAGCAGTACCGAACAGGCCGAGACGATCCTGGCGGAGAGCCGAAGCCGCCGGAACGCCTGGCTCGCCGAGCTCGCCGAGGGGCTCGACGAGGAGGAATGGGCCGTCCTGCGCGAGGCCGCGCCCGTGCTCTACAAGCTCGCACACCTCTAGGCACCGCCGTTCCGGTCAGCCGCCGGAGGACGAAGGAGAACCGCATCACCGCAGGACCGACCACCGAAACCAGGAGCGCGACGGCCATGCCACGGGCCGTCGCGCCGCGAGGGGAGACCACCGTGACACCGCCGGCCGCAGCCAGCGCCGCCATCCGCACCGACGACCACCGGACCGCCGACCCCGCCGCAGCGGGCGCCGCGGCAGCCGACGCCGAGGCGCCCGCCCCGACGGGGCTGCCGGGCAACGGCGACGACGACCCCGACGAACGCACCGCGGCGGAGGACCCCGCCGCTCCCGGACGCGCCCACCCGGCGCCCGCCGCCACCCCTCCCGCGGCGCGCCCCGCGCGGCCCCTCTCCGAGGCCACGCCTCCCACGGCGGAGGCCGACGCACCGGCCGGTGCCCGTTTCACCCGGCCCGGGGGGATGTTCTCCTCCCTGCGCGTCCGCAACTACCGCTACTACTTCGCCGGTCAGGTGGTGTCCAACACCGGTACCTGGATGCAGCGGATCGCCCAGGACTGGCTGGTGCTCAGCCTCACCGGCAGCCCGCTCGCCGTCGGCATCACCACCGCCATGCAGTTCCTGCCGATGCTGCTGCTCGGCCTGTTCGGCGGGGTGCTCGCGGACCGGATGCCCAAGCGCCGGCTGCTGATCTTCACCCAGGGGGCGATGGGCCTGCTCGCCGCCGGCCTCGCCGTGCTGACCGTCGGCGGCGTCGTGACCCCGTACTACGTGTACGTCTTCGCGCTGCTGCTCGGCCTGGTCACCGTGGTGGACAACCCGACCCGGCAGGCCTTCGTCTCCGAGATGGTCGGCCCGAAGGACCTCGCCAACGCGGTCAGCCTGAACGCCGCCAACTTCCAGACCGCCCGGCTGGTCGGCCCCGCCGTGGCGGGCCTGCTGATCGCCGCGGTCGGCAGCGGCTGGGCGTTCGCGGTGAACGCGCTCTCCTTCGCCGCCGTGATCGGCGGGCTGCTCGCCATGCGGCCGGGCGAACTGCGCCCGACCGCGCCGATCGCCCGTGAGAAGGGCCAGCTGCGCGAGGGCCTGCGGTACGTGAAGGAGCGGCCGGAACTGCTCTGGCCCATGGTGCTGGCCGGGTTCATCGGCACCTTCGGATTCAACTTCCCGACGCTGCTCTCCGGCTTCGCGACCGACACCTTCCACGTCGGCGCCGGGCAGTACGGCCTGCTGAACACCGCGATGGCGGTCGGCTCGCTGACCGGCGCGCTGATCGCGGCCCGGCGCGGCGCGCCCAGGCTGCGCCGGCTGGTGGGCGCCGCGCTGGCCTTCGGCCTGCTGGAGGTGGTGGCCGCGTTCGCGCCCGGCTACTGGACCTTCGCCGCGCTGCTCACCCTGATCGGCGTGTTCGGGCTGAGCTTCAACACCTCGGTCAACGCCGCGCTCCAGCTGGCCACCGAGCCCGCGATGCGCGGCCGGGTGATGGGCCTGCTGGTGCTGGTGTTCACCGGTGGCACGCCGATCGGCGCGCCGATCGTCGGCTGGGTCACCGCCTCGTACGGGCCCAGGCTCGGGCTGCTGGCCTGTGGACTGGTCTCGGCCCTGGCGGCCGGTGTGGTCGGCCTGGTGCTGGCCCGCAGCGCCGACCTGCGGCTCCGCTTCGCCCTGCACCCGGGGCACGGCGGCCGGGTGGTGGCCCTCGTGCCGCGCACCGCGGCGCCGGCCAAGTCCGAGCTCGCCGCCGCCTGCTGACGCCGCACCGGCCCGGACCCCGCGGAGGGGGCCGGGCCGGCGGCGGACTGGGCCGGGCGGAGGGGGCCGGACCGGGGCGGGCGCCGTCCGGCGGGCTCGTGCCGGGCCGGCGGCTCAGACCCTGATCGCGAGGATCTGGCCCTGCCAGGGGCCGGCCGGCTGCTCGACCTCGAAGGACTCCGTCTCGGTGAAGCCGAGCGCCCGGTACTGGCCGACCAGCTTGCGGTCGCCCCCGGCGAAGCAGTCCACCCGGAGCAGGCCGATGCCCCGGCGGCGGGTCTCCTCGATCGCGTCGGCGATCAGCGCGGCGCCGATCCCCGAGCCCTTCCGGGACCGGTCGGTCACCAGGTTGCGGATGTACACCTCGGGCTCGTCCACCGGGGTGGCGTAGTCGGGCCGCTCCTCGGAGAGGACGCAGGAGCCGACCGCCCGGCCGTCGTCGGCCACCGCGAGCCGGATCAGGTACGGCTCGGCGCCGTACTTCGCGATGTGCTCCACCCTGGCCTGGGTGCCGCTGAACGAGTGACTGCCCCACTGCCGCGTCCGGCCCTGGGAGGCGAGCCAGGCGACGGCGCCGTCGAGCAGGGCGAGGATGTCGGGGATGTCCTCGGGACCCCCGTTGCGGATCTTCATGAAAACCGTTCTAGCCCAAACCGTCGTGCGCGGGAAGATGGCCCCATGAGGCTCTTTGTGGCGGTGCTGCCGCCGGTGGAGGCATTGCAGGGGCTGGTCGACGCGGTGGCGCCGGTGCGCGAGCTGCCCGGGGCCGACCGGCTCCGCTGGACGGCGGTCGAGGGCTGGCACCTGACGCTGGCGTTCCTCGGTGAGGTGCCGGTCGAGCGGGTGCCGGAGCTCGAAACGGGTCTGGCCGGGGTGGCCGAGGTGCACGCGGCGCACCCGCTGCGGCTGGCCGGCGCCGGCCGGTTCGGGGACCGGGTGCTCTGGGCCGGGGTGGAGGGCCGGACCTGGGCGCTGCGCCGGCTGGCCGAAGCGGTGAACGACGCCACCGCCGGGGTGGTGGGTGAGGTGGACGCGTTCAGCTTCCACCCGCATCTGACCCTGGCCCGGGCCGGCTCGACGCGCGGGCACCGGCGGGCGGTGCAGCGGGCGGCGGCGGCGGAGCTGGACGGGCTGGCACTGGCGCTCGGGGAGTACCGGGGGCCGGAGTGGGAGGCCGCCGAGCTGCACCTGATGAAGAGCGAGCAGGACGGCGGGTTCGCGCACTACGAGACGGTCCGCTCCTGGCCGCTGGCCCGCTGGAGCTGAGAGCCGGACGGCGGGCCCGGTTCCCGCAGGCCCGGTTCCCGCGGGCCGGGTTCCCGCGGGCCGGGGCAGGCCGGAACCGGGCGGGCCGGGGCCGAGGGGGCCCGGTCAGGGCCACACGCGCATCGCGTCGGCGGCGACCCGCTCCAGCTCGGCGCGGGTCGCGCCGTCGCGGGCGCGCTGCGACATGCCCTGGACCACGGTCGCGGTGAACTGGGCCAGCGCCGCCGGGTCGGCCCCGGCGGGCTCGTGCCCGGCCGCGACGTCGGCCCGGATCAGCGACTCCAGGGCCCGGACGTTGGCGTTGCGCAGCGCCCGGACGGCCTCGACCACCTCCGGCGAGGTGCAGTTGACCGTCGAGCTGATCAGCAGGCAGCCCCACGGGTGGTCGGGGTCGGTGGCCTCGGCGGCGGCCTCGCGCAGCATCCGGGCCACCCCCGCCCGGGCGGTGGGCTCCTCGGCGAGCGCGCGGGCGGAGTAGGCGCCGTGGCTCTCCCGGTAGCGGGCGACCACCTCGTCGAAGAGCGCGCGCTTGTCGCCGAAGGCGGCGTAGAGGCTCGGCGGGCGGATGCCCATGACGGCGGTGAGGTCGGCGACCGAGGTCGCCTCGTAGCCGCGTTCCCAGAACAGCCGCAACGCCTGCTCCAGGGCGGCCTCGCGGTCGAAGGAGCGGGGCCGGCCGCGCTGCGCGGCGCCGGCCCGGGCGCCGGCGGTCGGTGCGGCGCCCGCTCCCGTCGTGGTGGTGCCGCTCTTCGCGCTGCTCGTCGTCGCCATGGGGTGATTCTATATCGACCACTACAGAAGGCGTGCTACGGTTCCTTTCATTAGCGACCGCTACATAAATGGGAGGGCGTAGCCATGGGGACGTCGACGGGCAGGCTGGCGGGGAGGACGGCGCTGGTCACGGGCGGCAGCCGGGGCATCGGGCGGGGGATCGCCGAGCGGCTGGGGCGGGACGGCGCCCTGGTCGCCGTCCACTACGGACGGAACGCGGCGGCGGCCGAGGAGGTCGTCAAGACGATCGAGCACGCCGGCGGCCGGGCCTTCGCGGTCGGTGCCGAGCTGGGCGTCCCCGGCGACGCCGAAGCGCTCTGGGCAGCCTTCGACGCGGGGCTGGCAGGGCAGAGGGCGGCGGGGGAAGGGGCAGAAGGCCGGGGGCCGGCCGGGCAGGGGGCGGCGGGCAGCCTGGACATCCTGGTCAACAACGCCGGGATCGGCCAGTACGGGCGGATCCACGAGGTGGCCGAGGCCGACTTCGACAAGGTGTTCGCGGTCAACGCGCGGGCGCCGTTCTTCGTCGTCCGGCACGGCCTGGAGCGGCTGCGCGACGGCGGCCGGATCGTCAACGTCTCCTCCGGCGTCACCCGGGTGGCGTTCCCGACGGCGATCGCCTACGCGATGACCAAGGGAGCGCTGAACACCCTGACGCTCACCCTCGCCGAGGAGCTGGGACCGCGCGGGATCACCGTCAACGCGGTGCTGCCGGGCGTGGTCGCCACGGACGTCAACCCCTGGCTGGACGACCCGCGGGCGCGCGCCCGGGTCGCCGCCTACTCGGCCTTCGACCGGGTCGGCGAGGCGTCCGACGTGGCGGACGTCGTCGCGTTCCTCGCCTCCGACGACGCCCGCTGGGTCACCGGCCAGAACCTGGACGCGAGCGGGGGGTCCAACCTCGGCGTCTGACCGCCGGCGGGCCGGGGGTACGCTCGTTGACCGTGGATCCCAAGACTCGTATGCGTATCGTGACCGGAGCCCTGGTGCTGCTGCTGGTCGTCGTGCTGATCAGCTCACTGGTCGGCCAGTAGCGTCCCCGGCGAGGGGGCCGCAGACGTCCCCGGAGAACGGGAAGGGCCACCGCCCGGAGGCGGTGGCCCTTCGTCCGTCGTGCCGACCGGTCGGGATCAGAGCTGTCCGACCACGTAGTCGATGCAGGCGGTGAGCGCCTCGACGTCGGCCGGGTCGACGGCCGGGAACATCGCGACGCGCAGCTGGTTGCGGCCCAGCTTGCGGTACGGCTCGGTGTCGACGATGCCGTTGGCACGCAGTGCCTTGGCGACGGCGGCGGCATCCACGGCGTCGTCGAAGTCGATCGTGCCGACCACCTGCGAACGCTCGTCCGGGTTCGCCACGAACGGGCTGGCGAACGAGGACTTCTCGGCCCAGCCGTACAGGCGGGACGAGGAATCAGCCGTACGGGCGACGGCCCAGTCGAGCCCGCCGTTGCCGTTGAGCCACTCCAGCTGGTCGGCCAGGAGGAACAGGGTGGCGATCGACGGGGTGTTGTACGTCTGGTCCTTCGACGAGTTGTCGATGGCCGTCGGCAGGTCGAAGAACGGCGGGATGTAGCGGCCGGAGCCGGCGATCTCGGCGGCGCGCTCCAGCGCGGCCGGGGAGAAGGTCGCCAGCCAGAGGCCGCCCTCGGCGGCGAAGGACTTCTGCGGGGCGAAGTAGTAGACGTCGGTCTCGGTGATGTCCACCGGCAGGCCGCCGGCACCCGAGGTGGCGTCCACCAGGACCAGCGAGCCCTGGTCGCCGCCGGCCGGACGCGCGATGGGCATCGCGACACCGGTCGAGGTCTCGTTGTGGGTGAGCGCGTAGACGTCCACGCCCGCCTCGGCGACCGGCAGCGGGTGGGTGCCCGGGGCGGTCTTGATCACGCTCGGCTCGGCGAGCCACGGCGCGGCCTTGACCGAGGAGGCGAACTTGGAGGAGAACTCACCGAAGTCGAGGTGCTGGGACTTCTCCCGCACCAGGCCGAAAGCCGCGATGTCCCAGAAGGCGGTGGACCCGCCGTTGCCGAGGACCACCTCGTACCCCTCGGGGAGGGAGAAGAGGCTGCTCACGCCCTCGCGCACGCGCTTGACCAGGTTCTTGACCGGGGCCTGGCGGTGCGAGGTGCCGAGCAGGGAGGTCTCGGTGGCGGCGAGGGCACTCAGGGCCTCGGGGCGCACCTTGGACGGGCCGCAGCCGAAACGGCCGTCTGCGGGCTTGATGTCAGCGGGGATCTGGATCTGAGCCACGGGCGGCAGCCTACCGGCCGGGTCGACCGGGAATCGACGGGAGTCCGCCCGCTGAGATGCGATCTTCCCGGCCGCGAGCTGCGGAAACAGCGGGTCCGGTCGGTACCGGACCCGCTGTTTCGCAGGGGCTCAGTTCAGGGCGGTCGGGGTGGCCGGGGGGCGTGCAGGGCGCGCGGTGCACGCGGGGCGCGGAGTGCCCCGCGCCGTGAGCGGCGAAATCAGCCGGCTCGGCGGCTCGGCGGCCCGGCGGCCTGGTGACCTGGTGGCCCGGCGGCCTGGTGGCCCGGCGGCCCGGTGGACTCAGCGGGCGATGGCCTCGTAGCCCTCGATGTCGTGGGGGCTGCGCGGGTTGGGGCCGATGTAGCGCGCAGCGGGGCGCACGAGCCGGCCCGTGCGCTTCTGCTCCAGGATGTGCGCCGACCAGCCGGCGGTCCGGGCACAGGTGAACATCGAGGTGAACATGTGTGCGGGGACCTCGGCGAAGTCCAGCATGATGGCGGCCCAGAACTCGACGTTGGTGGCCAGCACACGGTCCGGACGGCGGTTGTGCAGCTCCTCCAGCGCGGCCTTCTCCAGCGCCTCGGCGACCTCGAAGCGCGGCGCGCCGAGCTCCTTGGCGGTGCGGCGCAGCACGCGGGCACGCGGGTCCTCGGCGCGGTAGACGCGGTGGCCGAAGCCCATCAGGCGCTCGCCCTTGTCCAGCGCGTTCTTGACCCAGGTGGTGGCGTCGCCGGTGCGCTCGATCTCCTCGATCATGCCGAGCACCCGGGACGGCGCGCCGCCGTGCAGCGGGCCGGACATCGCGCCGACCGCGCCGGAGAGGGCGGCCGCGACGTCGGCGCCGGTGGAGGCGATGACGCGGGCGGTGAAGGTGGAGGCGTTCATGCCGTGCTCGGCGGCGGACGTCCAGTAGGCGTCGATGGCCTTGACGTGCTTCGGGTCGGGCTCGCCCCGCCAGCGGATCATGAACCGCTCGACGACCGTCTCGGCCTTGTCGATCTCGCTCTGCGGGACCATCGGCAGACCCTGGCCGCGGGCGGACTGGGCCACGTAGGAGAGGGCCATGACGGCGGCGCGCGCGAGGTCGTCGCGGGCCTGCGCGGCGTCGATGTCCAGCAGCGGCTTGAGGCCCCAGACCGGGGCGAGCATGGCGAGGGCGGACTGCACGTCCACCCGGATGTCGCCGGAGTGGACGGGGATCGGGAAGGGTTCGGCGGCCGGCAGGCCGGGGTTGAACTTGCCGTCGACCAGCAGGCCCCAGACATGGCCGAAGGAGACGTGGCCGACCAGGTCGTCGATGTCGACGCCTCGGTACCGCAGGGCGCCGCCTTCACGGTCGGGTTCGGCGATCTCGCTCTCGAAAGCGACGACACCTTCGAGCCCGGGTACGAAGTCGGACATGCACGGCTCCTTCAGTTCTGCGATCGGCGGGCCGCCGTGGTGGGGAGGCACGCCTGTGACCGAATGGTGGTTGGCACTCGGTGCCAGGGTGACAGGCACGGGGTGCATTACGCCATACACCACCGTGCTGATGTTTTCCGGGGGCCCGCTTGACTTTTCGCCCGAAGACCGGTCGTGTCCGGCGAATCTCCGGAACCGCGGCCCAGATTCCGGACAAATCACCGTACGACGGGCGGCCGAACGGTGGCGAGTCACCTTATCTCCCACCGGGGTTTGTCCGGAGGTAGCGGTGCCGGTTGCTTGTCGTACGGGATGATGTTGACGTGCAGACCCCGGACCGCGCCCAGTCGACGCCCCTGACCCCCGTCACCCGGATCCTGGCCGACGAGGCCCGCCCCGGACCGGACCTCACCGTGATGCGCAAGCACTACGCGCACGAGGGACTGGTCGAGGAGCGGCTCGCCGCGGAGCCGGTCGCCCAGTTCACCCGGTGGTTCCACGACGCGGACGAGGCCGGGGTGGTGGAGCCCAACGCCATGGTGCTCTCCACCGCCGACGCCGAGGGGCGGCCCGGCTCGCGGACGGTCCTGCTCAAGGGCTTCGACGCCCGCGGCTTCGTCTTCTTCACCAACTACGGCTCGCGCAAGGGCACCGAGCTGGCCGCCAATCCGCACGCGGCGCTGCTCTTCCCGTGGATCGCGCTGGCCCGCCAGGTGATCGTCCAGGGCCGGGTGGAGAAGGTCGGCCGGGACGAGACCGCCGCCTACTTCCGGACGCGCCCGCACGGCTCGCAGCTCGGCGCCTGGGCCAGCGAGCAGTCCAGCCCGGTCGCCTCCCGCGAGGTGCTGGAGCAGCGGTACGCGGAGCTGGAGCGGCGCTACCCGGAGGGCGAGGGGGTGCCGGTGCCGCCGTTCTGGGGCGGCTACCGGGTGGTGCCGGAGATCGTCGAGTTCTGGCAGGGCCGGGAGAACCGGCTGCACGACCGGCTGCGCTACCTGGCCGACCCGGCCGCGCCGACCGGCTGGCGGGTGGAGCGGCTCTGCCCGTGAAGCCTGGCGCGGCGCCCGCAGCGGAACTGATGGCCCGTCAAGATCAGGTGTAGGATGCGCGTCGCAGGCCGGGCCTCCGGCCCGGCCGCCGGCCCCCCGGGCCGAGACGATCGAGTGAGGGACTGATGGGCGTCACCGGCGCGGAAACCGCCTCTGGGCTCGGCTCTGACCTGGTCGACGTCACCGCCCTGCCGCTCGGCGAGCTCGACGCGCTGCCCGACACCGTGCTCGGCGAACTCCTGCGCCGGGTCGTCGCGGATGCCCTGGCCCCCGGTGCGGAGCCCTTCGCGGCCTTCCAATCCGCGCTGTAGCCGTCCCGGTTCCCGCCGCGGCCGTCCCGTTCCTCGCGGTCGGGTTTGCCGACTCGCCCGCGCGACCGGTGGAGTTCGCGACATGCTGGGTATGACACCAGCGCAGGCGCGGCACAGTCAGGTCCGGGGGATGTCATGCGACCGTACTTCTTCTTCAGCTACGCGCGTCGCGACTACGAGGCCGAGGACGCCTTCGTCGACCAGTTCTTCAACGACCTGAGGGACGAGCTCGGCCTGATCGAGCCCGCCGCCGGCGCCGACGAGATCGCCTACCGGGACACCGAGCGGCTGCGCCTCGGCGACAACTGGGAGCAGCAGCTGGCCCGCATGCTGGCCCGCTGCCGGACCATGGTGGCGCTCTACTCCCCGGCCTACTTCGCGAGCCTCTACTGCGGCAAGGAGTGGACGGCCTTCCGCGGCCGGGTCCGCCGGCACGAGGAGCTGGCCGGTGACGTCGTCCCGGCGCTCGTCCCGGTGCTCTGGGAGTCCCTGCCGGACGCGCTGCCCGACGAGGTCCTGAAGATTCAGTACGTCCAGCAGGGCATGGGCGAGACCTACGTCCGCTCGGGCCTTCGCGACCTGCTGCGCACGGACCCGCTCGGCGCCGAGTACCGGCAGGTGGTGCGGGTGGTGGCCGAGCGGATCAGGGACGCCGCCGCCCGCCGGCTCACCGAGCTGCCCGACTTCGACCTCGGCGCCGTCCGCGGCTACTTCCCGGTGGCGCCCCCCGTGCGGCCCGCGCCCACGGCCGGGATGGTCCGGCTCTTCGTCGCCGCGGGGCGGGCCTCCGACCCGCCGCCCGGCCGGGGCGCGGAACGGGCGCCCGACGGCGCGGTCCCCGGCCAGGCCGGGCCCGGTGCCGTCCCCGCCCAGCCCGGACCCGCCCGCCGGGGCGGCTGGTACGGCGCCAAACCCTGGCACTGGGCCCCGTACCATCCGCCGACCCACCCGTCGCTGGTGGTCCGGGCCCAGCAGGTGATCACCGCGGCCGGGCACACCACCACCCTGGAGGAGGTCGCCCCCGGCCTCGGCGAGTGGCTCGACCGGGCCCGTGAGGACAACCAGGTGAGCGTGCTGCTGGTGGACCCGTGGGTGGCCGGCAGCGACGCCTACCGGACGGCGCTGCGCGAGTACGACGAGCAGAACCACCCGGTCACCGGGGTGATGGTCCCGGTCGGCAGCGGCGACCCGGCCGCCGGCCCGGAGCGCGACGCGCTCTGGGCCGGCGTGCGCGGAGTGTTCCGCCGGAGCTGGCTGCGCCGGAGCGACCCGGAGCAGTTGTTCCGCGTCGCGGTGCCCCGGGAGAGCTTCGACAACCAGCTCACCATCATGGTGACGATCGCTCAGAACAAGCTCATGGACGACAACTTCGATTGGGGGGACGATGGCGACGGTGCCGTCTTCGGCCTCGGTCCGGGCGGTGCGGAAGCCGGTCCGGCGATGCCCGGGCTGGCCGTTCCGGCGTGGCCACCGGGCCCGCGCCGCAGCCCGGACGGCGCGGCAGTGCCGCTGAAGGGGGATCAGGACGATGTTCGCTGAGCCCGGCCTGGAGCCGGAGCGGACCGGACCGGGAACGGTCGTCACCTTCTACTCCTTCAAGGGCGGCACCGGCAGAACCATGGCCCTGGCCAACGTCGGCTGGATCCTCGCCAGCCGCGGCCTGCGCGTCCTCGTGGTCGACTGGGACCTGGAGGCGCCCGGCCTGCACCGCTACTACCACCCGCTGCTGGTCGACCCGGAGCTGCACGCCACCGACGGCCTGATCGACCTGCTGCGCGCCTACGTCAAGCAGGCGCTGCCCTCCGCGGTGGGGCCGGCCGGCCTCGCCCCCGGTGCCTGGCTGGACGAGCCGGGCCGGCTCGACGCCTACATCTGCGGACTCGCGCTCGACCTGCCGGACGGCGGTCGCCTCGACTTCCTGCCCGCCGGCCGGCAGAACGCCGCGTACCCCGCCGCCGTGACCAGCTTCAACTGGCGCAGCTTCTACCACGGCCGGGACATCCGGGGCGGAGAGTTCCTGCGCGAGCTGCGCGAACGCTGGGCGCTGGCCTACGACTACGTGCTGATCGACAGCCGCACCGGGGTCAGCGACACCTCCGGCATCTGCACCGTGCTGATGCCCGACACCGTCGTCGACTGCTTCACCTTCAGTGCCCAGAACATCCGCGGCGGGGTCGACGCCGCGCGCACCATCGCCGAGGCCGAGGAGCGGGCGATCCGGGTCCTGCCCGTCCCGATGCGGGTCGAGGACGCCGAACAGGAGCGGCTGGAGGCCGGCCGGGACTACGCCCGCGAGGCCTTCGCCCCCTACCTCGGCCGCTGGCTCCCGGCCGACCGCCGGGTCGGCTACTGGAGCGACGTCGAAGTCCCCTACAAGCCCTTCTACGCGTACGAGGAGGTGCCCGCCACCGTCGCCGACCGACCGCAGGAGGCGCGCAGCCTGCTCAACGCCTTCGAACGGCTGGCCGCCTGGATCACCGACGGCCGGGTCCGCGCGCTGCGCCCGCTCACCGGCGAGGCCCGCCGCCGGCTGTACGGCGCCTACCTGCGCTCCACCCGCACCACGCCCCGCCAGGTGTACGTCAGCTACGCCCCCGAGGACCGGATGTGGGCCGAGTGGGCCGCGGCCACCCTCACCGGCTTCGGCTACCAGACCTCGCTGCACAACGCCGCGGAGACGCACACCGGGCCGCCCCCGGAGGCCGCCGGCCCGCTGGACGGGCAGGGCCGGATGCTCGCCCTGCTCTCGCCCGAGTACACCGCGCTGGCCCGCGCCGCCGAGGCCTGGCAGCTGCTCGGCGGGCGCGATCCGGTCAGCGGTTCACCGCTGCTGGTCGCGCTGCGGCTCCAGGGCTCGGACGAGCCGGTGCCCCGCCCGTTCGTCGGCCCGGCCGCGCCCGACCTCGTCCGCTCCTCCGCCCTGCTCGCGGAGTCCCAGCTCTACAACGAGCTCGGTCCGCCGCCCGGGTCGAGCCGTCAACCGGACACCGACAGCGGCGAGTTCGCCACTCCTGCGCGCTTCCCCGGGGCCGCGCCGCGGATCCAGGAGGTGCCCTCGCGCAACGCCTCCTTCACCGGTCGCGGCCGGCTCCTCGAACTGCTCCGCAACCGCTTCACCGCCGGGTCCGCCGCCGTCCTCAGCCAGGTGCTGTACGGCTTCGGCGGCGCGGGCAAGTCGCAGATCGCGGCCGAGTACGCGCACCGCTTCAAGGCCGCCTACGACGTCGTCTGGTGGGTGCCCGCCGAGGAACCCGCCAACATCCCGCAGAAGCTCGCCGAGCTGGCGCCCCGGCTCGGGGTGGAGAGCAGCGACGACGTCGCGCACACCGCCGCCGCCGTGCTCGACGCGCTGCGCCGCGGCCAGCCCCACGGGCGCTGGCTGCTGGTCTACGACAACGCCGGCACCCCCGACGAGCTCGCGCCCTGGCTGCCGGCCGGCCCCTCCGGCGGCCACGTGCTGATCACCTCCCGCAACCAGGGCTGGTCCAAGCACGCCGGGCTGGCGGAGGTCGACGTGTTCCTCCGGGAGGAGAGCATCCGGTTGCTGCGCCGCTTCAACACCGGTCTCGCCCCCGCCGACGCCGACCAGGTCGCCGACCGGCTCGGCGACCTCCCGCTCGCCATCGGGCAGGCCGCCGTCTGGCTGCAGGAGACCTCGATGCCGTTCTCCACCTACCTGGAACTGCTCGACGACGCCCTCACCGAGATGCTGGAGCGCACCCGGCTCCGCCCCGCCGAGTACCCGCACTCCGCCGCCGCGACCTGGCGGATCTCGGTGGAGGAGCTGCGCGGCGTCAACGCGCCGGCCGCCCAGATCCTGGAGATCTGTGCCTTCTTCGGCCCGGACGCCATCCCGATGCGGCTGCTCTACAGCCGGCCGGTGACCCACGCCCTGCGCCTGCCGCCCCGCGCGCCCCGCGACAAGCTGGCGATCGGCGAGTTCCTGCGCGCGATCAACCGGTACGGCCTGGCCCGTACCGACCAGGGCAGCGGGACCATCACCGTGCACCGGCTGGTCCAGGCGGTGCTCCGCGACCAGGTGGACGGGCACGAGCGGTCCGAGATCCGGGGCGTGGTGCACGCCGCGCTCGCAGCCGCCAACCCCGGCGAGCCCGACGTCCCCGCCAACTGGCCGCAGTACGCCGCCCTGCTGCCCCACCTCTGGCCGTCCGCCGCGACCGGGAGCGCCGACGAGGACGTCCGGCAGTGGATCATCGACTCGGTGCGCTACCAGTGGAAGCGCAGCCTGCACGAGTCCGGCCGCGAGCTCGCCGAGCGCACCCTGGAGCACTGGCGGCGGCCCGGCTTCGGCGGCCCCGGCTTCGACGCCGACAACGACGCGCAGACCCTGATGCTGCGCACCCAGCTCAGCAACATCCGGCGCTCCCAGGGCGCCCTGCACGAGGCGTACGCGATGGACAAGGACATCCTGGAGCGGTTCACCGACACCCTCGGCCCGGAGCACTCCCACACCCTCGCCGTCGCCAACAGCCTCGGCGCCGACCTGCGCTCGCTCGGCCGCTACCGGGAGGCCCGGGCGCTGGACCGCCGGACGCTGGACGCGGCCCGGCGCACGCTCGGACCCGACCACCCGCGCACCCTCATGATCACCAACAACCTGGCCGTCTCCGACTACCTCGCGGGGGACCGCCGGGCCGCCCTGGAACGCCACCGCAGCAACTACCTCCAGCAGCGGGAGGCGCTCGGGGCGCACAGCCTCTACGCGCTTTCCTCGGCCTCCAACTACGCCCGCGACCTGCGCGAGACCGGCCGGCTGCGGGAGGCGCTGGACCTGCTGGAGGAGACCGTCCGGATCTACCAGCAGACCATCGGCGACGGCCACACCGACACCCTGCGCGCCCGCAAGAACCTCGCCGTCGCGCTGCGCCGGGCCGGCCGCTACAACGAGGCGCTGGAGATCGACGAGGACATCTACCAGCGCTACCTCGACATCAACGGGCCCGAGCACCCCGACACCCTGGCCGCCGCGACCAACCTGGCCAGCGACCTCAACGCGCTCGGCGACACCGACCGGGCCATCCAGCTCGCCGAGCGGGCCCTCGCCCGGTACCGGGACTACCTCGGGGAGGACCACCCGGTCACCCTGGCCGGCGCCAACAACCTCTCCGTCTACCTCCGGCTCGCCGGCCGCGGCCAGGAGGCCCGCGAGCTCTCCGGGCGGACGCTGGACCAGTTCCGGGCCGTCCTCGGCGACGGTCACCTCTACATCCCGATCGCGATGATGAACCACGCCAACGACCTGGTGCTGGTGGGGGAGCCCGCCGCCGCCCTCGCCCTGGAGGAGGAGGCCCGGCCGCTCATGGTCGAGACCCTCGGCCCGGACCACTACGACGCCATCGGCATCGGCTCCAACCTCGCGCTCTCGCTCGTCGCCGCGGGCGAACGGGAGCGCGCGGCCCAGTTGCGCGCCGACTGCGCCCGGCGGGCGCGGCGCACCCTGGGGGACGAACACCCGACGACCGTGGCGGTCCTGGCGGGCCTGCGGCTGGACTCGGACATCGAGCCGCCGTCCGTGTGACCGGCCGTCGGATCGCCTGCGGGTCGCGGTCGCCGCGGCGCTAGGCTCGCCTCCATGGTGCCGTTCCGGCAGTATCTGCTGAAGATCCACAGTCGGTGCAACCTGGCCTGTGACTACTGCTACATGTACGAGGCGGCGGACCAGAGTTGGCGCGACCGGCCGCGGCGGATGGCGATCGGGACGGTCCGGCGGACGGCCCGCCGGATCGCCGAGCACACGGAGCGCCACGGGCTCGACGAGGTCGGCGTGATCCTGCACGGCGGCGAGCCGCTGCTCGTCGGTGCGGACCATCTCGAATCCGTGCTGGCGGAGTTGACGGCCTGCGCGCCGCGCGTCCGGTTCAGCCTGCAGACCAACGGACTGCGGCTGCTCACCGAGCCCGCGCTGTGGGAGGTGTTGCACCGGCACCGTGTCGGCGTCGGCGTCTCGCTGGACGGCGCGCCCGCCGATCACGACCGGCACCGGCGGTTCCGCTCCGGCGCGGGCAGCTGGGAACGCACGGCGGAGGCGGTCCGACTGCTGGGGTCCGCCGAGCACCGGGAGCTGTTCGCCGGACTGCTCTGCGTGGTGGACCTCGCCGCCGACCCCGTGGCCACCTACGAGGCCCTGCTGGAGTTCGCGCCGCCCCGGGTCGACCTGCTGCTGCCGCACGGCACCTGGGAGACCCAGCCGCCCGGACTGCGGCGGACGGCGCCCTCGGCCCCGCCGGGCCCGGCCGGGGACGACGGACCGACGCCGTACGCCCGGTGGCTGATCGCCGCCTTCGACCGCTGGTACGGCGCGCCGCACCGGGAGACCGGCGTACGGCTCTTCGAGGAGCTCGCCGTGCTGCTGCTCGGCGGGCGGGCCGCCAGCGAGGCCGTCGGCCTGGCCCCGGTGGACCTGGTGGTGGTCGAGACGGACGGCGCGATCGAGCAGGCGGACAGCCTCAAGGCCGCGTACGACGGTGCGCCCGGGACGGGCCTGGACGTGTGGCGCCACGACTTCGCGACCGCCGCCGCCCACCCGGCCTTCCGGGCCCGTCAGCGCGGCTTGGCCGGGCTCGGCCCGGTCTGCGCCGCCTGTCCGCTGGCGACGGTCTGCGGCGGCGGCCTCTACGCCCACCGCTACGGCGACGGGCACTTCGGGCGGCCCTCGGTGTACTGCGCGGACCTGGCCCGGCTGATCCACCACATCGCGGGGCGGCTGCGGGAGGACGTGGCAGGGCTGGGCCGTGCGCCGGTATCGGGAGCGGTGTCGGGTGCGGTGGCGGGTGCGACGGGTCGAGGAGGCCGGTGATGGGTGCGACGACGGGCGCGCATGCGGTGGGCGGCTCTGCCGGGGTGGGTGGGCCGGCGCCCGGGGTGCCCGCCGCCAGGGGAGGGGCCGGGCTGCCCCGGCACGGGGTGGACACGGAGACCTTCCGGGCGCTCGCCGCCGCGCGCGGGGGGACCGGCGCCGTCCGGCTGCTGCGGGCCGGGCAGGTGAGCAAGCGGGCGCTGCTGCTGCTCGCCCTGCGGCGGGCGATCCCGGCGGCCGACGGCGGCTTCGCGGCTGCCTACGAGGAACTCGCGGAGCTCCGCGGGAGCGATCGGGAGCGCTGGGAACAGGTCTTGCTGCTACCGGAGTTGGACGCGTGGGCGGCCGACTGCCTGCGCGTCCTGGCGGCCGGCGGGGCCACCGGGGGCGGAGCCCCGCTCGGCGTGCTGGGGGAGTTCGTCCGGGGCGGGCCGGCCGGCGAGCCCGTCCCGTTGGAGTGCGACGGGCTGCGCTGGACCCCGCTGCTCGATCACACCGGCCCGCGCCGGGCCGGCTACGGGCGGCCCGTGACGGGGCCGCTCGGATCCGCCGAACTCGCCTCCTGGGGAGTGATGCTGGCCGGAGCGTGGGAGATCCTGGTGCGCCGCCACCGCACGCACGCCGAGGCGGTGGCCGCCTGCGTCACCACCCTCGTGCCGCTGCTGCCGGCGCCGGACGGGTCGGCGGTCAGCGGCGCCGCCCGGCGCGCGCACGGCGCGGTGGCGGCCTCCCTCCCGGCCGAGCCGGTGCTGCTGGCGCTGGCCCTGGTACACGAGTTCCTGCACGTCCAACTCGGCGCCCTGATGGACCTGGTGCCGCTCCACCGGCCGAACGGGGCCGCCGTCCACCACGCCCCCTGGCGGCAGGACCTGCGGCCGGCGGGCGCTCTGCTCCAGGGCGCCTACGCGCACCTGGGCGTCACGGACTTCTGGCGGGCCGAGCTCGCGGCCGGCGCGCCGGACCGGGACCGGGCCGAGCGCGAGCACGTCCGGTGGCGGGTGCACACCGGGGCCGCCCTGCGCACCCTGGCGGGGAGCGGCGAACTCACGGCCGCCGGCGACGCGTTCGTGGCGGAGATGGCGCGCGTGGTGCGCGTGTTCGAGTGACCGGGTGGGGGCGTGGGGCCGCCCCCGGTCGCGGCGCGGCTCCGGGGCGGCCCGGGCCCCGTCCGTGGCGGCCCCGCGGGCGGGGCGAGAGGTCCCGGGGCGTAGGAATCGGCGGGCGCGCGACCGCTGGACGGGTGAATTTCCGGGGTGCAGGGGCCCGGCACCTGGGTCGACGCCGATTCGTGCGATGCGAGGTACCGCGCCGGGCCTTTCCAGCCACTACATTGATCGAGCAAGTGGAGTACCCACTGTCGGCAGGTTCTAACCGCGCCAGAAGGAACGAATATGACACCGGTAACCAGCACCAGGCCAGGCACCGAAATGACGATCCATCAGGACAAGGTCGAGCGCCTCTCGCTCGCCGATCTGTCCGCACTCGGTGCGGAGGAACTCGCCGCCCGTCTGCGTCGCGCCCTGCCGGGGGCGGACTCCGGACTGGTGCCGGTAGCCGCCTTCAATTCCTCGATCTGACCGACCCGACCCCCTCCGGGCCGGCTGCCCTCCGAGCGAATCCGACCGAATCCGATGCCGCTAACTCCGGTGCCGCTGACGCAATTCGTCGTCAAGGTGCACAGCCGATGCGACCTGGCCTGCGACCACTGCTACGTCTACGAGCACGCTGACACCAGCTGGCGGTCCAGGCCGAAGACCGTCGCCGACGCCGTCCTGGCCAGGGCCGCCGAACGTGTCGGCGAGCACGCGGCCACGCATCGGCTGCCGTCCGTCCGGGTCGTCCTGCACGGGGGGGAACCCCTGCTGGCCGGCCCGGAACGGCTGCGGCGCGCCGCCGAGGAGTTCCGGGCGGCCCTGCCGCCCGGCTGTTCCCTCGACCTGCGGATCCACACCAACGGTGTGCTCCTGAGCCCCGCCTTCTGCGACCTCTTCGCCGAACTGGACGTCAGGGTCGGGATCTCGCTGGACGGCGACCGTGCCGCCAACGACCGCCACCGGCGCTACGCCGACGGCCGCTCCAGCCACCCGCAGGTGCTCCGCGCGGTGGCGCTCCTCCGCCGACCCGAGTACCGGTACCTCTACGCCGGCCTGCTCTGCACCGTCGACGTCGAGAACGACCCGGTCGCGGTCTACCGGGCGCTCGCCGAACTCGAACCCCCGGCCGTCGACTTCCTGCTCCCGCACGCCACCTGGGAGCAGCCGCCGAAGCGCCCCGCCGGACGTGGTCCGGCCCCGTACGCGGACTGGCTGCTCACCGTCTACGACCACTGGGAGGCGGACGGCCGCCCGTTCGCCGTCCGGACCTTCGACTCCGTCCACCGCACCCGGCACGGACTCTCCAGCCTCACCGAGTCGCTCGGTCTGGAACCCTCCGCCCTGGTGGTCCTGGAGACCGACGGCACCTTCGAGCAGGCCGACAGCCTGAAGACCGCGTACGACGGAGCCCCCGCCACCGGGTTGGACGTCTTCACCCACAGCCTCGACGAGGTCGCCCTCCACCCCGGGATGGCCGCCCGGCAGACCGGCCTGGCCGGACTCGGCGCGACCTGCCGGGCCTGTCCGGTGGTCCGTTCCTGCGGGGGTGGTCTGTACGCCCACCGGTACGGCGGCGGCAGCTTCGACCACCCGTCCGTCTACTGCGGGGACCTCATGAACCTGATCAACGGCATCGCCGACCGGTCCGACGGCCCCGGCCGTCCGGGTGGTCCCGACCGTCCTGGCGGTCCCGGCGCCACCGTCCCCGCGGCCCTGCCGGTGCAGGCCGGCGCGCCGGAGGTGCCGGCCGGGCTCACCGGGGCGCAGCTCGACGAGCTGGCCCGCGGCCACGGCGGAGCGGACACCGTCCGCGCCCTGAACCGTTCCCAACTCGCCATCACACGCGCGATGCTGGCCGCCGTGCGGAGCACCTCCGGGCTGGCCCGCTCGGCCGCCTGGGAGCTGCTCGCCGAGCTCGACTCGGCCGCGCCCGCCGCGGTGGACGCGGTGCTCGCCCACCCCTACGCCCGCGCGTGGGCCGCCCGGCGGCTGGGCGGCGACCCGGCCGCCGGGCTCGGGCCGCTGGCCGGGCTGGCCGCCGCCGCCGCGGTCCGGGCCGGGCGCGGGGACGCCGTCGCCGTCCCGCTCCGGGACGGCGCGCTGCACCTGCCCACGCTCGGCCGGCTGGACCTCGGTGCCGGGGCCCGCGAAGCGGTGGTCACCGGCGAGGCGCGGGGGTTCGCCGTCCGCGCCGACGACGGTTCGTCCGCCCGCCCCGGTGAGGGGGACCCGCGCTGGCGGCCGGTCCGCCGGGTCGCGCTGGCCGGTGGTTGGACGCTCGCCCTGGAGGACGTCGACCCGCAGCGGGACAGCCACCAGTGGCCGGTCTCCGACCGGTTGGACGATCCCGAACTCACGGCCTGGAGCTGGGCGTTGCGGGAGGCCGTCGAACTGCTGGACCGCGACCTCCCCGAGTACGCCGTCGGCCTGCGGGCCGGCCTGACCACCGTCACCCCGTTGCGTCCGGGCCCGCCCGGCAGGGACGTCAGTGCCGCCGCCCGGCAGGCCTTCGGCGCGGTCGGGATCGCCCGCCCGGCGACCGCGCCCACCCTCGCGCTCCTGCTGGCGCACGAGTTCCAGCACGTCAAGCTGGGTGCGGTGCTCGACCGGGCGGACCTCTACGACCCGGCCGACACGGGGCTGTACGACGCTCCCTGGCGGCCCGACCCGCGCCCGTTGGAGGGGCTGTTCCAGGGCACCTACGCCCATCTGGCGGTGACGGCGTACTGGGGGACGAGGGTCCGGGCCCACGACGGTCTGCCCGGTTCGGCCGCCGACCACGCCCGGGCCCAGTTCGCGCTGTGGCGCCGGTACACCGCCGAGGCGGTGGAGCGGCTGGCCGGCTCCGGCTCGCTGACCGCCCTCGGCCTGCGCTTCGCCGAGGGCATGGGAGCGACCGTCGGCCCCTGGTCGGCCGTCCCGCTGCCGCGGGCAGCCGAGGAGGCCGCCGACCGGGCCCGCCGGGACCGCTCGCCGACGGTGGCGGGCTGACCGCCCGGTCGGTACCCGGCGGGGCCCGGGGCCCGGCCCGCCGGGTGCCGACGCCCGACGCCCGGCCCGCCCGACGCCCGGCCCGCCCGAGGCCCGGCCCGTCGGACGCCCGGCGCACGCCGGGGCCCGGACGCCGGGCGCCGGTGCCCCGTTCCCAGCCGCGCCCCCGCCCACTACCCTGGCCGCGGATCCCCCGTCCGTGGCCGTCACCCCCGGGACATGCCATGACCACCGAGACCCGCGTCGCCGTCGCCCCCGCGACCGTGACCGCCCCCACGACCGCCCCCGTGACCGCCCCACCCCCGCACGTCGTGACCGCCGGTCGCGCGGCGCCGGCCGACGCGCCGCCGCCGACCCGCGACCGGCTCGCCCGCCGGTTCGCCGCGCTCGGGGTCCGGCCGGGCGGCGTCCTGCTCGTACAGGCCTCGCTGCGGGCCCTCGGCCCGGTCGACGGCGGCGCCGCGACCGTCACCGACGCCCTGCTGGACGCCCTCGGCGGACCGTCGCACGGCACCCTCGTCGCCTACACCGCGACCCCGGAGAACTCCTCGACCTCCCGCCTGCACCTGGCCGCCGTGGCCGGACTCACCGAGGCCGAGGCCGCCGCGCACCGGGCCCGGATGCCGCGCTTCGACCCGGCCACCACGCCCTGCTCGCCGACCGTGGGCGCGCTCTCCGAGGAGATCCGGACCCGGCCGGGCGCCCGCCGCAGCGCCCACCCGCAGACCTCCTTCGCCGCGCTGGGCGCCCGGGCCGAGGAGATCGTCCGCCGTCACGACCTCACCTCCCACCTCGGGCCGGACTCCCCGCTCGGCCGGCTGTACGAGCTGGACGCCCGGGTGCTGATGATGGGTGTCCCGATGTCCCGCTTCACCGCCTTCCACCTGGCCGATCTGCGGATGCCCGGCGTCCGGCTGCGCGAGTACCGCTGTTCCGGCCCCGACGGCTGGGTCACCTTCACCGCGCCCGACCTGGACGACCTCCACTTCGCGGAGCTGGGGGCCGAAGTGCTCTCCCGTGCAGCGGGGCTGACGGAGCGCCGGATCGGCGGCGCGGACTGCCGGCTGGTCCCGGTGCGCGAGGCCGTCGACCTGGCGGTCGAAGCGCTCCGGGAACTCCGCGGCCGGTAGGCGGGGTGGCACCCGCCGGGGATTCCCGGGCAGCCACCGGGCGCGCCACCGGAGGGCACCACCGGGCGCGCCACCGGAAAGGCCACCGACCGCGCCCGGAGCGCCCGGAGCGGACGGCCGGCGAGGCGTCAGGGCGACAGGCGGTGCAGGTCGCGCGGGAAGAGGGTGCTGGACCGGATGTTGTCGGACCGGGTGAGCCGGGCGGTCCACCGTTCGAGGCCGAGGGCGAACCCCCCGTGCGGCGGCATCCCGTGGGCGAAGGCGCTGAGGTAGCCCGCGTACGGCTCCGGGGACTCGCCGCGGGCCGCGAGGGCGGCGAGGTAGTCCTCGTGCCGGTGCAGGCGCTGCCCGCCGGTGACGAGCTCCAGGCCCCGGAACACCAGGTCGAAGCTGTTGGAGTACGCGGGCCGTCCCGGCTCCGGGTGGGTGTAGAACGGGCGCTTGCGCATCGGGTAGCCCACCACGAACAGGAACTCGCTGCCGTGCTCGCGCAGCGCCCACGCGCCGAGCTCGCGCTCGTGGGCGGGGGAGAGGTCCGGCTCGTCGGCGCCCAGCACGCGCATGGCCTCCGCGAAGTGGATCTGAGGGATCTCCGCCGGGACCTCCGGGAGGTCCACCGCCAGTGCGCCGACCGCCCCGGCGGCACGCGAGGCCACGGCGGCGACCATCCCGGCGACGGCCTCGCGGACGACGGCCATCACCTCGCGGTGGTCGGCGATGAAGCCCAGCTCGGCGTCCAGGCTGGTGTACTGGGCCAGGTGGCGGGCGGTGTCGTGCGGTTCGGCCCGGAAGACGGGACCGGTCTCGTAGACCCGTTCGAAGACCCCGACCATGGTCTGTTTGAAGAACTGCGGGGACTGCGCGAGGTAGGCCCGCTCGCCGAACCAGTCCAGGGCGAAGACGTTCGCCCCGGACTCGGTGGCCGAGGCGACCACCTTCGGGGTCTGGATCTCGGTGAAGCCGAGGCCGTCCAGCGTCGACCGGAAGCCGGCCACCGAGGCGGCCGAGATCCGGTGGACGGCGCTGAGCCGCGGGTGCCGCAGGGCCACCGGCGCGTGGTCCAGGACGACCGGCAGCGTGGCCGGCACCGTCGGCCGGAACAGGCTGAACGGCGGGGGTTCGGCGAGGCTGGACAGGACCTCGATCTCCGGCGAGGTGAGTTCGACCCCGGCGGGCGCCTGGGAGTTGACGGTGACCGTCCCCCGAATGCGCAGGACGGTCTCCTCCGGGTAGTCGGCGCCGTTCCCGGCGGTCACGACCTGGGCGAGACCGGAGCGGTCCCGGAGGACGAGGAAGGTGACGGACTTGAGCCCGCGGCGGCGGTGCAGCCAGCCGCTGACTTCGACGGATTCGCCTACGCGGCCGGGTAGTTCCGCAGCCAGGACGCGGGTCGTCGGGTGGATCATCGCAGCCCTCCAGGGGCGTTGCCGTGATCCCTTCGGAGTGCGGGCGAGAAGGGGCAACTCGCGGTGCCACCGCACTTTCGCCGGCACCCCGGAGGGCGCCGGCCTCGTTCTGGCCCGGTGACGGGGGCCGGCCGACGGGGCATTTCCTCCCCGCACTCAGGAGTGTCTTCCCTCCGGGGCGTGAGGCCGCCTTCCCAGCTGCCGGCGGCTCTCTCGGCCCACGGTGACCCGGGGGTACTCGTCTCCGTCCACGTGTTCCGTCGAGGGTAGGTCGGGTCGGCCGCCCCCGGCAACGCGTTTCCCCGGCACGGCGTCTCCCCGGTGCCGACGGCCTCCCGGGCGCCGCGGCGCGCCTCCGGGCAGCGTGGCGCGTCGCCGGGGTCGTCGGGGGTGGGCGGGGTCGTCGGGGGTCGTCGGGGTCGCCGGGGGTGGGCGGGGGTTGTCCGGCGTCACCGGACGCCGGACAAGTGCTCCGGCCGCCCGCGCGTGCGTGCGACCGTGCGCCCCCGGTCGTTTCGGTCATGTCAATCCGGGTGGCCCTTCGTGCTATTCCCATGCCCCCCGGGTCGTTCCTACACTGAAGCCCCGCGATCGGGGACGCGAGGGGTGGCGGTTGCCGGGGGGCCAGGGGGAGGCGCGTGTGAACGACCATGGCTGGGACGAGGACGCGGCCCGGCCGTACTTCTTCCTCAGTTACGCGCACACCCCGAAGGCGGGCGCGCGCGGCGCCGGCGACCCCAACCACTGGGTCCGCCAGCTCTACCGGGACCTCTGCGAGGCGGTGCTCCAGCTCACGGCCGTGCCCGCCGGCGTGCCGGTCGGCTTCATGGACGAGTCCATGCACCAGGGCGAGCTGTGGGCCGAACGGCTCTCCGAGGAGCTGGCCGCCTGCCGGGTGTTCGTGCCGCTCTACTCGCCGCGCTACTTCAACAGCATCCCGTGCGGCCAGGAGTGGCACTCCTTCACCCGCCGCCCGGTCTACCCGGCGACCATCGACGCCGAGCGGACCAGCGGCATCGTCCCGGTCCTCTGGGCGCCGATGAGCCGCTACAAGCTGCCCAAGGTGGCCGGCGAACTCCAGTTCAACCACGCCAGCTTCGGCCCCGACTACGCCACCGAGGGCCTGTACGCCCTGATGAAGCTCAGCTACTTCCGTTCCGCGTACGAGCTGGCCGTGCACCGGCTGGCCGCGCGGATCGTCGAGGTGGCGGAGGAGACCGTCATCCCGGTCGGGCGACCGCTCGACTTCAACGCCCAGCCAAGCGCCTTCGACGTCGCCGCGCCGACCAAACGCCTGCGGATCTCCGTCCTCTCGTACCACCGGAGCGAGGTGCCGGCCGACCGCAACCCGGACTACTACGGCACCCGCCGCACCGACTGGCACCCCTACCGGCCGGTCGCCAACCGCCCGCTCGCCGAGCACGCGGTGCGCCTGGCCCGGCAGCTGGGGTTCCAGCCGACCGTGCACGAGTTCGACGAGGAGGCCGAGGCGCTGCTCGGGGGCGGCGAGCCCACCGCCCCCGGACTGCTGCTGCTCGACCGCTGGGCCCTCTGCGACGAGCAGCGCCGCGAGCTGGTCCGGCGGTTCGACCGGTCGGACTCGGCCTGGGTGAGCGTGCTGGAACCCTGGAACGCGGACGATCCCGACTGCGTCGAACACCACCGCGACATGGCCGACCTCGCGGACCAGGTCCTGCGGTTGACCCACCGGGCGGCGCGCCCCAGCTTCCTCGGCGTGCTCGGCGGTACCCCCGGACTGGCCAGCCTGGAGGAGTTCGACGACGCGCTGCCCAGAGCCGCGATGAAGGCCAAGTACGCCTTCGAGGGCCGGACGAGGACCGAACCGGACGAGCCGCCGACCCCCCGCCCGAGCCTGCGCGGCGCGTTCCGGCCGCAGGGCGGACGGGCCGGCCCGGACCGGTACGGCGGGGACCCCTTCGGACCGGACGAGCCCTTCGGTGACGACGACCACCCAGCACGCCAGAGAGGCGACCGCCCGGACGACGGGACGCCCGGGGGAGGAACCACATGAGCGAGGACCGCACCAGGAACCTCCGCATCGGAGGGCTCACCGCCGAGGCGCTCGCCGCCCAGCGCGAGGCGGAGCGCGACCGGCACGGCCGGATCATCACGTTCTACTCGTACAAGGGCGGCACCGGCCGCACCATGGCGCTCGCCAACACCGCCTGGATCCTGGCCGCCAACGGCTTCCGCGTGCTCACCGTGGACTGGGACCTGGAGGCGCCGGGCCTGGCCAAGTTCTTCCACCCCTTCCTCGACCAGGCCGCCCTCGCCGGCACCACCGGGATGATGGACCTGATCGCCGAGTACCGGGAGGAGGCGCTGCGCCCCGTCGAGCACGCCGAGGGCTGGCACCTGGACTTCGCCCGGGTGCACCCGCACGCGCTCTCGCTCTCCTGGCCGCTCTTCCCGCCCGGCGGCAGCCTGGACTTCCTCTCCGCCGGCCAGTTCAACCGGGACTACTCCGAGGCCGTCACCCACCTCGACTGGGACATCTTCTACGACCGTTTCGACGGCGGGCAGTTCTTCGACGCCCTGCGCGCCGACATGAGCAAGCACTACGACTACGTGCTGATCGACTCCCGGACCGGCCTCTCCGACATCGCCGAGATCTGCACCGTCCAGATGCCCGACGACCTGGTCGTCTGCTTCACCCTCAGCGACCAGTCCATCGACGGCGCCTCGCGGATCGCCCAGCACATCCACGACCGCTACCGCGAGCGCGGCATCCGCATCCTGCCGGTGCCGATGCGGATCGACGAGGGCGAGAAGGAGAAGGCCGACGCCGGCCGGGCGCTCGCCCGGATCCGCTTCGACGGCCTCCCCGCCGGCCTCGACGGCGACGAACTCGCCCACTACTGGGGCTCGGTGGAGATCCCGTACCGGCCGTTCTACGCCTACGAGGAGATCCTCGCCACCTTCGGCGACCAGGGCGGCGCCCAGACCTCCATGCTGGCCGCCTGTGAGCGGCTCACCTCGGCGATCACCGAGAGCCGGGTCCGCTCGCTGCCGGCCGTCGACGAGGAGATCCGCCTCCGGTACGTGGACGCCTTCACCCGGCGCCGCCCGTCCGTCCCGGCCGACCTCTACCTCTCGTACGTCCCCGAGGACCGGATGTGGGCGGACTGGATCGAGTCGGTGCTCACCCGGGCCGGCTTCCGGGTGCTGCCCCGCGACCTCAGCGCCGGCGCCGAACCGCGCCAGGACACCGAGCGCGGCATCGACGCCGCCCACCGGACGGTCGCCGTCCTCTCGCCCGCCTACCTGCGCTCGCCGCAGGCCCGCGCGCTCTGGGAGTCGGTGGTCAGCTCCGACCCGTCCGGCACCCGCCGTCAGCTGGTCCCGGTCCGGGTCGGCGACGTCCGGCTCACCGCGCCGTTCTCCAACCGCAACCCCGTCGACCTCGTCGGGCGCGACGAGGCGCAGTCCGTACAGACCCTGCTCCGCGCGCTCGGCCGCGGCGACGTCGCCCTCGCCGAGGCCCCGGCCGGCGGCCCCCGGTTCCCCGGCAGCAAGCCCCAGGTCTGGGACGTCCCGCCCCGCAACCCCTCCTTCACCGGGCGCTCCGCCGTCCTGGAGCAGCTCCGCAACCAGCTGCGCGGCGGCATGGCGGCCGTCCTGCCCACCCCGCAGACCCTCTACGGGCTCGGCGGCGTCGGAAAGACCCAGGTCGCCCTGGAGTACGCACACCGCTTCATGTCCGACTACGACCTGGTCTGGTGGATCGACGCCGAACAGACCGAACTCGTCGCCCCCGCCCTCGCCGACCTCGCCCGCCGACTCGGCCTGCGCGTCGGCGACTCCGTCACCGAAGCCGCCGAAGCCGCCCGCGAGGCGCTGCGCCGCGGGGTGCCCACCTCGCGCTGGCTGCTGATCTTCGACAACGCCGACGAACCCACCGAGATCCGCCGCTTCTTCCCCGGCGGCTCCGGCCACATCCTGGTCACCTCCCGCAACCAGGCCTGGTCCGGCCACGCCGAGGCCCTGGAAGTGGACGTCTTCACCCGCGGCGAGAGCGTCGAACACCTCTGCCGCCGCGCCCGCGGCCTCTCCCGCCCCGACGCCGACCGCGTCGCCGAGGCGGTCGGCGACCTGCCGCTCGCGGTCGAGGTCGCCGCCGCCTGGCTCGACACCACCGGCACCCCGGTCGACACCTACGTCGCCCAGCTCCAGGCCGAAGCGGCCCGCGCCCTCGCCGGCACCCGCCCCGCCGACTACCCCACCCCCGTCGGCGCCACCTGGAACGTCTCCATCGCCCGGCTCCGCGAGCAGTCCCCGGCCGCCGTCCGGCTGCTCCAGCTCTGCGCGTTCTTCGCGCCCGAGCCGATCTCCATGAACCTCTTCTACAGCGACCAGATGATCCGTGCGCTCGTCCAGTACGACGCGGACCTGAGCGACAAGTTCATGCTCGGCAAGGTGATCCAGGCGATCGGCCGGTACGCGCTCGCCAAGGTCGACGCCGGCACCAATAGCTTCCAGGTGCACCGCCTCGTCCAGGCCGTCATCCGTGCCGAGATGACCGACGACGAGCAGGAGGTCGCCGTCCACGAGGTGCACCGCATCCTCACCGGCGCCCGGCCCTCCCTCGGCGACACCGACGACCCGGCCAACTGGCCCGCGTTCGACGAGATCTGGCCCCACCTGTCGCCCTCCAAGGCCCACAACTGCGACGAGGCCGACACCCGCCAGCTCCTCATCGACCGCGTCCGCTACCTGTGGAAGCGCGGCGAGCTCGACCGCGCCCGCGACCTCGGCCACGCCCTCGACGACGAGTGGACCCGCAAGCTCGGCGAGAACGACCGCCAGACCCTGCTGCTCCGCTTCCAGCTCGCCAACGTCCTGCGCTCGCAGGGCAACTACGCCGAGGCCCTGGCCCTGGACGAATCGACCCTGGAGCGTCAGCGGGCCCTGCTCGGCGAGCACCACCCCTACACCCTGATGACGGCGGGCTCCCTCGGCGCCGACCGCCGGGCCCTCGGCCGGTTCCAGGCCGCCCTCGACCTCGACCGCGAAATCCTGGACCAGTTCCGCGAGTTGTTCGGTGACGACAACCCGCGCACGCTCTCCATGGCGAACAACCTCGCCATCGACTACCGCCTCGTCGGGGACAGCGAAGCCGCCCGCGAACTCGACCAGGAGACCCTCGACCGGCGCACCGCGGTGCTCGGGCCGCGCCACCCGTACACCCTCTCCACCAAGTCCAACCTCGCCCGCGACCTGCGGGAACTCGGCGACTACCAGGGCTCGGTGGAACTCCTCCAGGAAGTCACCAACGACCTCGGCGGCGTCCTCGACCCGGACCTCCCGGAGAACCTGCGCAACGCCAAGTCCCTGGCCGTCTCCCTGCGCCGGATCGGACAGCTGGCCGAGGCCCGCCGGATCACCAAGGAGACCTACGAGCGCTACCTGGAGCGGTACGGCGCCGACGCCCCGGACGCGCTGGCCTGCGCGCTCAACCTGGCCGCCGACCACAGCGCGTCCGGCGACAAGGAGACCGCCCGCGACCTGTGCGCCACCGTCTACGAGGGCCACCGCCGACTGTTCGGCGACGAGCACCCGTTCTCCCTGGCCTGCGCGAACAACCTCGGCATCTACCTGCGCGGCAGCGGCGACGTGCCCGGGGCGATCGCCCGCGGCCTGGCCACCGTGGACGGCCTCACCCGCTCGGTGGGGCCGGACCACCCGTACACCCTGATCGCGATGATCAACCTGGCCAACGCCCACGGCGACGACGGCCGGACCGACCTCGCCGAGGAGCTCGGCCGCGCCGCGTACGAGGGCCTCTGCCGCCGCTACTCGGCGCGCCACCCCGACGCGGTGGCCTGCGAGGCCAACCTGGCCGTCACCCTGCGGGTGGCCGGCCGGCACACCCCGGCCGCCGAACACCGGGCCCGGGCGATCGCCGAGCTGATCCGCCAGTTCGGCGAGGAGCACCCCAACACCGTCGCGGCCCGGGGCTGGAAGCGGATCAACCGCGACCTCGAACCGCAGCCGGTGTGACCGGCCCGGGCGGTGTGCGGGTCGGCCGCACACCGCAGGGGCGCACACCGCCGGGGCCGGCCCTCGCGGAGGCCGGTCGCCGGCGTCGGCCGTCCGCGGTGCGCTCCGGCCCGCCGCGTATGCTTCGGGCCTGATGAACGAGCAGCCTCCGGTCCTGGTCACCCGCCGTCTCGCCCCCGGCGTCGTCGAACGGCTCACCGCGCACCACGCGGCCACCGTGCACGACTCCGAACTGCCGCTGCCGCGCGCCGAACTGCTGGCCGCCGTCCGCGGCCGGACGGCCGTGATCACCACCCTCGACGACGTGGTCGACGCCGAACTCCTCGACGCGGCCGGCCCCGGCCTCCGGGTGGTGGCCAACCACGCGGTCGGCCACCACAACATCGACCTCGCCGCCTGCGCCGACCGCGGGGTCCTGGTGACCAACACCCCCGGCGTGCTCACCGCCGCCACCGCCGACATGGCGTGGGCGCTGCTGCTGTCCGCCACCCGCCGGCTCGGCGAGGGCGAGCGCCTGCTGCGCTCCGGCCGGCCGTGGGCCTGGGCCCCCACCTTCATGCTCGGCCTGGAACTCGCCGGCACCCCGCTGGGCATCCTCGGCATGGGCCGGATCGGCCGGGCGGTGGCCCGCCGGGCCCGCGCGTTCGACATGCCCGTCAGCTACCACAACCGCCACCCGCTGCCGCCCGAGCAGGCCGAGGGCGCCGACTGGCTGCCGCTGGACGACCTGCTCGCCGCCTCCACCGTGCTGGTGGTCACCTGCCCGCTCGGCGACGCCACCCGGCACCTGCTGGACGCCCGCAGGCTCGCCCTGCTGCCGCCCGGCGCGGTGGTGGTGTCGATGACCGCCGGAGTCGTCGACGAGGAGGCGCTCGCCGCCGCCCTGGAGTCCGGCGCGCTGTTCGCCGCCGCCGTCGACAACTTCGAGAACGAGCCGGCCGTCCCCGCCGCGCTGCTCGCCCAGGACCGGGCCGTGCTCGCGCCGCACCTCGGCAGCGCCACCGTCCGCACCCGGCAGGCCATGGGCGGCCTCGCGGTCGACAACGTCCTCGCCGTCCTGGCCGGCGACCCCCCGGTGACGCCGGTCGCGCCGGTCACCCCCCGGTGACGCCGGTCACCCGCCGGGAGCCCGGCCCGCCGCCCAGTTGAGAGCCGTGGCCATCACCCGGAACGCGCCGAAGTGGGCGGCACCGGGTTCCAGGAACAGCTCGGAGCCGGGGATGTGGTCGGCCAGCCAGCGGGAGTGGTCGACGGGGGAGAACTGGTCGTCGGCGCCGTGCCAGAGCCAGGTCGGCACCCCGATGTCCCCGACCTGGAAGCCCCAGCCGGCGGTGAAGGCCAGCACGTCGTCGATCCAGCCGTCGGCGCCGTGCCGGAACGCCTCCCGGTAGTTGCTCTGCAGCATCCGCCGCAACCCGGTGTCGGCCACCACCTCCCGGTCGGTGGCCGGCAGTTCGGGCCGCAGTCCCTTGAGCAGGCTGACCGGGTCGGCCCGGATCTGCTGCGAGCGGAAGAGCATGCCGGCGGCGATCCGGTCGTGCCCGCGCTCGGCCTCCCGGTACGCCCGGACGTTGGACGGCGTCATCCCGCCGTACCAGTCCAGACCGGCGGCGTCGCGGGGGGCCAGGCCGACCAGGACGGCGGCCCGGGTGACCCGCTCCGGCAGCAGCGCCGCGCAGGCCAGCGCGTGCGGACCGCCGCCGGAACGGCCGAGCACCGCGAAGGCGTCGATACCGAGATCGTCGGCGATGGTCCGGACGTCCACGGCCGCGGCGGCCACCCGGCGGCCGGGCAGCCGGGTGGAGTCGCCGTACCCGGGCCGGTCGAAGGAGACCAGCCGGACGCCGAGCCGGTACAGCACGGTGCTGCGCGGGTGCGGGCCGACCCGGCTGCCGGGCATGCCGTGCAGCAGGAAGACCGGGCGACCGCGCGGGTCGCCGTGGGTCTCGACCGCGAGTGCGCGGCCGTCCGCCGCCTTGACCATCCGTAGCGCCACGCACGACCTCCTCGGCTCTCGGGGTCCGGCCGGTCGGCCGGCGGCCCCGGTCGGCGGGCCGGCCCGGATTCAGGTGGGTTGATCCCCGGGCGGCCCCGGCGGGTCGATCCGGGCGTCGGGCCCGGTCGACCGCCCGTTCAGTGGTCCCGGTCGGTCGTGCCGCGGACCTCGCGGCGGGCCTGCCAGGTGGTGTGCTCGCGGGAGACGGCGTCCTCGGCGTCCCGGGCGAGCCGGGCCCAGAGCTCCTCGGCGTCGGCCGAACCCACGTCCAGCCGGGCGAGCTGGTTGCTGATCAGCTCCAGCTCGTGGGCGGCCAGGCCGTACGCGGCGGCCAGCGGCCGGTACTGGCGCAGCTGCGCCCAGGCGGCGACCGAGGCGGCGACGGCGGAGACGGTACCGAGCGCGTCGTAGGAGAACTCGCCCATCGCCCGCAGCGCCGCCAGCACCAGGCCGAGCAGCGGCAGCACCACACCGAGCACACCGGCCCAGAACCCGGCCCGGGCGCAGTACCGCGCCTTGGACCGGTACCAGTCGTGCTGGACCCGTATCCGCTCGCGCAGGTAGACGTCCCGGCGGACCGCCAGCGGCTGGTCCCGCAGCCCGCGCATCGCCTCGGTGATCTGGGTGTCGGCGGGCCGGGTGCCCAGGCCGGGGCCGACCGCGCGGCTGTCCCGGAAGGCGTTCAGCACCCGGCCCAGCTGGAAGCCGTAGAGGCCCTCGGCGTCCGGCAGGCTGCGCGGCGGCGGCTGGAAGGCGTCGGCCCGGACGGCGAACTTCCAGGCGAGGGTCTTCACCGACTCGGCGGCGGCCCGGCCCTCGTACCAGAGGCCCTGCGGGTTCTGCCGGCTGATCACCACGGCCAGGCAGATCGCCCCGAGGTAGGCCGCGGCCGCGAGCCAGGCCCAGAGGCCGCCGTCGGCGGAGCCGGCCGCGGCGGCGGCGACCAGCAGCACCAGTTCCCAGGCGGAGAGCCGGACGGCCCGCCGCTGCCCCTGCCGGGAGGCCGAGTCGGCGGCCCAGAACAGTTCGGGCAGCAGCTCGCGCTCCTGCACCCGGGCCAGCGGCCCCCCACCCGACGCCATGCTCGGCCCCCACCAGTCGCTCCGGTCGCACGCTGTCCTGCCCCGGCGGCCGGGCCGGTACGCCTGCGCGGGCCCCGGCCCGTCCGCTTTGGCCGGGAAACCGCCGGAGTTTGTCCCGTATATCGGTGCTCCCGCGACCGCGCCGGCGCCCGGGAGCCGCATCTCCCGGGCCCGCGCCGGGCCCGCGCGCCGGCCGGGCCCGCGCCCCCGGGCCCCGCGAGCGCCGGAGCCCCGACTCAGTAGGTGTAGAAGATCCGGTCCGTGTTGTCGGCCATCTGCTTGGCGTTCCACTCGGTCCCGCCGGGCACGTTGCCGGAGCGGAAGAGCGGCGGGGCGGCGCCGTCGCCGGCCGCCGCGGCGTCGGCCAGCCGGCCCACCGCCGAGGCGACCACGGCCTGCATCAGCGCGCTGGTGACGATGGTGGAGACCGGCCCGAAGGTGGCCTCGGCGCCCGGGTGGGTCAGCTCGCCGTCGCCCACCGCGATCTTGTTGTCCAGGACGACGTCGCAGTGGTCCTTCAGGTAGGTGCCCGACGGGTGCGCCGAGGGGACCTCGCCGGGGTAGGCGAGCGAGGTGAGCCCGATCACCCGCAGGCCCCGGCCGCGGGCGTGCTGCGCCAGCTCGACCGGCATCACCTGGCGGCCGGAGAGCGAGATCACGAAGAGCAGGTCGCCGGCGGTGGCGGGGGTCAGGTCCAGGGTGGTGGTGGCCAGTCCGGAGACCCGCTCCAGCGCGCTGGAGAGCGGTGCGGGCATCACCGTCACCCCGGCCATCCCGGGGACCTCCAGGAGGTTGATGGGAACCAGCCCGCCGGCCCGGTAGACCACGTCCTGGGCCGCCAGCGAGGAGTGGCCGGCGCCGAAGGTGAAGATTCTGCGTCCTTCGGAGATCGCCGCGGCCAGCAGGGCGGCAGCCGCCTCGATGGTGTCCGCCTCCTCCGTCCGGACCCGCTGGAGGTGGGCGATCGCGGCGTCGAAGTACCGGCCGACCAGCTCGCTCATCTGCTGCCTTCGCTCTCTGCCGGTGGGGGAGCCGGCCGGGTGGGGCGGCTCCGGAGGTCCGGGCCGCCGATGGAGAAAGCTACGGCGAGCACCGTGCTGCCTCACCGGGGCCGCTGTCAACAGCCACGAAACCCACGCCCGGGACCCTTGCGCGGGCCCGGTCGTCGGCCCGGTAGGTCAGAATTGGCGATGAGGACACCGAGGAACGGAGCCAGCGGCGATGTCTGGGCTGATCGACACCACTGAGATGTACCTTCGCACCATCCTGGAACTGGAGGAGGAGGGCATCACCCCGATGCGCGCCCGGATCGCCGAGCGCCTGGAGCAGAGCGGCCCCACCGTGAGCCAGACGGTCGGCCGGATGGAGCGCGACGGACTGCTCCAGGTCGCGGGCGACCGCCACCTCGAACTCACCGAGGAGGGACGACGGCTCGCGGTGCGGGTGATGCGCAAGCACCGCATCGCCGAGTGCCTGCTGGTCGACGTGATCGGACTGGAGTGGGAGCAGGTGCACGAGGAGGCCTGCCGTTGGGAGCACGTGATGAGCGAGACGGTCGAGCGCAAGGTGCTCGCCATGCTCGGCCACCCCACCCAGTCCCCGTACGGCAACCCGATCCCGGGTCTGGAGGAGCTGGGCGACGCCAAGGCCGAGGGCGAGGGCTTCGACGCCGGGCTCGTCCCGCTCGACTCGGTGAAGCCCGGGGACGACGGCGCCAGCGTGATCGTCCGCCGGATCGGCGAGCCGATCCAGATGGACGGCGACCTCATGCGCACGCTGCGCCGGGCCGGGGTCCGGCCGGGCTCCACGGTGCGGGTCACCGCCGGGGTCGGCGGGGTGCTCGTGGGCTCCGGGGAGAACGCCGCGGAGCTGGGCAAGGAGATCGCCGCGCACGTGTTCGTCGCGCAGCCCTGACGGGGCGCCCCGACGGGGCGTGAGTCAGCCCGGGCCCTGTCGGCCCCGTCCCCGTTGGTCCGGGACGGCCGACAGGGCCCGGTGCTTTCCCCGAGCACCGGGCCCTGCTGGTCCCTCCCTCACCTGCCCTCCGTGCCACCGGCCTCCCCGAACCCGGCCGGTGACACGGCCCCCGCCTCCCTCCCGTCCCCTCCGTCCCTCCCGCTCCGCCTCGCCCGGCTTCCCCGTCCGAGCGCCCCGTCCTGCGGCCCCTCACAGGTGGATTCCTCCCCTCGGTCGATCATGGCAATCCTTGAGCGTTGTCACTCGTACGAGGGGCTTTCGCCTGTGACCAGCGGGTACACCGAAGCCTTATCCGGACATGCGTATGACGGGCCCCGTCTCCGGTGGGAGACAAGGCCCGTCACTCGCGCGCGGGGTCTCGCGCATCGCGCGCCCTCACCCGATAGGCGTAGGGCGGCCGTTCGGGGGCGACCGGCGGGCGGCTCGGCCGGGCGGCTCAGCGCACCGCCGCCGGCTGGGCCGAGCGGTCCGGGAGCGAGGGCGCCTCGCGGCCGCACGCGTACGCCAGCGGACTGATCAGCTCGGCGGCGTCCGGCAGCCAGCGGTTCAGGGCGGAGGGCGAGCGGGCCCACTGGGCGAACCCGGTCGGGCCGACCCGGGACGGCGGGGCGACCGTCCAGTCCCCCTCGCCGCGGGCCACCAGGTCCAGCCGGCCGGTCGGCCAGCCGAGCTTGCGGAGCATCTCCGGAAGCTTGGCCGCCACGCCCGGCAGGACCAGGAAGTGCAGCCGCCGACCGTACCGCCCCGACGAGGCCGGGGCGACGACCACCGGGCCGAGCTGGAGGCCCATCCGCTCCATCCGGGCCAGCGCCAGGCAGCCCGCCACCTCCGGCACGTCCAGCACGTCGAAGGACCGGCCGGTGGGCAGCAGGATCGACGCCTCCGGCCGCTCCGTCCACCAGCGCCGCACCGCGCCCGGCCCGGCGCTCGCCTTGCGCGCCCAGTCCGAGTCGATCGGGTGGGCGCCGGGCAGCGGGCAGCGCGGGTCCGCGCAGGAGCAGCGGGCCGGGCCGTCACCGTCGATCAGCCAGGCGCCCGGCGCGACCTCCCAGTGACGGTTCTCGGCGTAGCCGACGGCTTCGATGAGCAGCGGGGGCAGTCCGGCGTTGCCGCCCTGGTCGGGGGAGTCGGGGGTGTCTTCCACGGGCTGCTCAACTACCGTGCGTGAGGCTGGTTACGGTCCGGTGCGGGACGTTCCGCCGGGCGGGGGCAATTCACCCGAACCGGTGAGGCGAACCGTGTGGAAGAGCGCCGGGGGGAGGCGAGGTGGGCGCAGTGGGGGCGCACGGGAGCATATTCCCGGGCGCGTGGGGGGTGGGGATCGTCACCGTGGGTATCCCGCTGGCGTTGCTGATCGCTAACCTGATGTCAGATTCCTTTGACGGTCGGACAGTCGGCAACAGAGATCAGCAGAAAGCGTCGCCCGCCGGCCGGACCGGAGGGTGTGGGGAGGCGAAGCCAATGGCCGCGAGACCACTTGTCGCACGACAGCCCAACGAGCGTCTGCAGCAGCTGATCCAGGAGGCCAGCTGCTCCAACGCCGGTCTGGCACGGAGAGTCAACCTCTGCGGTGCCGAACACGGCCTGGACCTGCGCTACGACAAGACCTCCGTCGCGCGCTGGCTCCGCGGCCAGCAGCCGCGGGGGCAGGCACCGGCGGTGATCGCCGAGGCGCTCGGCCGCAAGCTGGGGCGGAGCGTGTCGGTCGAGGAGATCGGCATGGCCGACGGCAAGAACCTCAGCTCCGGGATCGGGTTGCAGTTCGCGCCGACGCTGGGTGCCGCACTGGAGCAGGTCTGCGAGCTGTGGCGCAGCGACGTCGGCCGCCGGGACTTCCTGACCGGGGCGACGGTGGCGGCCTCCGCCCTGGTCGAGCCCAGCCGGGACTGGCTGATCACCCCGCCCGACCCGGTGGTGGCGCGGACCGGCGGCACGCGGGTCGGCCCGACCGACGTCGCGGCCATCAAGGCGACCACCGCGATGCTGGTCGACCTGGACCACAGGTTCGGCAGCGGCCACGTCCGCCCGGTGGTGGTGCACTACCTCAACAGCGTGGTCTCCGGCCTGCTCGGCGGTGCCTACCGCGAGGAGACCGGACGCCAACTCTTCGCCGCGGTAGCGCGGTTGACGGAGCTGGCGGGCTACATGGCGGTGGACACCGGCCAGCCCGGCCTGGCCCAGCGCTACTACATCCAGGCGCTGCGGCTGGCGCAGGCCGCCGACGACCGCGGCTACGGCGGGTACGTGCTGGCGGCCTCGATGAGCCACCTGGCGGCGACCCTCGGCAACCCGCGGGAGATCGCCCAGCTCGCCCGCGCCGCCCAGGAGGGCGCCCGTTCGGTGGCCACTCCGACGGCGATGGCGATGTTCCTCGCGGCGGAGGCGCGCGGGCACGCCCTGCTCGGCGACGCCCGGGCCTGCGAGGCGGTGGCCGCCAAGGCGCTGGAGATGATGGAGAAGCGCCGCCCGGAGGACGACCCGGACTGGATCGTCCACTTCGACGACGCCTACCTCGCGGACGAGCTGGCCCACTGCCACCGCGACCTCGAACAGGCCGGCCAGGCCGAGCACTACGCCCGCCGGGCGCTCGACCTGCACCCGCCGACCCGGGTCCGGCGCCGCGCGGTGGACCTGGTCCTGCTGGCGACGGCGCAGCTGCAGCAGCGGGACGTCGAACGGGCCTGCGAGACCGGGGCCCAGGCGGTCCGGCTGCTGAGCGGGCTGCGGTCCAACCGGGGCGTGGAGTACCTGGACGAGTTCCGGCGCAGGCTGGAGCCGTTCCGGGAGCAGCGGGTGGTCCGCGAGTTCCAGGCCCGGGCCGAGGCGGAGGCCGCCTGAGCGGAAGGTCGGCGGGGCGCGTGCAGGGTCGGTGAGGGACGGACCGCCCACGTGGTCGGCCGGTTCGTCGAACCGGTAGCGTGGGCGCGACGTCCAAGGAACTGTGATGCTCCCAAGAACCGACGAGATGTGGTCCGCCGTCAGCGCGCGGTCCTGCACAGGTGAGGAATCGCGTTGAGCCAGCGCCGCTCGTACCCCAACTCGGGTGACTTCAACCTGGACGACCTGTTCCGCCCGGAGCCCGGCCAGCAGCAGGGGCAGCAACAGGGCCAGCCGGGGCAGCCGCAGGGCCAACCCCCGGTGCCCCCGGGCCAGCTCGCCGGCCCCCCGCAGGGCCACCCGCAGCCGGGCCGGCCCTCCGGGCAGCCCGAGTACCTCGGCGACAGCGCGTTGCCGACCCAGGCCATCCCCGCGCAGTCGGGCACCTGGGGCGGTGCGCCGCAGCCCGGTTACCCCGGCACGCCGCCGCCCGATCCGGCCCCGGCGACGCAGTACCTGCCGCCGTACCCGACCGGCGGCCCGCCGGCGCCGGGCGGCTACCCGGCCGCCGGGCCCGGCTACGCCCCGCCGGCGCAGGCGTACCCGCACCAGCCCGAGCCGGGCTACCAGGGCTACCCGCCGGCCGCGCAGGACTACCCGGGGCAGGAGTACCGGGAGCACCCGACCCAGGAGACCTCGGGGGGCCCGGGCGGCGGCCGTGGCGGGCGTTCGTCCACCAAGCTGATCGTCGGCGCGGTGGTGGCCGGTTGCCTGGCGGCGGCCGTCCTGGTCGCCGTGCTGATGGACAAGGACGAGCCGACCGGCCAGGAGCCGAAGGCCACCCCCGTGGCCACCGGCGGCGCCGCCGCCGGCAGCGCGGGCCCCACCCCGACCGCCGGTCCGTCGACGGCCACCGTCAGCCCCGAGGTCAAGGCCCAGGCGCAGGCGCTCTCCGACCTGCTGGGCACCGCCAACGACAGCCGCCAGGCGGTGGTGAGCGCGGTCGGTTCGGTGCAGAAGTGCGAGAAGCTGCCCGAGTCGCAGCAGGCGCTGACGGCCGCCGCCGGCCAGCGGCGGGAGCTGCAGACCAAGCTCGCCGCGCTGAAGACGGACAAGCTGCCCGGTGGTCAGCAGCTGGTCGAGCAGCTCAACGCGGCCTGGCAGGCCTCGGCGGGTGCCGACGACGAGTACGCGGCCTGGGCCGGGGACGCGCAGGGCGGCTGCGAGCCCAGGAAGACCGACAACCAGCACTACAAGAACGCCGTGCAGGCCAGTGGCACCGCCACCACCGCCAAGAAGCAGGCGGCCGGGCTCTGGAACACCGTCGCCGGTCAGACCGGCCTGCCGACCCGCACCGACGGCGACCTCTGAGCCGTCCGCGGCCGGACCGCCCGCCCCCGTCGGCCCGCCCCGCGGCGCCCGGGCACGCCGGAGGGCCCGGACCGGGCGGTCCGGGCCCTCCGGGACGGGCGTGGGTCAGGCCGGCGGCTTGCCCCCGGTGAGGACCCAGCGCACGTCCACGAAGCCGGGCCGCTGCAGGGTCATCTGGCCGCCCTTGACCACCTGGTAGGTGACCCAGGTGTTCACCAGCCGGGGGGACTCGGTGCTGGGCAGCATGTTGGTGGTGCCCCAGTTCAGCGGCGGGGTGAGCCCGACGTCGATCTGCTCGCCGCTGTCCAGCAGCGCGGAGACGGCCTTGCTGCCGATCGGCCGGCCGGCCGCGTTCAGCCGCTCGGCGATCTGCCTGAACACCTGGTAGGCGACCCAGGTGGTCTGCACCCCGGGGTCGGCGGCGTCGATGGTCCGGCCGTTGGCGGTGTCGGCCTGGATCACGGCGCGCAGGCCGTCCCAGACCTTGGCCGACTCCGGCGGGTACCAGCCGGTCACGAAGGCGCCGGACAGCGGGCCGGAGTCGCCGCCGGTGGAGTTGACCACCGACTGCTGCACGCTCCCGATCACCGAGGCGATCCGGGTGTTCTTCGGACCGACCCGGCGGTAGGCGTCGAGCAGGTTGCCGGTCGGCTCGGCGCCCAGCGCGCTGGTGACGCAGTTGCCCGGCTGGTCGGTGCCGATCGCCTTGCGAACGGTCGGGCTGTAGTCGTTGGACTTCTCCGGCGCCTTGACGTCCAGCAGCTTGATCCCGGCCGGCTTGAGCGCGTTGCCCAGGTACCCGAGCAGGTTGTCACCGGCCGGGGTGTCCGGACGGATCAGGGCGACCGCCTTGCAGCCGGCCTCCACCAGCTGGCGGCCGCTGCCGCCGATCAGGGCCGGCATGCCGCCGCCCACCGGGTAGGAGAGCGGGCTGCTGAACTCCGGCTGGGAGAGCCCGTAGCCGCCGATCAGCGGGATGCCGGCCCGCTCCAGGGCGGGCATGAAGTCGTCGCCGTACTGGCTGTAGGAGCCGATCACCGCGACCGCCTTGGCGTCCACCGCCTGCTGCGCGCAGGCCTTGGCCCCGTCGGAGCTGTTGTGCTCGTTGCAGGTGATCACACGGAGCCGGCGGCCGTGGAGGCCGCCCTTGAGGTTGATGTCCCGGCCGATCGCCTCGGCCAGGGCGGTCATCCCGGGGCGGTCGGCCGCGCCGGTGTCGGCCGGGGCCCACGTCATCACGGTGAGTTCGCCGCTGCCGGTGGCGGCGTCGGCCGGTCCGCCGCACGCGGAGGCCGAGAAGAGGGTTGGGAGCAGCGCCGCGGTGGTGGCGGCGGCAGCGATCGGGCGCCGGCGGCGCCGTCCCGCGTTCGGGTGCATGTCCTGGGACGAGCCTCGTCGGCCGGTCATCGGTCTTCCCTCCCTGGGCGCCGTACTGCGCACGGGGACCAGCCAAGCCTTGACGCCGCAAGCCGAGAGGGCCGAAAAGCGAACGGACGGGAAACGACAGCAGAACTCGGGGCACGGACGCGTGTAGAGCGGGAGTGGAGTACGAACGGTGGGGGAACGTACGATCGTCGTTCATGTCCGCCAGCACAGATTCTTCGTATCGGTCTGCCCGAAACCCTTCTCGTCCGGGCCACCGCTCCAGCACGATGGGCGGCATGTCGCTCAACGACCTGCCCTGGTGGCGCTGGCGGGCCCGCCTCCGCTCGGCGCTCCACATGCTTTCCGACCCCGGGTTCCAGCAGGACACCTGGCTGACCGGCCGGGAGGGGTACGGCGACGTGACCGACGCCGTCTACCGGCTGGTCGAGGACACCTGGCTGGACCGCTGGTCGGCCGAGAAGTACGTCGGAACGATCTTCCGGGACTCCGCCGAGGCCGCGCTGGTCGACGTGGCGGTGCTGCGGGTGGTGCAGATCCTGCACCAGGTCGGTGCGGACGCCCCGACCTCCGCGTACCTGGCGCACCAGGACTGGCCGGAGGCGGTCCGGGCGGCCCGCGAGGCGCACGTCAGGCTCGCGGCCGGCGACGGCGACGACCCGGACGCCCCGCCGCGTTCGCTGGACGTGCTGCGGATCCTGACCCAGGTCTGAGGCCCGTCCGGGGAGCGGTCCGCGCCCCGTCGGGCCGGGTCCGGGGCCCGTCGCGCAGGCCCGTCTTGGAGTGCGGGCAGCCGGACCGGGCCCGTCCCGGAGTGTGAAACGCTGGACCATTCACACTCGCACGAGCTCAGGACGGGACACCACCACCGTGGAACAGCAGCCGGCCAGCGCCCAGTACGTCCTCACGCTGTCCTGCCCCGACAAGCAGGGCATCGTCCACGCGGTCTCCAGTTACCTCTTCATGACCGGGTGCAACATCATCGACAGCCAGCAGTTCGGTGACGGGGACAGCGGTCTGTTCTTCATGCGGGTGCACTTCTCCGCCGTCGAGCCGGTGACGGCCGACAAGCTCCGGGCCAGTTTCGCCGCGATCGGGGCCTCGTTCGGGATGGACTGGCAGATCCACCCGAGCGAGGACCGGCTCCGGATCGTCCTGATGGTCAGCAAGTTCGGGCACTGCCTCAACGACCTGCTGTTCCGCACCCGGATCGGCGCGCTGCCGGTGGAGATCGCCGCGGTGGTCTCCAACCACACCGACTTCCAGGACCTGACCGAGGGCTACGGCATCCCGTTCCACCACATCCCGGTCACCCGGGACACCAAGGACGACGCCGAGCAGCAGCTGCTGGACCTGGTCGCCAAGGAGAACGTCGAACTGGTCGTGCTCGCCCGCTACATGCAGGTGCTCTCGGACCGCCTCTGCACGGAGCTCTCCGGCAAGGTGATCAACATCCACCACTCCTTCCTGCCGAGCTTCAAGGGCGCCAAGCCGTACCACCAGGCGCACGCCCGGGGCGTGAAGCTGATCGGCGCCACGGCGCACTACGTGACCGCCGACCTCGACGAGGGCCCGATCATCGAGCAGGAGGTGGCCCGGGTGACCCACGACGTCACCCCGGACCAGCTGGTCGCGCTCGGCCGGGACGTCGAGTGCCAGGCGCTGGCCCGAGCGGTGAAGTGGCACAGCGAGCGCCGGGTGCTGCTGAACGGGACGCGCACCGTCGTCTTCACCTGATCCTCCGGGGTACCGGCCCCCGGCGGTCCGGTACCGCCGGGGCCGTTCGCGGTCAGGGCCGCGAGAGCAGCGGCGTCGCGCGCAGCACCTCACGGATCGCGGCCCGGTCGCCGTGCTCGCCGACCGGTACCCGGTCCGGGTCGCGGTGCGCGGCGGCCAGCTGGCAGAACTCCAGCCCGTCCAGCACCAGGGCGGCCACCGGCTCGCCCCCGGGCGGACCGGACTCCGGTCCGTCCAGCGGTATCAGCCACTCGCCGGCGGCCGGGCCGTCGATCACCAGCCTGACCCGTCGTCCGGTCCGCTCGTCGCCGGTCCGGCCCTCCGCCCGGCTCTCGGGCGCGCCCGCGGGCGCCCCGGCGTGCTCGGGGCGGGCCGCGCGCTGCCCGGCCAGGGCGAACGGCAGCATCCGGACGGCCAGGTCGATCATCTGCCGCAGGTGCTGCGGGGCCGGCGGGTCGTACGGGTAGGCGACCGCCCGGGCCACGTCCTCGCCGTGCACGTAGCACTCGAAGGCCCGGTCGACGAAGGCGTCCCGCAGCGGGACGGTCGCGAAGCCGAAGTCGACCGGGGTGTTGCCCTGCGGGGCGAGCGCGGCGGAGCGGACCAGCTCGTGGCAGTGCCGGCGCCACCTGGCGCGCACCCGCTGCGGCGGCTGCCCGGCCTGCTCGGCGGTCAGCCGGGCGGTCCGCTCGGTGATCCCGGCCCAGCGCGGGACGCCCTGCGGCGGCACCCGGGGGAGCGGCGGGACGGCCTCCTGCGGCGGCACCCGCCGGGCGACGGCCGGTGCGACGCCGCCCGGGACGGGGTCGGGCAGGCCGAGGGCGACGGCCAGGTAGCCGTCCACGGCGGCGAGGTGGCAGAGCACCTCGGCCGGCCGCAGGTACTCGGTGCCGCCGTGCCAGGGGAGTTCGGCCACCTCCTGCCACTCCTCCGGGCCGAGGTCGCGGAGCAGCGCGTCGAGCTTGGCGGTCTCGGCCGTGTAGGGCGCGCCCCAGACCGGGACGGGCAGGTCGGCCGGGCGGCGGGCGAGGCACCAGTCGAGCACCTGCTGGCGCAGCGGGCCGGGCTGGTCGAGGGGCTCCTCCACGCCGAGCCAGCCGGCCGCCTCGCGCAGCCGGGCCGCCTCCGCGGCGCACCCCGGGCAGGCCCGCAGGTGCTCTTCCAGTTCGGCGGCCTCGCGGTGCGGGACGGCGCCGAGGGCCCAGGCACCGAGCAGGGAGCGCAGGGCCTCGTGCCGGTCGTCGGCGATCGTCACGCCTCCCCGCCCTCCTTCCGCTGCCCGTTGCCGCAGTCCCGGCCGTCCGTGCCGCCATGGTCCCCCGGCGCCGGGGTGCGCCGGTGGCGGGAGCGTTCCTCTTCGAGTTCGGTGGCCAGGAGCTCCAGACCGAGCCGCATCCGCTGTTTGGCGGTCTGTTCGCTGATGCCGAGCCGGTGGGCGGTCTCCTGGTAGGTGCGGCCGTCGTAGTAGGACTCGGCGATGGTCTCACGCAGGGGTTGCGGCAGGGAGGCGACCACGTACTGGACGCGGGCGGCGGTGGCCACCGTCCGGATCTCCTCCTCGGCGGCGCCGTCCTCACCGGCTGCGGCCGGTCCGGCCTCGGCGGCGCGGCGGGCCCGCAGCCGGTCCACGGCGCGGCGGTGGGTGAGTGCGCCGAGCCAGGAGCGGAGCGAGCCGCGGGCCGGGTCGAAGGCCTCGGGGTGCTCCCAGACGTGGGCGAATATCTCCCGCGTGAGCTGGGCGGCGGCCGTCTGGTCGGCGAGTATCCGGCCGGCCAACCCGTGCACCATCGGCGCGAGTTGGTCGTACAGCTCGCCGAGGGCGGTCTCCTCGCCGCGGGCCAGGCGCCGCTGGAGCTGTTCGTCCCAGCGAGGGGCGCCGTCGGTGGTGGCCATCGGTCACCACCCCTCCTGCCGTGCGGACCGCTGACGTGCCCCACGGTATCCCGCGCTGTTCGGGCGGTGGAGGGATTCGGTGAAGAACGGAGGAGCCGGTTTCGGATGGTCGGATCGTGGGATCTGCCGTCGATCCGGCCGTCGCGCCGGGCCTGTTCGAAGGTGGCTGGACATATGTTGCACGGGTGGTTCGCGAGTGGCGGGAGCGGCGGCGGGGGCGGGCGGCGGTAGGTTCACCACTGCATCCCCGGCCGGTCGGGCCGGGCCGGGCGATCGCCGGTCCGAGGCTCGCCAGAGTGAGCGGGACAGTATGCCCTGCGCTGTCCCCCGATCGCTGGAATATGCCCGAAGCGCTTGCTGCGGCCGGTCCGCCGAATCATCCTGAGGCGTGTTCGTGTCGCGGCCGGTGCGCGACGGACGAGGTGACGCGGGTGCGTCGTACCGGGTGTGACGTGCGGCGGCCCGACGGGCGGCTGCCGACCCGGGGGACGGCGACCCGATGGGCGGCCCGGTGTGTGCCCGGGCAGGCCGGGTGATCAGGCCAGGCCGGGACGATGGCCGAACTGCGAGTGCAGGTGGTGGAGCAGTGCAGGTTCTACAGGTACAGCTGGCGGTGCAGGCGGACCCCGCCGAGGTCGGCCGGGCCCGCCGGTGGGTGCGCTCACGGCTGCTCAACCACGGCGTCGACCCGGACGCGCCCATCGCCGAGACGGTCGTGCTGGTGGTCTCCGAACTGGTGACCAACGCGGTGGTGCACACCGGCTGTCCGGCCGTGCTGAGGCTCTGCTTCCCGATCGGCGGGGGCCCGGCCGAGGCCGCACCGGCCGCCGGGGTGCGTGAGGCGGCGACGGTCGGCCCGCTGCGGGTCGAGGTCGCCGACGCCAGCCAGGCCGCCCCCGCCCCCCGGCACGCCGGGCCGGACGTGGACGCCACCAACGGCCGGGGCCTGGAGCTGGTCGAGCTGCTCTGCGACCGCTGGGGCTGGTACCCGGACGGGGCCGGCAAACGGGTCTGGTGCGAGATCAGCCCGGACTCCCGGCCGACGGACCCGCTGGCCGCCGTGGACTGGGCCGCGCTGGTCCAGTAGTGACGGGTGCTCACCCGGCACCCGGCCGTCGTGCACGGCTGCGGAGGCCCGACGGAGCCCCGACGGAGCCCCGACGGAGCCCCGACGGAGCGTCCGAACGGGGCGTGCGGCGGCCCGGTGATCGTCGGGCCGAAAGCTGACGCAACCATTCCGAATTTCGGACAACCCATTGACGTGACGTATCCGACTGATCACGCTTGGGTGCAGCTCTTCGTTGCGAGGGGACGCCGAGGGAACACCCGAACGCCGCTGCGGTGCTGCTGTCCAGGGGGATCACGTCAGCAGGGGGGCCGCGGTCTGTCGTCGTGTGCTGGCTCCTTGGCGAGTGCGGAGGGTGCGGCGCGGGTTCAGGGCCCGTGCGTCGAGGTTGGATGGCGGCCGGCCGTGCCGTGCTCGGGGTGCGTGCGGCCCGCCGTCATCCGATCTGCCCGTGGGGGCGGTTGTTTTCGGCCACCGGGGCCGCCGGCCGAACGACCGGTTCCGGTCGGCCGGTTCCTGCCCCTCACTGGCCCGATTCCGACGAAATTCGGCAGTCCCGCCCCTCGTCGCCCGCCGGTCCCTTCGGGAGACTCTGGCGGGTGAACGAACCGCCCGCCCCCGCCCGCCCCACCGCCCCCGGTTCCGCCCGGGTGCTCCCCGCCGCCCGTGCGCCCCGGGTGCACTACGCCTGGGTGGTGGCCGCCGTCTCGCTGGTGGTGCTGCTCGGCTCGGCCGGATTCCGCTCCACGCCCAGCCTGATGATGGATGCGCTGCACCACGAGTTCGGCTGGTCGACGGGCACGATATCCAGCGCCACCTCGGTCAACCTCACCCTCTACGGACTCACCGCCCCCTTCGCCGCCGCGCTGATGGACCGGTTCGGCGTGCGGCTGGTGGTGGTCTGCGCGCTGCTGACCATCTCGGTCGGCGCCGGTCTGACCATGCTGATGCGCGAGCCCTGGCAACTGGTGCTCTGCTGGGGAGTGCTGGTGGGTCTCGGCAGCGGCTCGATGGCCGGCGCGTTCGCCACCACGATCACCGGCCGCTGGTTCCAGGCCCGGCAGGGGCTGGTCACCGGGGTGCTGACGGCCGCCGGCGCGGCGGGCAACCTGGTCTTCCTGCCGGTCGGCGCCTGGCTGGTCGAGCAGCACGGCTGGCGTTCGGCCGTCGTGGTGGTCTCGCTGGCGGCGACCGCCGTCGCCGTCCCGGTGCTGCTCCTGATGCGTGAGCGGCCCGCCGACCTGGGCCTGCTCCCGTACGGCGCGACCGAGGAGCCCCCCGCCCCGGCGGCCGACGGGCGGGCGCTGGCCCGTTCGCTGCGGGTGCTCCGCACGGCGTCCCGGAGCCGGGCGTTCTGGCTGCTGGCCTCCTCCTTCGCGATCTGCGGCGCGACCACCGCCGGCCTGGTCGGCACCCACTTCATCCCGGCCGCCCACGACCACGGTCTGCCGGTCACCACGGCGGCGAGCCTGCTGGCGCTGATCGGCGTCTTCGACGTGGTCGGCACCGTCGCCAGCGGCTGGTTCACCGACCGCTTCGACGCCGGCCGGCTGCTGGTCGTCTACTACGCGCTGCGCGGGCTCTCGCTGCTCCTGCTGCCGCAGTTGTTCGCGGGTACGCCGGAGCCGCCGATCCTGGCCTTCGTGATCTTCTACGGGCTGGACTGGGTGGCCACCGTGCCGCCGACCGTCGCGCTCTGCCGTCACCACTTCGGCGCCGACGCACCGATCGTGTTCGGCTGGGTGCTGGCCTGCCACCAGATCGGCGCGGCCGTGGTCGCCGGGCTGGCTGGGCTCTCCCGGGACGCGTTCGGCGACTACGACCTCGCCTGGTACGCGGCCGGGGGACTCTGCGCGATCGCCGTCGCCCTCTGCCTGGCGCTCCGGGATGCCCGGCCGGATCGGATCGACCCGGCGCTGTCGTGAGGGGCCCTTCGTGAGGGCGGCCCACCCTGAGCACGGCCCACCGTGAGGGCGGACTGCCGGGGGCTGCCGGGGTGTCCTCCCGGAGGGTGGCGGCCTGTCGCCGGGGTCATGTCGTAAGGGGCGACTAGGCTTCGCGCCCATGACGCTCATCTTCACCCTCGACCCCGACCTCGACCCCGGTCTGCGCGGCGAGATCACCCGGCTGTGGACCGAGGCCAGCAACGCCGGCGGCGCGGTGGGCTTCGTGCCCCCGGTCACCGAGGACGAGGTCTGGGTCACCGCCGAGAAGCAGTTCGCCGGAATCGCGCCGGCCGGGCCGGACCGGCTGCTGGTGGCCCGGGAGGCCGGGACGGGACGGCTGGCCGGTCTGCTGGTCTTCGAGTCGATGCGCTTCGAACTGATGGAGCACTGGCGGGTGCTCTCCCGGGTGATGGTGCACCCCGAGCTCCAGGGGCGCGGCTACGGCGCGGTGCTGATGGCCGAGGCCGAACGGATCGCCCGGGAGTGGGGCCTGGCAGGTCTGCGGCTCCACCTGCGCGGCGGGCTCGGCCTGGAGTCGTTCTACGGGCGCAGCGGCTACACCGAGGCCGGCCGGGTCCCGGGTGCCATCCGGATCGCGCCCGGTGACGACCGCGACGAGGTCACCATGTGGCTCGACCTGCGCTGACCGCACCCCCGGCGGAGCGCCGTCCGCCCGGGGACGGCGGACCCGTTCCCCGGCGGGCCGCCCGGGCATGCTTCACTGGGAGACCGGCCAGCCCCCGCGCAGAGAAGGACGTGTCCCCGGTGAGCAGCACTGTGAGCAAGAAGTCGCACGCCACACTCCGCTACACCTCCATGCGGGTCTCCATCTTCCTCGGCTGCCTGCTGGTCGCCCTGCTGCTGGGGCACTTCCAGGTGATCCCGGTCAAGGGCCAGTCCGGCACGGTCTTCCTGTTCCTGCTGGCCGCCCTCGTCTCGGCGCCGCTCAGCTACGTGCTGCTGCACAGGCAGCGCGACGACATGTCGGCCGAGATCTCCGGCCGGGTGGACGGCATCCGGACGCGGACGGCGCAGAAGATCGCCGCCCAGAACGCCGAGGAGGACGCGGCCGACGACGCCGCCCGCTCGGCGGCGGCCACGTCCGCCCGGACCGCCGCCGCGCCGAACTGACCAGCGCCGCCGACGTGCCCCGCTCCGGTCCCGCCACGCCCGGCGCCGTCCCCGACGACGCCGGGCCCGGTGACGTCGTACCGCCGGGGACGCCGGCCGGTGCGACGGGTCCGCCCGGTGCCGCCGGGGACGGGTCCCCGGAGCACGCGGTCGAGGGCGACGGGCCCGCGGCCGGTACCTGGCCGGCCCCCGTCCGGCGGCCCACCGGCCGGGACGTGGCACGGCTCGCCGGGGTCTCCCAGGCCACCGTCTCGCTGGTGTTCTCCGGCTCGGAGGCGGGCCGCCGGGTCTCCGACGCCACCCGGGAACGGGTCCGCGAGGCCGCACGCGGGCTCGGCTACCGCCCGCAGGCGGCCGGCCGGCAGCTGCGCCTCGGCCGCAGCGGCATGATCCTGCTGGCCGTGCCGAACATCCTCGGCCCGTTCTTCGGCCGGGTGCTGGAGGGCGTCCACGAGGAGGCGGGCAAGCACGGCCTGGCCGTCGTGGTCAGCTCCGGCTGGGGGAGCGCGACCCTCGCCGAGGCCGCCACCACCAGCCGGTTCGACGGCCTGCTGATCTGCTCCCCGGACGACAGCCAGCTCGGCGAACTGCCCGCCGACACCCCCGCGGTCTTCCTGGACGCCGACCCGGGCACCGACCGCGCCCGCCCGACGGTCGAGCTGGACGTGGCCGGCGGCATGCGCGCCGCCGTCGAGCACCTGGCGGCCCTGGGCCACCGCCGGATCGGCCGGCTCCGCTCCACCCACTCCGCCTACACCTTCCGGGTCCGCCAGGCCGCCTTCGAGGAGGCCGTCCGGTCGCTCGGCCTGGACGTGCTCGAACTGGGCGTCAGCCTGAACGAGGGCCAGTCCGCGGCGCGCGTCGCCGCCCACCGGCTGCTGGAGCACCCGGCCCGTCCGCGGGCGGTGATCTGCGACGACGACGTGGTCGCCTCGGGCGTCTACCAGGCCGCCGCCGAACTCGGCCTGCGGGTGCCCGCCGACCTCTCGGTGGTCGGTATCGACAACGTCCCGGTGGCCGCGCTGCTCGCCCCGCCGCTCACCACCGTCGACCTGCCGGGCGAGGAACTGGGCCGGGCCGGTGTCGCGGCGCTCGCCCGGCTGCTCCGCGGCGAGCCGGTGGCGCCGGTGGCGCCGCTCGCCACCTCGCTGGTGCTGCGGTCCTCCACCGCTCCGGGGCGGACGGACTGACCGTCCGTTCCGGAGCGGTGGACCGCTCGACCGGGCTGGGCCCGACGGGTGAAATATCGTCATACGGACTCGCGCCGACGCCGTGGCCGGCTGGGCGGGCGATGAGATTCCGATATGTGGACGTTTCGACCTAAACCCTCACGCCTGCCACTTCTGGCCGCATCCCTGGGCCTGATCGGTGGCACCCTGCTGACCGGCACCCTGACCGCCCCGCCCGCCGAGGCCGCCGTCACCTTCACGAAGTCGGTGGACAAGCCCAACCCGGTACCCGGCGAGAACGTCACCTACACACTGCGCTACACCTGCTCGGTCAGCGACTGCGTCAACGGGCAGATCGTCGACACGCTCCCGGCCGGGATGGAGTTCGTCGGCTGGACTCCGGACGCCTCCACCGTCGACGTCCCCAACTCCACCGTCCCGGCGCCCGGCACCGTGGGCGGCACCCTCACGGCCAAGCTGCAGGACCTCACCCCGGGGACCACCGCCACCATCAACGTGGTCCTGAGGTACCCCAACTTCACCACCGCCAACGGCACCCAGAGCACCAACTCGGCCACCCTCACCGCCGACGGGGAACAGCCCCAGACCGGTACGGCCGGCACCACCGCCGTGGTCCAGCCCAGCTACACCACCACCAAGGGTGTCCAGGGCAGCAGCCAGGACGGCCGCTCGGTCACCTACCAGTTCAGCGCCTGCTCGACCGCCAACGTGCCCAACGTCGACCTGGACGGCAGCCGGCTGGTCGACACCCTGCCGCCCGGTGCGGTGGTGGACACCGGCCGCTCCCCGGGCTGGGTCAACGACCCGGCGGGCTCGACCACCTGGGTGTACGACATCGGCGCCTTCCGGGCCGGCAACGGCCAGGCCGGCTGCCGGATCCCCGGCGTCCTGGTGGTCAACTACCCCGACCCGACGTTCCCCAGCGGCACCACCTCCACCAACACCGTGACGCTCCAGGGCGACCCGCTCGGCCCCGAACCGCAGCGGGACCTCTCCACCGCCACCGCCGAGACCCCGGTCTTCCAGCCGCCCGTCACCGGCATCCAGGTCGGCGCCTCCAAGGTGTGGCAGACGACCTCGGTCTCCGGCGACCTCACCTCCTTCAGCCTGCGCCCCAGCAACGTCGCCGGTCCGATCACCAGCCTGGTGGTGACCGACCCGGGCACCGGCACCACCGCCAACCTGTACAACTGGCTGATCCCGCAGTCCATCCAGCTGGAGGCGTGGAACCCGACCTCGATCGGTCTCGCCCTGGAGTACCGGCTGGACGGCGACCCCGCCTGGCAGACCTTCACCCCGGGCACCCCGCTGAACGGGTCCGGCACCCGCCGGATCACCTTCGCCACGGGCGCCGGCGACCCGGCCAACGACGTGATCGGCATCCCGGCCGGCCGCTACCTCGACGGCCTGCGGTTCACCTGGACCGGCCCGATCCCGACCGGCTGGAGCCCCGGCAACTCCGTCCAGCTGCTCGCCCAGACCATCACCCCCGGCCACGACGGGCGCCCCGCGCCCGTCCCGCTGCGCAACTGCGTCGACGTGGTCGGCACCGACGCGGCCGGCGACACCTCGGCCGCCAACGACTGCGCCGACTCCACCGTCACCGCCGCCACCAACCTGGGTGCCGCCAAGACCATCGTGGCCGGCGCCGTGCTCTCCCCCGGCGGGGTGGCCACCTTCCAGATCACCCCGTACAACCGGACCGGCCGCACCCTCGACCGTCCGCTCGTCCTCTACGACCTGCTGCCGCCCGGCATGGTCTACGTCGAGGGCAGTGCGCGCCCTGACCCCGCCTACGCGGAGTCGGTCGCCCCGGAGTCCGTCGCGGTGCTGCCCGGTCCCGACGGGCGGCAGCTGCTCAAGCTGACCTGGCCGGCCGGAAGCCCCGACATGATGTACCTGAACGACCACCGGGCCTACCGGACCCTGATCGACGTCCAGGTGGCCGGCAGCGCCCGCCCCGGCACCCTGACCAACGACGTGTACGTCACCACCGAGGGCAGCGGCCCCCCGGTCGCCTGCTTCTACTTCGGCAGTGACAGCGGGGTGCAGGACGCCCAGGACCTCGACAAGGACGGCGACGCCACCGAGACCCTGTGCCACGCCTCCTCGCAGGTCGAGGTGCAGGTGCCGGCCGTGCTGCGGTCCTACAAGGAGGTCAGGGGCGACCTCGACCCCGACTACACCACCACCGGAACCACCCGGCCCGGCGGCGGCATCTCCTACCGGCTGACCGTCCGCAACGACTCCGCCGACCCGGTCACCGAGTTCGTCGCGTACGACAAGCTGCCCACCCCCGGCGACGGGTACGTGCTGCGGCCGGACACCCCGCGCAGCTCGGCCTGGACACCCTCCCTGGTGGAGCCGCTGACCTCCAGCGACCCGACCGTGGTGATCGAGTACACCACCTCGCCCGACCCCTGCCTGCCCGCCGACTTCGCGGTGCCCGGCCCGTGCGACGCCGGCGCGCAGTGGAGCACGGCCTTCCCCGGCCCCGGCACCGCCACCTGGTTCCGGGTGGCCCGCCCCGGCACGCTCGCCCCCGGCGCACTGTTCACCCTGACCTGGCCCATGGTCGCCTCGTTCGACGCGGGCGCGGACGAGTTCGCCTGGAACAGCTTCGCCTACTCCGCCACCGACGCCTCCGGCCGTCCGTTCCTGCCCGCCGAACCGGCCAAGGTCGGGGTCGGCGTCGAGCAGGCCGTCCCGCCGGCCAACGCGCTCGGCGACTTCGTCTGGAACGACCTCAACGGCGACGGCATCCAGCAGCCCGGTGAACCCGGCGTCCCCGGCGTGCGGGTCGAGCTGCTGGACGGCGAGGGCCGGGCGGTCCGGGACAAGAGCGGCCGGCCGGTCGCCGCGGTCACGGACGCGAGCGGGCACTACCTGTTCGAGCAGCTGCCGGACGGGGTGTACGCGGTGCGGTTCGACCTGACCACGCTGCCCGAGGGGGCCACGGTGACCCGGCGGGCCGCCGGGGCGGACCGGGAGCTGGACTCGGACGCGGACCCGACGACCGGAGTGACCCAGACGGTCACGCTGGCCGGCGGGACGCGGGACCTCGGCCTGGACCTGGGACTGGTGCTTCCCACACCGTCGCCCTCGCCCTCGCCGTCCCCGTCGGTCTCCCCGTCGCCGACCGTCTCGCCGTCCCCGACCGTCTCGCCGTCGCCGACGGTCTCCCCGTCACCGACGGTGTCGCCCACCTCGTCGACGTCCACGGCCGTTCCCTCGCCGTCGCCGACGGTCGAGCCCTCGTCGCCGACGCACTCGCCGACGCACCGGCCCACGACCCACCACCCCACGACCCACCATCCGAAGCCGACGCACTCGTCCGGCCACGGCGGTGAGCTGCCCGACACCGGCGGCGGACCGGGCACCCTGATCGGCATCCTCGCGGCCGCCGTGCTCGGTACCGGCCTGCTGCTCGCCCTGATCGTCTGGGGAGGCCGAGGCCGCCACAGCTGAGGCACCGGCCAGGAGAAAGTGACTGCGCCCGTCGGCCGGACCACCGGCCCGACGGGCGCAGCCACGTCTTCGGGGCGGGCTCAGCCCACCGGCACCGGCACCGGTCCGGCGTCGGCGGGCGCGCCGGAGCCCGCCGGGCCGGCGGCGGGGACGACCCGGAACCAGCGGCGGGCGCCGAACAGCAGCAGCCCGCCCAGGCCGATGCCGCCCGCCGCACAGAGCGCCACCGAGCGCAGCGATCCCTCGGCGAGGTGGCCCGAGACCGCGTAGCCGAGCGAGTTGCCGGTCGCGAAGAGCGTGACCAGCCAGGCGAAGGCCTCGGTCACGGTGCCGACCGGGGCCAGCTCGGCGACCAGGACGAACGCCGCCGCCAGCAGCGGGGCGAGGGCGATCCCGGAGACGAACGCCAGTCCGGCCATCGCGGCCGGTCCCGGAACCAGGAGCAGCGGCAGGTAGGAGGCGGCCATGCCGAGCGCCATCAGCCCGGTGCGGGTGGCGGTGGAGCTGCGCCACTTCACTGCGCCGTAGGCGAGCGCCCCGAGCAGCCCGCCGAGCGCGGCCAGCGCCAGCAGGGTGCCCGCGCCGCCCGGGAGCCCGTCCGTCCGCTCGTGGGCCTCCGCGTAGGCGATGAACAGCACGTTCTGCGCACCGACCGCCCAGCCGGCGCCGGCCAGGCCGACCAGCAGCAGCACCAGTCCGGGGGAGCGGAGCGGTCCGAGCAGGCCCGCCGAGTGCTCGCGCGGCGGCGCCTGCCAGGCCCGGGCCGGTGCGGTGGTGGCCACGATCAGGGCCCCGGCCAGCCCCAGCCCGGCCGCCACCCAGAGTGCCGCGACCGGGCTGACCGCGCCGGCGATCCCGGCCACCGCGAGCGGACCGGCGACGTAGAGGATCTGCTGGGCGGCGGAGTCGAACGCGTAAGCGGTGTCGAGCTGTTCGTCCTCGACGACGTCCGGCCAGAGCGAGCGGAGGCAGGGTTCGAGCGGCGGCATGGCCAGGCCAGCGATCGCGGCGCCGACCGGCGCGGCCAGGGCCGATCCGGGAGCCAGCGCGAGCAGGGTGTACCCGCCGCCGGCGACCACGGCGGAGAGGAGCAGGACGCGGGGCTGCCCCGTCCGGTCCACGATCCGGCCGAGCACCGGTCCGCCGACCGCCGCCGCGATCGCGTACGCGGCGGTGGCCAGGCCGATCCGGCTGTACGGCGCGCCGGCCTCGCGCAGGGCGAGCGCGATCACCAGGGCGGTCATGCCGGCCGGGAGGCGGCCGAGCAGGGTACCGAGGAGCAGGCGGCCGACGTGCGGGGCGCGGAGCAGGGCGAGGTAGCCCATGGGCGGGGTTCTCCGGTCTGGGCGGTGGGCGTGGAGGGGGCGCCATCCAAGTTATACGTATAACCGGCAGGCGGTCAATCGGGGCGGGCGGTCGATCTGATGGGGCGTCAGCTTCGTTCGTGTCCGGACTCCGGCCGGGCCGCGAGTGGGTGCATGTCCGGAACTCAAACAACTACTTTGAACATCTCAAACCTTTACTGCTAACGTATCGGCCATGACCACCTCAGACGCACTCCGGATGCACGGCCTGGGCTCGCAGCCCGGCGCCGCCCGCGGGTGCCGTCTGCCCGGTGCTGTGGACAGCCCGCGCCGTTGTCGCGCGATGAGCTGTATTCCGGCGGCACGCCCCTGACCGGGGCCGGTCCTCCTCCCCCGGCCCCCGCCGTGTCGCCTTCCCCGCCCCGCCTCACCGTCAGCAACGCCTCCCCCGGAGCCGCACCGTCATGTCCACAGCGCCCGAGGCGACCTCGTCGCCGTCCGTGCTCGCCAGAATCCGCAAGACCCCCTTCTGGGTCCAGATCGTCGCCGGCCTCGTGCTCGGCATCGGGCTCGGTTACCTGGCCCGCGCGGCCGACATCTCCTGGCTGGCCACCACCCTGGAGACGATCGGCAAGATCTTCGTCCAGCTGCTGAAGCTCGCCGTCCCCCCGCTGGTCTTCACCGCGATCCTGGTGAGCGTCGCCAACCTGCGCAACGTGACCAACGCGGCCCGCCTGGCCGTCCGCACGCTGCTCTGGTTCCTGATCACCTCGCTGATCGCGGTGGCCATCGGCCTCGGCCTCGGCCTGCTGACCAACCCGGGCGAGGGCACCGACCTCAAGACCGAGGGCCTCAAGGCGCCGAAGTCCACCGGCAGCTGGATCGACTTCCTGACCGGGATCTTCCCGACCAACATCGTCACCGCGTTCACCGAGGTCGAGGTCCTGCAGATCGTCTTCCTGGCGGTCGTGGCCGGCGCGGCGATCCTCAAGCTCGGCGCGAAGGCCGAGCCCGTCCTCAAGCTCAGCGAGTCCGTCCTGGAGCTGATCCAGACCGCCCTGTGGTGGGTCATCCGGCTCTCGCCGCTCGGCACCCTCGGCCTCATCGGCAAGTCCGTCGCCAAGTACGGCTGGGACCTGCTGAAGCCCTTCACCGTCCTGACCGTCGACATCTACGTCGGTTGCGCGCTGGTGCTGTTCGTCGTCTACTCCCTGCTGCTGAAGTTCGCCGCCGGCCTCAACCCGCTGAACTTCTTCAAGGGCGCCTGGCCCGCCATCCAGCTGGCCTTCGTCTCCCGCTCCTCGGTCGGCACCCTGCCGGTCACCCGTCGCGTCACCGAGCGCCTCGGCGTGCCGAGCGAGTACGCCTCGTTCGCGGTGCCGTTCGGTGCCACCACGAAGATGGACGGCTGCGCCGCGATCTACCCGTCGCTGGCCGCGATCTTCGTCGCCCAGGTCTACGGCATCGACCTCGGCATCAAGGACTACCTGCTGATCGCCTTCGTCTCGGTCGTCGGCTCGGCCGCCACGGCCGGTCTCACCGGCGCGATCGTGATGCTGACCCTGACCCTCTCCACCCTGGGCCTGCCCCTGGAGGGCGTCGGCCTGCTGCTGGCGATCGACCCGATCCTCGACATGATCCGCACCGCGACCAACGTCGCCGGCCAGGCCCTCGTGCCGATCGTGGTCGCCGCCCGGGAGAAGACCCTCGACCTGGTGGCCTACAACAACCCCACCGGCGACCTCTACGCGGACGCCCCGGCGGCCGTCGTCCCGGCGCAGTCCGGCCCGAAGGCCGCGGCCACGGCCTGACCGGTTCCACGCAGGGCCCCCTCCCCGCCGGGGAGGGGGCCCTGCGCATGCCCGCGGAGGGGGCGCGGCACAGCCCCCGGCGCCGGAAGAGGCAGGGGGCCCACCGAAAACGGCGGGCCCCCTTGGGTGTTGCTCTCTTGTGCTCTGGTGACGGCCGACGGCCGTCGGCGGACCCGAGGGGTCCCGAGCGATCAGAACATCGTGAGGATGGTCAGATAAGGGTGACGTTCTCCGCCTGCGGGCCCTTCGGGCCCTGAGTGACGTCGAAGCTGACCGCCTGGTTCTCCTCCAGCGAGCGGAAACCGCTCGCGTTGATGGCGGAGTAGTGGACGAAGACGTCGGGGCCGCCGCCCTCCTGGGCGATGAAGCCGAAGCCCTTCTCAGCGTTGAACCACTTGACGGTTCCCTGAGCCATGCCGTTCTCCTTGCGAGGGACGTGTCGGGGACCACACCGTGTGGCACCCGGTCCGCTGCGCTGATCGCCCTGCCTCCGGACGGGTCCGGAGTTTTTCGATATTGCTGAAAAACTACAAAAAGCCTGCGGTTACATGCTCCGCAGGCTTCAAGTACTGCAAGGGGAATCAAACTGCAACTGAGGGCAACGCTAGCATGCGGCTGCTGTGACGACCAGGGGTGACTTGCAGGCCGGACCGCACGTGTCGAAAGCCCGGATCAGCGGTGTCCGCCGGGCTGTTGGGCCCGTCGTGCACGGCCCGTCGGGACCGGTGGACGCGGCCCGTCGCGGCAGCGGACGCGGAGCGGGCCGGCACGCCGTGCGCGCGTGTCGGAAGGCCGGTGCCGGGCTTCCGGAACCTCGGGCATACCCTGCGGGGAGGCGCACGAACAGCAAGGGAGCGGCGCAGTGGCACCACCGGATGCGGAAACACGGGATCCCGAGGGGCACCCCCCGGTCCGGCCGCGGGTCGGGCACATCCAGTTCCTGAACTGCGTACCCCTCTACTGGGGACTGGCCAGGACCGGGAACCTGCTCGACCTCGACCTCACCAAGGACACCCCGGAGAAGCTCAGCGACCAACTGGTCCGCGGTTCGCTCGACATCGGGCCGATCACCTGCGTGGAGTACCTCCGGCACGCGGACGAACTGCTGGTGATGCCCGACATCGCGGTCGGCAGCGACGGCCCCGTGATGTCCTGCGTGATCGTCAGCAAGGTGCCGCTGGCCGACCTGGACGGCCGACGGGTCGCCCTCGGCTCCACCAGCCGGACCTCGGTACGGCTCGCCCGGCTGCTGCTGGAGGAGCGCGAAGGCGTGCGCCCGGAGTACTTCAGCTGCCCGCCCGACCTGGACGCCATGCTCGCCGAGGCCGACGCGGCCGTCCTGATCGGCGACCCGGCGCTGCGCGCCTACCTCGGCCAGGCGGCCGCGCAGGGCCTGGCCGTGCACGACCTCGGCGAGATGTGGAAGGAGTGGACCGGACTGCCGTTCGTCTTCGCGGTCTGGGCCGCCCGCCGCGACTTCGCGGAGCGCCGGCCCGAGCTGACCGCGGCGGTGCACCGGGCCTTCCTGGAGTCCCGGGACCTCTCCCTGGTGGAGGCCCGCGAGGTCGCCGCGCACGCGGCCCGCTGGGAGACGTTCGACGCCGGCGTGCTGGAGCGGTACTTCAGCGAGGCGCTGGACTTCTCGCTCGGCGAGCGGCAGCTGGCCGGACTGGCCGAGTTCGCCCGCCGGGTCGCGTCCGACAGCGGTTTCGCGCCGGACGTGGCGGTCCGGCTGCTGGAACCGGCGCCCGTCGTGGCCTGACCGCCGGTCTCCTCGCCCGCGCCCCGGATCGTGGCCCGGATCGTGGCCCGGGTTGTGGCCCTCCACCGCCCCGCCGCCCGGTAGCGTCTGCACCCGGTATCCGTGTCCCGGAGGCGGGGCCATGCGGCGAGGGGAGCGTGCGGGGGATGCAGGCACTGGGATCGGACGATCCGCGCCGGGTGGGCGCCTACCGGCTGCTGCGCCGGCTCGGTGCGGGCGGCATGGGCCGGGTCTACCTCGGCCGGACCGCGGGCGGCCGCACGGTGGCGGTCAAGGTGGTCCGCGGCGAACTGGCCGAGGACGCCGAGTTCCGCGCCCGGTTCCGGCAGGAGGTGGACGCCGCCCGCCGGGTCGGCGGCTCCTGGACGGCACCGGTCCTGGACGCGGACACCGAGGGCGAACGCCCCTGGGTGGCCACCGGCTACATCGCCGGCCCCGCGCTCGGCGCCGCCGTCACGGAGCACGGGCCGCTGCCCGAGCCGGCGGTCCGGACCCTCGGGGCCGGCCTCGCCGAGGCGCTCGACCACGTCCACGGCCTCGGGCTGGTCCACCGCGACGTCAAACCGTCCAACGTGCTGCTGACCCTGGACGGTCCGCGGCTGATCGACTTCGGCATCGCCCGCGCGCTGGACGCCGCCAGCGGGCTCACCCAGTCCGGCTACGTGGTCGGCTCACCCGGCTTCATGTCCCCCGAGCAGGCGAACGGGCAGCTCGCCGGACCGCCCAGCGACGTCTTCTCGCTGGGCGCCGTGCTCGGCTACGCCGCGACCGGGGTGCACCCCTTCGGCGAGGGCGTGAGCGCCGCCGTCCTCCTCTACCGGGTGGTGCACGAGGAACCGGACCTCTCCGGGCTGACCGACGGGTCGTTGCGCTCGGCCGTGCTCGCCTGCCTGGCCAAGGACCCGGCGGCCCGCCCGACCCCGCGCGAGCTGCGCGCCTGGCTGGACCCGGACGGCTCGGCCGCCGCCCGGCTGGGGCGGGGCGGCTGGCTGCCGGCGGCGCTGGCGGCGGCGGTCGGGCGGAGTGCGGTGCAACTGCTGGACCTGGAGGCCGAGGTCTCCTCGGTGGGAGCGGGCCCGCCGTTTCCGGGGGCGCCGGGAGCGGACCGGACGCCGACCTACGTCCCCGGCGCGGGGGCCGACGTGCGCGGCGGGCCGGGTACGGGGGAGACCCCGGCGGTCGGGGCCGCCTCCCGGCGCCGGTACGGGCCCTGGCTCCTGGCGGGTGCGCTGCTGCTGGCGGCGGGGGCCGGCTACGGCGCCTACCGGGTGTGGGGGCCGGAGGACCCGCCCGCCGTGGTCACCGCGACGGGGACGGGCTCGCCGAGCGCCCCGGCCACCGGGGGCGCCACCCGGCCGCCGCCGTCGACCGTGACCGGCGGGCCGTCCGGCGGGCCGTCGCCGTCGGGAGGGCCCTCGGGCGGGACGGCGACCGGGGGGACGCCGTCCGCTGGCGCATCCGGGAGCGGTGCCCCGACGACCGGGCCGAGCGTCGTCCCGGAACGCTTCCTCGGCACCTGGCGCGGGGAGATGAACACCCAGAAGGGGGTGCCCGCCGGCACCACCACCCTGGTCATCGGAAAGGCGGCGCTCGGTCAGGAGGCCACCACCAGCCGCAACGAGCTCAGCGGGCTGCTCTCGGTGAGCTGCGAGGGCGCCTGGACGCTCACCTCGGCCGAACCGGAGAAGCTGGTGTTCACCTCCCGGCTGGTCCGCTCCTCACTGCCCGGGGCCTGCACCGGCGGCTCGTACTCCGAGACGCTCACCCTGCAGAAGGACGGCGCGATCCTCTTCACCTCGGCCGACCCGAAGGCCGGGAACCCGTCCGGGACGCTACGGCGGGCGGGCTGACGCGGGGCGGCGGAGGCGCTGGCGTAGGCTGAACCGGATGCGGCGGGGGTCCGACCTGGCGGTTCGATCCGCCGGCACGACCCCGGGGCGCAACCCGGAACCGTGCCCGTCCGGCAGGGCCCGCAAGACCAGCAGTACCCGAGAGAGAGAAGGCCGTCAGGTGTCCGAGCTCGCAGCGACCACCCTCGATGCGCCCAGCACCGACCTGCAGGCCGTGCTCGACCGGGCGGCCGGCGGCGGCCGGATCAGCCCGGAGGAGGCGCTGGAGCTCTACCGCTCGGCCCCGCTGCACGCGCTCGGCTCGGCGGCCGACGCGGTGCGCCGCCGGCGCTACGCCGGTACCGAGCACATCGCGACGTACATCATCGAGCGCAACATCAACTACACCAACGTCTGTGTGACGGCGTGCAAGTTCTGCGCCTTCTACGTGGCGCCGAAGAGCACCAAGGGCTGGTCCCGCGACCTCGACGAGATCCTGCGCCGCTGCGCGGAGACGGTCGAGCTGGGCGGCACCCAGATCATGTTCCAGGGCGGCCACCACCCGGACTACGGCGTGGAGTACTACGAGCGCGCCTTCTCGGCGATCAAGACGGACTTCCCGCAGCTGGTGATCCACTCGCTGGGCGCGTCCGAGGTCGAGCACATGGCCCGGATCTCGGGCGTCTCGATCGAGGAGGCCGTCACCCGGATCCACAAGGCAGGTCTCGACTCCTTCGCCGGTGCCGGCGCCGAGCTGCTGCCGGAGCGTCCGCGCAAGGCGATCGCCCCGCTCAAGGAGTCCGGCGAGCGCTGGCTGGAGATCATGGAGACCGCCCACGGCCTGGGCGTCGAGTCCACCTCCACCATGCTGATGGGCACCGGCGAGACCAACGCCGAGCGGATCGAGCACCTGCGGATGATCCGCGAGGTGCAGGACCGCACCGGCGGGTTCCGCGCCTTCATCCCGTACACCTACCAGCCGCAGAACAACCACCTGAAGGGGTCGACCCAGGCGACCGTCTTCGAGTACCTGCGGATGATCGCCATCGCCCGCCTCTTCCTGGACAACATCGCCCACATCCAGGGCTCCTGGCTGACCACCGGCAAGGAGGCCGGCCAGCTGTCGCTCCACTACGGCGCGGACGACCTGGGCTCGGTGATGCTGGAGGAGAACGTCGTCTCGGCGGCCGGCGCCAAGCACCGCTCCAACCTCACCGAGCTGATCCACCTGATCCGGGCGGCGGACCGCGTCCCCGCGCAGCGCTCGACCACCTACGAGCACCTGCGGGTGCTGGACGACCCGGCCGACGACCCGGTCGACCCGCGGGTCGCCTCGCACATCGCCTCCACCGCGATCGAGGGCGGCACGGCGCACCCCGAGCTGAAGATCCTCGACAACGGCTGAGCGCCTCCACTGCCGTGCTGACCCTGCACCGGGCGGCCCGTGTGCTGCCCGACCCGGCCGATCCCACCGCCCCGTCCTACGCCGACGGGGCGGTGCTCGTGCGTGGCGAGCTGATCGCCGTTGTCGGCCCGTACGACGGACTGGCGGCGGAGCACCCGGCGGCCCGGGTGCGGGACTGGGGCGACGGACTGCTCACCCCCGGTCTCCGCAACCCGTACGGGCGCTGGCTGCTGGAGCGTGCGTACCATCCGGACCCGCGTGAGGGGATCGGGGACGAGCCGGTGCCCGGAGGGCCGGAGGGGCTCGGGGGACCGGCCGACGAGGCGCGGTGCGGCGCGAGCGCCCGGCGCGGGCTCCAGCGGATGCTCGGGTTCGGGGTGACCGCGGTGGCCGGGCCGTTCGAACGCGCCTCGGTGCGGACGGCGGTGGCCCGGTCGGGGCTGGGCGTACCGGGCGGTGCGGGGGTCGAGGAGGGTCCGCTGGACCCGCTCGCGGTGCTCCCGTTCGTCGAGGCCGTGCACGGCCGTCTGGGGGTCGGGGGCCGGGCCGACTTCGCCGTGTTCGCACCCGGTGCGGACGGCCCGCGGGCCGGGGGCTGCCTGGCCACGGTGCTGGCCGGTCGACTGGTGTTCCGCCGACGGTGAGCTGCCCGCCGCGACCCGGCTCCGGGGACCGGCACGGGGTGGACGCCCGGATGCTACTCATTGGTAGTCATACCGTCATACTGCTGTTTTCCGCTTCCCGGTGATCCCCCCTTGTGCCGCAGGGGAGTTGCTTCGTGTGCCGTCGAACTGCACCCCCGGCGAGGGTGTCTGATTCCCCCTTCGCCGTGACCTGAGGGCCCGCCAGCGGATAGCATCCCGCTCAGCTCAGTCCGTACCCTCACCACACTCCGCCCGTGCCCTCGGGCGGCGGGGCCCCGTCCCAGGCCCCGAACGCAAGCCAGGACAGGAACCATGCGATCCGCGACCGTCCCCCCGCCGCGCACCCCGCGGTTGGGCCGTGTTTGGTACCTCACCGCCGTGCTCAGCGCCGTACTGGCCGTCGGCATGTGCCTGCTGGGCTGGCGTCAGGCCGAGCAGGCCGACCGGATCGGCGCGCACCCGGTGACGGTCGAGGGCACGGTCACCCAGCTCCCCGCCGGCGGCGGCTCCTACAGCACCGTCAGCTACCGGGCCGTCGGCCAGCAGCACACCGCGGCGGCGCTGCCGCTCGCCGACGGCGTGAAGGTCGGTGACACGGTCTGCCTGGAGCACGCGGCCGACGACGCGGGCGCGGTCCGGGTCTGCGGCGACACCTACCCGCAACCGGTCGGCGTCGGGCTGGCCCGGTTCAGCGTCCCGGTGGCGGTGGTGCTCTTCGCCGTCTGCATGCTGAGGATCCGCAGGCACCGGCGCGACCTCGCCGTCCGGAGCGGGCAGAACCGGATCGCCACCACGGTGGCCATGGCGACCGGCGCGCTGGCCGAGGGGATGCCGGCGATAACCCACGGCAAGCGCTCGCGCCGCAAGCGCCGCTCCGGCGGGCGGCGCGGCCTGCACTGACGCTCCGCCCGCGCCGGGGTGAGGGCGTGTCGGGCGAGGACCGCGCCGGACCACGACGACGCAGGCCCCGTCCGGCCGCGGCCCGGCCGCACCGTCCGGGATCGCGCCGGACGTGCCCCGTTGCCCGGATCGTCCGGGCCAGGGTGAACAATGGGGTCGTGACCCGAGCCTCTCTGGACAAGCAGCCGCACGAAGTCGCCGCCATGTTCGACGACGTCGCGGCCAAGTACGACCGCACCAACGACGTGCTCTCCCTCGGCCAGGCCCGCGCCTGGCGCCGGGCGGTGGCCGAGGCCGTGGACGCCGGGCCGGGGGACCTCGTCCTCGACCTCGGGGCCGGCACCGGCACCTCCTCGCTGCCGTTCCGGGAGGCCGGGGCCGAGGTCGTCCCCTGCGACTTCTCGGTCGGCATGCTGACCGAGGGCAAGCGCCGCCACCCCGAGCTGGCGCTGACGGCCGGGGACGCCACCCGGCTGCCGTTCGCCGACGGCACCTTCGACTCGGTGACGATCTCCTTCGCGCTGCGCAACGTCCACGAGACCGAGGCGGCGCTGCGCGAGATGCACCGGGTCACCAAGCCCGGCGGCAAGCTGGTGATCTGCGAGTTCTCCACGCCGACCTGGACGCCGTTCCGGACGGTGTACACCGAGTACCTGATGCGCGCGCTGCCGCCGGTCGCCACCGCGGTCAGCAGCAACCCGGACGCCTACGTCTACCTCGCCGAGTCCATCCGGGCCTGGCCCGACCAGCCCGCTCTGGCGGGGCTGCTCCAGGAGGCCGGCTGGTCCAAGGTGGCCTGGCGCAACCTGACCGGCGGGATCGTCGCCCTGCACCGGGCGTACAAGGTCTGATCCCCGGGTCGGGCCGCCCCGGACCCGCCGGAGCCGACCGCGGTTCCGGCCGGGGCCCGGTCCGCAGCTCGTAGACTCGTCCAAGCCCAGCCGCGCCGGCCCCCGACGGCCGGCCGACCCCAGCAGGAGTGTGCCCACCGTGTCCGAGACCGCCGTCGACCTGAACGCAGGCGTTGTGGAGAGCACCGCGGACGTCATCGTGGTCGGCGCGGGCCCGGCCGGCTCCGCCACGGCGTACTACCTGGCCCAGGCGGGCCTGGACGTGCTGCTGCTGGAGAAGACCTCCTTCCCCCGGGAGAAGGTCTGCGGCGACGGACTCACCCCGCGCGCCACCAAGCAGCTCGTCGACATGGGCATCGACGTGTCGACGGCGAACGGCTGGCTGCACAACAAGGGGCTGCGGATCATCGGCGGCGGCGTCCGGCTGGAGCTGGACTGGCCCGAGCTGTCGGCGTTCCCCGACTACGGACTGGTCCGCAAGCGGGCCGACTTCGACGAGCTGCTCGCCCGTCAGGCCGAGAAGGCGGGTGCCCGGCTCTACGAGCGCTGCAACGTCAGCGGCCCGGTGCTGGACGAGCGGACCGGCCGGATCATCGGCGTCACCGCCCGGCTCGGCGAGGAGAAGCGGCCGGTGACCTTCCGGGCCCCGCTGGTGGTGGCCGCCGACGGCAACTCCACCCGGCTCTCGCTGGCCATGGGCCTGCACCGCCGCGAGGACCGGCCGATGGGCGTCGCCTACCGGACCTACTTCACCTCCCCGCGCCACGACGACGACTACCTGGAGTCGTGGCTGGAGCTGTGGGACACCCGCGGCGCCGAGCGGAAGCTGCTGCCCGGCTACGGCTGGGTCTTCGGCATGGGCGACGGCACCTCCAACGTCGGCCTCGGCATCCTCAACTCCTCGCCCGCCTTCGGCGAGCTGGACTGGCGCGAGGTCCTCAAGGCCTGGTGCGCCAGCATGCCGGAGGAATGGGGCTACACCCCCGAGAACATGACCGACCCGATCCGCGGTGCCGCGCTCCCGATGGCCTTCAACCGCCAGCCGCACTACACCCGCGGCCTGCTGCTGGTCGGCGACGCCGGAGGCATGGTCAACCCGTTCAACGGCGAGGGCATCGCCTATGCGATGGAATCCGGCCAGATCGCCGCCGGAGTCATCGTGCAGGCCCACGCCCGGCTGACCGACGCCGGCCGCGAGCGCGCCCTCCAGGCATACCCGCGCATCCTCAAGGACGTCTACGGCGGCTACTACACGCTCGGCCGCGCCTTCGTGAAGCTCATCGGCAACCCGAAGGTCATGCAGCTCGCCACCCAGCGGGGCCTGACCCACCCCGTCCTGATGAAGTTCGTCCTGAAGATGCTGGCCAACCTCACCGACCCCCAGGGCGGCGACGCGATGGACCGCATCATCAACGGCCTCGCCAAGGCCGCCCCCAACGCCTGACCCACGGGCCGGCGGCACCGTACCCCGGCGGCCCTTGACCCCGGCGGTACCGGACCCGGGCCCCGGCGGCCGGGAGCCCGAAGGCTCCGGCGCCGTGGGCCGCCCCGGGGTCAGCGCCGATCGGCCTCGGGCCGGTCCGCGTCCGGTCGAGCCGTCTCCGGTCGACCTGTCGCGGGCTGACCTGTCGCGGGCCGCCGGCCGGCGGCGGAGCGGCGTTCGACGTAGGCGAGGCGTTCGGCGAAGACCCGGGCCGCGTCGGGGGTGAGCGTCCGGAGGGCGACCAAGGCCGAGAAGACGACGTCGCAGAGCTCGTGCTGGACGTCGTCCCAGGTGTGGGTGACCCCCTTGCGCGGGTTCTGACCGGTGGCGCCGATCACGGCGGCGCTCACCTCACCGACCTCCTCGGAGAGTTTGAGGATCCGGGCCAGCCGTTCCTCCTGCGGAGGGAGCGGGCTCTCCTCGTCGAGCCAGGTGACGAGGTGGTCGACGCTCTCCCAGATCCTGCTGTCCATGCGGTGCTGCTCCCGTACGGTGTCGATGGCGTGGTCCACCGTACGGGAGCGGTGGCGTGCGGCGGCCGACCGCGGTGGGGGCCGGGCGGGGCCGGGGCTGCGGACGGGGCCCCGGCGGGAGGTCAGCGCTTGGCGATCCGGACGTCGCGGATCTTGACGAAGAGGTTCGGGTAGCCGTCGCCGGGGTTGTTCTGGTCGTCCTCGCCGGCGGCGGCGATCTTCTGGAGGACGTCCAGCCCCGCGGTGATCCGGCCGAAGGGCGTGTAGGCGGGGGAGAGCTTGGTGTCCTTCCAGACGAAGAAGAACTGGCTGCCGTTGGTGTTCGGCCCGGCGTTGGCCATGGCGACGGTTCCGGCGGGGTAGGTGGCGCCCTCCAGGTTCTCGTCGGGGAACGAGTAGCCCGGGCCTCCGCTGCCGGTGCCGGTCGGGTCGCCGCACTGCAGGACGAAGATCCGCTGGGTGGTGAGCCGGTGGCAGTGGCTGCGGTCGTAGTAGTCGTGCTCGGCGAGGAACCGGAACGAGAACGTGGTGCAGGGGGCCTTGTCGGTCAGCGCCTGGAAGGTGATCGCCCCCTGGGAGGTCTTCAGCGTCGCGCTGTAGGGCTTGGCGGCCTTCTTGGCGTCGAAGACCGGGATGCCCTTGAAGTTGTCGGCCGGGACCGCCGGGGTGTAGGTGCAGGCGGCGCCGGCGGCGGTGCCGGTCGACGGGGTCTCCGCGACGGCGGTGCCGGTGCTCACGGCGAGCGGCAGGACGGTGGCGGCGGCGATCAACGCCCAGTGTTTCCGCTTCACTTGACGGGCCTTCCGGTGGACGGGGGACGGCTGCGTTGTCATGGCGACATCATCCATGGCGGGGTGGGGATCCGGTAGGGGTGGAATGCCGTTGATCGTCCGGCCTCCGGTGCGCGACGATGGCGGACCCCTGTTCCGCCCGACCGGGCCCCGCGCCCGGTCGCCTGCTCGGCTCGTTGCTCAGCCCCGGGATCCGTCCGACGTCGTGCGGGACTCTCGTGTGCCGGTTCCCGTTCGCTCCGAAGAGGTCCTGCCCATGCGTGTTTCGTCGTCCGTTCTCCGAGATGTGCCGGTCCTGCTGGTGGCGGTGGTGTGGGGGTCGAGCTTCCTGGCGGTGCAGCGGGTGGCCGAGCCGGGGACGGTGGTGGCCATGCTGGTGCTGCGGTTCGGCCTCGTCCTGCCGTTGCTCGGGGTGTTCGCCTGGCGGGGGCTGCGGCGGATGGGGCGGGCGGAGTGGGCGGGCGGGGCGTCCCTGGGCCTCGTGCTCGGCGCGATCTTCCTCCTGGAGACCTTCGGCGCGGTCCACACCTCGGCGACCAACGCCGGCCTGATCATCAGCCTCACGATCGTGTTCACCCCGCTCGCGGAGAGCGTGCTCACCCGGACACCGCTGCCGCGCCCGTTCGTCGCGGCGGCCGGACTGGCGGTGGTGGGCATCGCCCTGCTCACCGGGGACGGCGGGCTGCGGGCGCCGGCGTCGGGTGACCTCCTGGTGCTCGGCGCGGCCGTGGTGCGGACGGTCAACGTCCTGGCCACCTCCCGGGTCCGGGCGATCCGGGACACCGACACGCTGGCCGTCACCTGGGTGCAACTCGCCACCGCGACCCTGGTGTTCGCCGTCGTCGCGCCCTTCACCGGGCCGCTGCCCTGGACGGTCGCCGCCGCGTACGGGCCGGCCGAGTGGGGCTGGCTGCTGCATCTCGCGCTGCTCTGCACGCTGTTCGCGTTCTTCGTGCAGATGTGGGCGGTCCGCACCACCTCGCCCTCGCGGGTCAGCCTGCTGCTCGGTACCGAACCGCTCTGGGCGGCGGTCTTCGGGATCACGCTCGCCGGCAACCACCTCGGCCCGCTCGCCCTGGCGGGCGGCGCCCTCGTCCTGGTCGCCACCGAGTGGGGGCGCCGGACCGCGGTGGCACCGCTCCGGGAGGGCGCGCCCGCGGGACGCGCGGGGGAGCCGGGTGCGGGGGAGTCGGACGCCGGGGAGCCGGGTGCGGCGGGGCCGGGCGTGGAGACGGCGCCGGAGCGGGCCTCGGCCTGACCGACGGGCGCGGCCGCGGACGTCCGGCCGCCGGCGTTCACCGCCGTACACCGCCGTACACCGTGCGGGCGGGCACCTTCCGGTGCCCGCCCGCACGTCTCCGTGCCCGCCCGCCGGTACCGTCCGCGCCCCAACTCGGCTTCCCGTTCGCGCGCTTGTGAACGAAGGGTCAAGCGGGCGTTCGGGAGGCCGCCACCCCTGCGGGTGAGCCGACATAACACGTCAACCCGGCGCTCTGAAATTTGCCCCGGACCGCGCATAGTTGATATAGGAGCGCGGCTCTGACCTGCCGCTTCGCAGATAAATGCGACGGGTTGTGATCGTTTGACTTCTTTGTGTCGACAACTCTCGCCATGTTCACTTTCGCCACCATTCGAGAGGTGGCGGAGATCACAAAGATCGTCTTGAACTGCGTGTCGCAGATCACAAGCTGACGGGCATAGGATGCGCTCGTTCCAGGCTTTGTGAACTGCCTCACATGAGGTGGATCACGGGAACTGGAACACCGGGTTCACCGCAGTGTGACCCGTCGGTTCCGATCTGCAGTCAAGGACGACTGGACGGAGGGAGCGGGGGCTATGAATGCCTACGCGCCGATCCTCGTACTCGGTGCCATCGCGGCGGCGTTCGCGGTCGGCTCCGTCGTGATGGCCTCACTGACCGGGCCCAAGCGGTACAACCGGGCCAAGTTGGAGGCGTACGAGTGCGGCATCGAACCGACCCCGCAGCCCGTGGGCGGCGGTCGGTTCCCGATCAAGTACTACCTGACGGCGATGCTCTTCATCGTCTTCGACATCGAGATCGTCTTTCTCTATCCGTGGGCGGTGAGCTTCGACGCCCTGGGGATCTTCGGACTGGTCGAGATGCTCCTGTTCATCGCCACTGTCTTCGTTGCGTACGCCTACGTCTGGCGGCGCGGCGGTCTGGAGTGGGACTGAGCCTGGAGCGGGACCGGGTGCCGGGCGGCCGCCGGAGCTTGTGAACGGGCGGACAAAGCCTGAACGGGCGGATGAACCACAGGACTTGAGGGCATTGAGAGGGATCTGATGGGAATCGAGGAGAAGCTGCCGAGCGGCTTTCTGCTCACGAGCGTGGAGACGGCCGCCGGCTGGGTGCGCAAGGCGTCGCTCTTCCCGGCCACCTTCGGGCTCGCCTGCTGCGCGATCGAGATGATGACCACGGGCGCGGGCCGCTACGACCTGGCCCGGTTCGGCATGGAGGTCTTCCGGGGCTCGCCCCGGCAGGCCGATCTCATGATCGTGGCAGGTCGCGTGAGCCAGAAGATGGCCCCGGTGCTGCGCCAGGTGTACGACCAGATGGCCAACCCGAAGTGGGTCATCTCGATGGGCGTCTGCGCCTCGTCGGGGGGGATGTTCAACAACTACGCGATCGTGCAGGGCGTCGACCACATCGTCCCGGTCGACATCTACCTGCCGGGCTGTCCGCCCCGCCCGGAGATGCTGATGGACGCGATCCTGAAGCTGCACGACAAGATCCAGCACGAGCCGCTCGGCGCGAACAAGCGCCGTGCCGAGGAGTTGGGCGAGGCGCTCGCGCTGCAGGCCACCCCGGTGAGCGAGATGCGGGGGCTGCTGCGATGAGCGACCAGGTACCCGAGACCCGGCGCGAGGAGCCGCGCCGCGAGATCCCGGTCGAGGTGGTCGGGCGCCGGCAGGGCATGTTCGGCGCCCAGGGCAGCGGTGACACCTCCGGCTTCGGCGGGCTGGTCGCCCCGATCGCGCTGCCGCCGGCCAGCGGACGCCCGTACGGCGGCTGGTTCGACGAGGTGGCCGACGAGCTGGAGGGCGCACTGGAGGAGCAGGGGCTCGACCCGGCCGACGTGATCGAGAAGACCGTCGTCGACCGTGCCGAGCTCACCTTCCACATCGCCCGCGAGCACCTGCTCCGCACCGCCCGCACCCTGCGCGACGACCCGGCCCTCCGGTTCGAGCTCTGTCTCGGTGTGAGCGGCGTGCACTACCCGGGCGACTCCGGGCGCGAGTTGCACGCGGTCTACCACCTGCGCTCGATCACCCACGGCCGGCTGATCCGGCTGGAGGTCACCGCACCGGACGCCGACCCGCGCGTCCCGTCCGTGGTGAGCGTCTACCCGACCAACGACTGGCACGAGCGCGAGGCCTACGACTTCTTCGGCCTGGTCTTCGAGGACCACCCGGCGCTCACCCGGATCATGATGCCGGACGACTGGCTGGGCCACCCGCAGCGCAAGGACTACCCGCTCGGCGGCATCCCCGTCGAGTACAAGGGCGCCCAGATCCCGGCGCCCGACCAGCGGAGGTCGTACAGCTGATGAGCACCCAGCACTACGAAGAGGCGCACCAGGAGGCGGCGGAGGCCGCAGCCCGGGAGACCACCGAGGGCCGGGTCTTCACGGTCACCGGCGGTGACTGGGGCGAGGTGGTCGAGGCCGTCGGCCGGGCCGACGACGAACGCATCATCGTCAACATGGGTCCCCAACACCCGTCCACCCACGGCGTGTTGCGACTCATCCTGGAGATCGACGGCGAGACGGTGACCGAGGCCCGCTGCGGCATCGGCTACCTCCACACCGGCATCGAGAAGAACATGGAGTTCCGCAACTGGGTCCAGGGCACCACCTTCGTGACCCGCATGGACTACCTGACTCCGCTGTTCAACGAGACCGCCTACTGCCTGGCGGTCGAGAAGCTGCTCGGCATCACCGACGACGTCCCGGACCGGGCCAGCGTCATCCGCGTCCTGATGATGGAGCTCAACCGGATCTCCTCCCACCTGGTCTGCCTGGCCACCGGCGGCATGGAGATCGGCTCCACCACGCTGATGATCTACGGCTTCCGGGACCGCGAACTGATCCTGGACGTCTTCGAGCTGGTCACCGGCCTGCGGATGAACCACGCGTACGTCCGCCCCGGGGGCCTCGCCCAGGACCTCCCGCCCGGCGCGGTGGACCAGATCCGCGAGGCCGTGAAGACCATCCGCTCCCGGATGCACGAGTACGACAAGCTCGCCACCGGCAACCCGGTCTTCAAGGCCCGCCTGGTCGACGTCGGATTCCTCGACCTGCCCGGCTGCCTCGCGCTCGGCGCCACCGGTCCGATCCTGCGCGCCACCGGCCTGCCCCACGACCTGCGCAAGACCGACCCGTACTGCGGCTACGAGAACTACGACTTCGAGGTCGCGGTCGCCGACGGCGCCGACTCCTACGGCCGCTTCCTGATCCGCCTGGAGGAGATGAAGGAGTCGCTGCGGATCGTCGAGCAGTGCCTGGACCGGCTCCGCCCCGGCCCGGTCATGGTGGCCGACAAGAAGATCGCCTGGCCGGCCCAGCTCGCCGTCGGCCCGGACGGGATGGGCAACTCGCTCGACCACATCCGGAAGATCATGGGCACCTCGATGGAGGCCCTGATCCACCACTTCAAGCTGGTCACCGAGGGCTTCCGGGTCCCGGCCGGCCAGGCGTACGCGGCCGTCGAGTCACCCAAGGGCGAGCTCGGCGTGCACGTGGTCAGCGACGGCGGGACGAGGCCGTACCGGGTCCACTTCCGGGACCCGTCGTTCACCAATCTGCAGACGATGGCGGCGATGTGCGAGGGCGGCCAAGTGGCCGACGTGATCGTCGCGGTGGCCGGGATCGACCCGGTGATGGGAGGCGTGGACCGGTGACAGACGTCCAGTTGGGGATGCCGGCGCTGCCGGCCGGGCCGTACCCCGAGGAGGTGCACGCCAGGCTGGCGGCCGACGCGAAGGAGCTGATCGGGCGCTACCCGGTGGCCCGGTCCGCGCTGCTGCCGCTGCTGCACCTGGTGCAGTCCGAGGAGGGCTTCGTCAGCCCGACCGGCATCCGGTTCTGCGCCGAGCAGTTGGACCTCACCACCGCCGAGGTCACCGCCGTCGCCACCTTCTACACCATGTACCGGCGCCGGCCCGCGGGCGAGTACCACGTCGGGGTCTGCACCAACACGCTCTGCGCGGTGCTCGGCGGCGACCAGATCTTCGAGGAGCTCCAGCAGCACCTCGACGTCACGAACAACGAGACCACCGAGGACGGCCGGATCTCGATCGAGCACATCGAGTGCAACGCGGCCTGCGACTACGCGCCCGTGGTGATGGTCAACTGGGAGTTCTTCGACAACCAGACCCCGGAGAGCGCCAAGCAGCTGGTCGACGACCTGCGGGCGGGCCGGGAGGCCCGGCCCACCCGCGGTGCCAAGCTCTGCTCCTTCAAGGAGACCGCCCGCATCCTGGCCGGCTTCCCGGACGAGCGCACCGGGGCCGTCGACGAGTCCGGCGCCGGCGGCGCCCCCTCGCTGGCCGGCCTGCGGCTGGCCCGCGGTGAGGCCCTGCCCGGCACCGGCGGTACCCGCGTCGTCTCGCCCCGTCACGAAGGGACCGAAGCGTGATGACCTCCGCCGAGCCGGCCGAGAAGCTGCTCACCCCGGTGCTCTCCGCCTCCTGGGACGACACCAGGCCATGGACCCTCGCCACCTACCGCCGCCACGCCGGGTACGAGGGGCTGAAGGCGGCCCTCGCGATGGCCCCGGACGAGGTGATCGCGCTGGTCAAGGACGCCGGCCTGCGCGGTCGCGGCGGCGCCGGGTTCCCCACCGGCATGAAGTGGCAGTTCATCCCCCAGAACGACGGCAAGCCGCACTACCTGGTGGTCAACGCGGACGAGTCGGAGCCGGGGACCTGCAAGGACATCCCCCTGCTCTTCGCCAACCCGCACTCGCTGATCGAGGGCATGATCATCGCGTCCTACGCGATCCGCTGCGACCACGCCTTCATCTACCTGCGCGGCGAGGTCGTCCCGGTGCTGCGCCGGCTGCAGGCCGCCGTCGCCGAGGCGTACGAGGCCGGGCTGCTCGGCAAGGACGCCCTCGGACCCGGCCTGGACCTGGACATCACCGTCCACGCCGGCGCCGGCGCGTACATCTGCGGCGAGGAGACGGCCCTGCTCGACTCGCTGGAGGGGCGCCGCGGCCAGCCGAGGCTGCGCCCGCCGTTCCCGGCCATCGCCGGTCTCTACGCCTGCCCGACGGTGGTCAACAACGTCGAGTCGATCGCGTCGGTGCCGCCGATCCTGGCCAAGGGCAAGGAGTGGTTCAAGGGCCTGGGCACCGAGAAGTCCCCCGGCTTCACGCTCTACTCGCTCTCCGGCCACGTCACCAACCCCGGCCAGTACGAGGCCCCGCTGGGCATCACCCTGCGCCAGCTGCTCGACATCAGCGGCGGCATCCGGTCCGGCCACCGGCTCAAGTTCTGGACCCCGGGCGGTTCCTCCACCCCGATGTTCACCGACGAGCACCTCGACGTCCCGCTCGACTACGAGGGGGTCGGCGCGGCCGGCTCGATGCTGGGCACCAAGGCGCTGCAGATCTTCGACGAGACCACCTGCGTGGTCCGTGCGGTCACCCGCTGGACGGAGTTCTACGCCCACGAGTCCTGCGGCAAGTGCACCCCCTGCCGCGAGGGCACCTACTGGCTGGTCCAGCTGCTCCGGCGGATCGAGGCCGGCGAAGGCGTCGCGGGGGACCTCGACAAGCTCCTCGACATCGCCGACAACATCAACGGCAAGTCCTTCTGCGCGCTGGGGGACGGTGCGGCCAGCCCGATCGTCTCCTCGCTCCAGCACTTCCGGGCCGAGTACGAGCAGCACCTCGCGGAGCGCCGCTGCCCCTTCGACCCGACCGCCTCCACCGTCTGGGCCGACGGCCCCCGCCCCGGCCACCAGTCCGCCACCGAAAGGGAGGTGCACGCGTGACGATCACAGAGCCAGCCACCTCCAAGGCCGCGGTCGAACTGGTCGCGCTCACCATCGACGGCGTCGAAGTGCAGGTCCCCAAGGGGACGTTGGTGATCCGGGCCGCCGAGCAGGTGGGCACCCAGATCCCGCGCTTCTGCGACCACCCGCTGCTCGACCCGGCCGGCGCCTGCCGCCAGTGCATCGTCGAGATCGAGGGCCAGCGCAAGCCGGTCGCCTCGTGCACCATCCCGGTGGCCGAGGGCATGGTGGTCCGGACGCAGGTCAGCTCGCCGGTCGCCGAGAAGGCGCAGCGCGGCGTGATGGAACTGCTGCTGATCAACCACCCGCTGGACTGCCCGGTCTGCGACAAGGGCGGTGAGTGCCCGCTGCAGAACCAGGCGATGTCGACCGGTGACACCGACTCCCGTTTCGAGGGGATGAAGCGCACCTACGAGAAGCCGGTCCCGATCAGCACCCAGGTGCTGCTGGACCGCGAGCGGTGCGTGCTCTGCGCCCGCTGCACCCGCTTCTCCCAGCAGATCGCCGGCGACCCGTTCATCGACCTGGTCGAGCGCGGCGCGCTCCAGCAGGTCGGTACCGGTGAGGGTGACGACTTCGCGTCGTACTTCTCCGGCAACACCATCCAGATCTGTCCGGTCGGCGCCCTCACCTCGGCGGCTTATCGTTTCCGCTCCCGCCCGTTCGACCTGGTCTCGTCGCCGAGCGTCTGCGAGCACTGCTCGGCGGGCTGCGCCCAGCGCACCGACCACCGGCGCGGCAAGGTGCTCCGCCGGCTGGCCGGCGAGGACCCGGCGGTCAACGAGGAGTGGAACTGCGACAAGGGCCGGTTCGCCTTCCGCTACGCCCAGCAGCGTGACCGGATCACCACCCCGCTGGTCCGCAAGGACGGCGAACTGGTCACCGCCTCCTGGCCGGAGGCGCTGGCGAGGGCGGCCGAGGGACTGCGCGGCGCCCGGGCCGGCGTGCTGACCGGCGGCCGGGTCACCGTCGAGGACGCCTACGCGTACGCGAAGTTCGCCCGCGTGGTGCTCGGCACCAACGACGTGGACTTCCGGTCCCGCCCGCACAGCGGTGAGGAGGCGGACTTCCTGGCCGCCGCCGTCGCCGGCCGCGGCGTCGACGTGGACGGCACCGGCGTCTCCTACGACGAGCTGGAGGCGGCGCCGGGCGTGCTGCTCGCCGGCCTGGAGCCGGAGGAGGAGTCGCCGATCGTCTTCCTGCGGCTGCGCAAGGCGAGCCTCGCCCGCGGACTGCGGGTCTTCTCGATCGCCACGCACGCGTCCCGGGGCCTGGCCAAGCTGCGCGGTGCGCTGCTGCCGGCGGCCCCCGGCACCGAGGCCGAGTGGCTGGCGGCGCTCGCCGCCGACGAGCCGCTCAACGACGACGCGGGCCGGGCCGCCGAACTGCTCCGCACCCCGGGCTCGGTCATCCTGGTCGGTGAGCGGCTGTCCGCCGCCCCCGGCGCGCTCACCGCGGCGCTCCGGCTGGCGCACGCCACCGGTGCCCGGATCGCCTGGGTCCCGCGTCGGGCCGGCGAGCGCGGTGCGGTCGAGGCGGGGGCGCTGCCCGGTCTGCTGCCGGGCGGCCGTCCGGTCGCCGCCCCGGCGGCCCGGGCCGAGGCCGCCGCCGCCTGGGGAGTGGCCGAACTCCCCTCCCGGCTGGGCCGGGACACCGAGCAGATCCTCGCGGCCGCCGCCCACGGCGAGCTGGACGCACTGCTGGTCGGCGGCGTCGACCCGGACGACCTGCCCGACCCGGCGCTGGCCGAGGAGGCGCTGGCCGCCGCACGGTTCGTGGTGTCGCTGGAGCTGCGGCCGTCCGCCGTCACCGCGCACGCGGACGTGGTGCTGCCGGTCGCCGCCGTCGCCGAGAAGGCCGGCACCTTCCTGGACTGGGAGGGCCGGGTGCGGATGTTCGAGGCCGCGCTCAAGCCGGACCAGCAGATGGGCCGCCACCTGCACCCGGACCTGCGGGTGCTGACCATGCTCGCCGACGCGCTGGGCCACCGGCTGGGGCTGCCCGACGTCCGGGCCGTCCGGTCGGAACTGGACCGGTTCGCGCCCTGGACCGGTGACCGTCCGGCCGCCCCGGCGGCCCACCCGGGTCTGCTGCCGCGGCCGGCCGCCGGCCAGGCGGTCCTGGCCGGCTGGCGGCTGCTGCTCGACCGCGGCACCCTCCAGCAGGGTGACCCGCACCTGGCCGGCACCCGGCACCCGGCGGTCGCCCGGATCTCGCCGACCACCGCAGAGGAGCTCGGCGCCGACGGCCCGCCCGTCGCGCTGCGGCTGACCGGCCCGGCCGGCTCGTTCGTCCTGCCGCTGGAGATCACCAAGGAGATGCCGGACCGCACGGTCTGGATCCCGCTCAACTCCACCCCGGGCGGCGCCTACCGCGCGCTCGGCACCACCATCGGCCACCTGGTCACCATCGCCGCGGCGGAGGCCATCGAGCCCGACGAGGAGGAGAAGTGAGTCTCGCCGCACTCGACGTCTCGGCGTTCGACGCCGCCGCGTCCCTGCTCGCGTCCCACGACGTCACCGCGTCCGCGGCGGCGGCCCAGGAGGTCGCCGCGTACGGGACGCTCGGCTTCTTCGGGCGCGACCCCTGGTGGCTGGTGCTGCTCAAGGCGGTCTTCTGCTTCGCCTTCCTGGTCGGCACGGTGCTCGTGGCGATCGTCTGGGAGCGCAAGGTGGTGGCCTGGATGCAGTTGCGCATCGGGCCCAACCGGCACGGCCCGTGGGGCCTGCTGCAGTCGCTCGCCGACGGGGTGAAGCTGGCGCTCAAGGAAGACCTGGTGGTCAAGAACGCCGACAAGGCGGTCTACATCCTGGCCCCGATCGTCTGCGCCATCCCCGCCTTCATGGCCTTCGCGGTGATCCCGTTCGGTCCGGCCGGTGACGAGGTGTCGATCTTCGGCACCCGGACGCCGCTCCAGCTGACCGACTTCCCGGTGGCGCTGCTCTACATCCTGGCCACCGCCTCGGTCGGTATCTACGGCATCGTGCTGGCGGGCTGGTCCTCCGGCTCGACGTACCCGCTGCTCGGCGGGATCCGCTCCTCGGCCCAGATGATCAGCTACGAGATCGCGATGGGCCTGTCCTTCGCGGCGGTGTTCATCTACTCGGGCTCGATGTCCACGTCGGAGATCGTCTCCTCGCAACAGCCGACCTGGTTCGCGGTGCTGCTGCCGGTGTCGTTCATCGTCTACATCATCGCGATGGTCGGGGAGACCAACCGGGCGCCGTTCGACCTCCCGGAGGCCGAGGGCGAGCTGGTCGGCGGCTTCAACACCGAGTACTCCTCGCTGAAGTTCGCGATGTTCATGCTCGCCGAGTACGTGAACATGGTGACCGTGTCGGCCGTCGCCTCCACGCTGTTCCTGGGTGGCTGGCGGGCTCCCTGGCCGGTCTCCACCTTCTGGGAGGGCGCCAACCACGGCTGGTGGCCGATGCTCTGGATCATCCTCAAGATCCAGCTGCTGCTCTTCTTCTTCATCTGGCTGCGCGGCACCCTGCCCCGGCTCCGCTACGACCAGTTCATGAAGCTGGGCTGGAAGGTGCTGATCCCGGTCTCGCTGGTCTGGCTGGTGATGGTGGCCAGTGTCCGGGCCCTGCGCAACGAGGGCTACGAGTTCGGCCAGGTGGTGCTCTACGTCGGAGCCCCGGTCGGCGTCCTCCTGCTGCTCGGCCTGCTCCGGGACGTCGTGCAGCGCAAGCCCGAACCCGAACAGGACGCCCCGGAACCCGTGTTCGACCCGATGGCGGGTGGGTACCCGGTGCCGCCGCTGCCCGGTCAGCAGCTTCCGCCGGTCCCGCGCCGGCGCAGCCGCGCCCCGAAGCAACTCCAGGACGCCCTCAACGGGGCCGACCATTCCGAAGGGAGCTGAACCGAGATGTCGTCCGACCAGAACGCCCGGGCCGACCGGCCCGAACCGACCGAGAAGCCGTCCGTCCTCGGGCCGGCCGCCGGCTTCGGCGTGACCTTCAAGGCCATGTTCAAGAAGCGGCTCACCGAGCAGTACCCGGAGCAGAAGAAGCCCACCGCTCCGCGCTTCCACGGCCGCCACCAGCTGAACCGGCACCCGGACGGTCTGGAGAAGTGCGTCGGCTGCGAGCTCTGCGCGTGGGCCTGCCCGGCCGACGCGATCTACGTCGAGGGCGCCGACAACCGGGACGACGAGCGCTACTCGCCCGGTGAGCGGTACGGCGCGGTCTACCAGATCAACTACGCGCGCTGCATCCTCTGCGGTCTCTGCATCGAGGCCTGTCCGACCCGTGCGCTCACCATGACCAACGAGTACGAGCTGGCGGACTCCTCCCGCGCCGACCTCATCTTCACCAAGGAACAGCTGCTGGTCGGCCTCTCCGAGGGCATGGTCGACAGCCCGCACTCGATCTTCCCGGGCACCGACGAGGGTGCGTACTACCGGGGCGAGATCACCGCGGCGGCGCCCGGGACGGTCCAGCAGGAGCGCACCGACCGGGAGAGGGAGGAGCTGTCGTGACCACCGCCCCCGCCACTCTCGCCGCCGTCACGGGCGCGACCTCCACCGGCGAGGCCGTGCAGTTCTGGGTCCTCGCGGTGATCGCCGTCGGCGGCGCGCTCGGCATGCTGCTGATGAAGAAGGCCGTGCACAGCGCGCTCTGCCTGGCCGCCACCATGCTCGCCCTGGCGGTCTGCTACATGGCCCAGGGCGCGGTCTTCCTGGGCGTGGTGCAGATCGTCGTCTACACCGGCGCGATCATGATGCTCTTCCTCTTCGTGGTGATGCTGGTCGGCGTGACCAGCGCGGACTCGCTGAAGGAACAGCTGAAGGGCCAGCGGTTCGCCGCCGTGTTCTGCGGCCTGGGCTTCGGGGTGCTGCTGCTCGCCGGGGTCGCCAACGCCAAGCTGGACACCTTCGTCGGCCTCGGCGAGGCCAACGCCGAGGGCAACGTCCAGGGCCTGGCCCGGCTGATCTTCACCAAGTACGTCTGGGCCTTCGAGGTCACCGGCGCACTGCTGATCACCGCCGCGATCGGCGCCATGGTGCTGACCCACCGCGAGCACGTGAAGCCGCCGAAGACCCAGCGCGAGCTGGCCGACCAGCGGGTCAGGGACAACCTCCAGCTCCCGCCGAAGCCGGCGCCCGGCGTCTACGCCCGGCACAACGCGGTCGACATCCCGGCCCTGCTGCCGGACGGTTCCATCGCCGAGGACTCGGTGATGGCGACCCTCCGCGAGCGCGGCCAGATCCGCGACGTCAGCCACGAGATGCTGGCGCGGATGGCCGAGCTGGAGTCCGCCACCGCCGACTGGCTGGGCCGCCCGCCGTCCGAGCGCCCGCCGGTGACCGGCCCGCGCAAGGCGCTGGAGCAGCCGGAGAACCGGCGCAGGACCCTTGAGCCGGTCCCGAACAACCACCCGGCACCCGACCACGACGAGGAGGGGGCGGAGTGAATCCGGTCAACTACCTCTATCTCTCCGCCCTGTTGTTCACCATCGGCGCCTCCGGTGTACTGCTCCGGCGGAACGCGATCGTCCTGTTCATGTGCGTCGAGCTGATGCTCAACGCCTCCAACCTGGCGCTGGTCACGTTCTCCCGCCTGCACGGCAACCTGGACGGCCAGATCATCGCGTTCTTCACCATGGTGGTCGCGGCGGCCGAGGTCGTCGTCGGCCTCGCCATCATCGTCTCCATCTTCCGGACCAGGCACTCCGCTTCGGTCGATGACAGCAACCTCATGAAGCTGTAGGCGGAGGGCCTTCGGTGAACTCACTCATTCCGCTGCTGGTCGCGGCTCCGCTGGCCGGCGCCGCCCTGCTCCTGCTCGGCGGCCGGGTATTCGACCGGTTCGGCCACTGGCTGGCCACCGCGCTCGCCGCCCTCTCCTTCGGCTTCGGCGTCGTCCTCTTCTCGGACATGCTGGGCCGGGAGGCCGAGGACCGCGCGCTCACCGAGCACCTGTTCAGCTGGATCCCGGTGAACGGCTTCCAGGCCGACATCGCCTTCCGGCTCGACCAGCTCTCGATGACCTTCGTCCTGCTGATCACCGGCGTGGGCACCCTGATCCACCTCTACTCGGTGGGTTACATGGCGCACGACGAGCGCAGGCGCCGGTTCTTCGCCTACCTGAACCTCTTCCTGTCGGCCATGCTGCTGCTGGTGACCGCCGACAACTACCTCCTGCTGTACTTCGGTTGGGAGGGCGTCGGGCTCGCCTCGTACCTGCTGATCGGCTTCTGGCAGCACAAGCCGAGCGCCGCCACCGCCGCGAAGAAGGCGTTCATCGTCAACCGCGTCGGTGACATGGGCCTCTCGATCGCGATCATGCTGATGTTCGTCGAGTTCGGCTCCTTCGCGTTCGAGCCGGTCTTCGGCGCCGCGGACCAGGCGAGCGAGGGCAAGCTGACCGCGATCGGCCTGATGCTGCTGCTCGCCGCCTGCGGCAAGTCCGCCCAGGTGCCGCTGCAGTCCTGGCTCGGGGACGCCATGGAGGGTCCGACCCCGGTCTCCGCCCTGATCCACGCGGCCACCATGGTGACCGCCGGCGTCTACCTGATCACCCGTTCCGGGGCGATCTTCAACCTGGCGCCGGACGCCCAGACCGCCGTGGTGGTGGTCGGCACGGTCACCCTGCTGTTCGGGGCGATCGTCGGTTGCGCCAAGGACGACATCAAGAAGGCGCTGGCCGGCTCGACCATGTCGCAGATCGGCTACATGATCCTCGCGGCCGGCCTCGGCCCGATCGGGTACGCCTTCGCGATCATGCACCTGGTGACCCACGGCTTCTTCAAGGCGGGGCTCTTCCTCGGCGCCGGGTCGGTCATGCACGGCATGAACGACGAGGTGAACATGCGTCACTACGGCGGTCTGCGGAAGTTCATGCCGATCACCTTCGTGACCTTCGGCCTCGGCTACCTGGCGATCATCGGGTTCCCCGGCCTCTCCGGGTTCTTCTCCAAGGACAAGATCATCGAGGCGGCCTTCGCCAAGGGCGGCACCGAGGGCTGGATCCTCGGTCTCTGCACCCTGCTCGGCGCCGCCGTCACCGCGTTCTACATGACCCGGGTGATGATCCTGACGTTCTTCGGCGAGCGCCGCTGGCAGCCGGACACCGAGGGCAACGACCCGCACCCGCACGAGTCCCCGAAGACCATGACCGCCCCGATGATCGTGCTGGCCTTCGGCTCGGTCTTCGCCGGTGCGATCTTCGCCTACAACAGCTCCTTCGTCACCTGGCTGGAGCCGGTCACCGGCCACTCCCACGGCGACTCGCCGCTCGGCGAGCTCACCGTCACCCTGCTCACCACCGCCTGCATGGTGGTCGGCGTCGCGGTCTCGTACCTGGTGTACGGCCGCTCCGCCGTCCCGGTGGTGCCGCCGTACGGCTCCCCGCTCACCCGGGCCGCCCGTCGGGACCTCCTCCAGGACGACTTCAACCACGCCGTCCTGGTCCGCCCCGGCTCGGCGCTCACCGCGGCGCTGGTCTACTTCGACAGCCGCGGCCTGGACGGCTTCGTCAACGGCCTGGCCGCCACCATCGGCGGCATCTCCAGCAGGCTGCGCCGGATCCAGAACGGCTACGTCCGGTCGTACGCGCTCTCCATGTTCGGCGGCACGCTGGTGCTGGTCGCCACGACTCTCCTGATGAGGTCCGTCTGATGGATTGGGATTACACACACCGTCGGGAGGTCCGGACATGAGCGCCCTGCTCACCGCCACGTGTGCCGTCCCGGCGGCCGGCGCGGTGCTCACCGCCGCCCTGCCCGCCGGGTCCACCGACGCCAGGCGGCGCACCACCAAGACCGTCGCGCTGGTCGTCTCCGCCGTCACCCTGGCGCTGGCCGTCGCGGTGACCGCGCAGTTCGACCCGGACGGCGCGCGCTACCAGCTGACCGAGTCGTACAGCTGGATCCGCTCCTTCGGCATCACCTTCTCGCTCGGCGTGGACGGCATCGGCGCGGTCCTGGCCCTGCTCACCGCCGTCCTGGTGCCGATCGTGATGCTCGCCTCCTGGCACGACGCCGACCCGGCGCCCGCCGGCCCGGACGGCACCTTCGAGAACAGGCGGCGCACCCAGGGCTTCTTCGCCCTGATCCTGGCGGTGGAGGCGATGGTCATCGTCTCCTTCTACGCCACCGACGTCTTCCTGTTCTACGTCTTCTTCGAAGCCATGCTGATCCCGATGTACTTCCTGATCGGCGGCTTCGGCGACCGGGCGGGCGGACCGGAGTCCGCCCGTCAGCGGTCCTACGCGGCCGTCAAGTTCCTGCTGTACAACCTGCTCGGCGGCCTGGTCATGCTGGCCGCGGTGATCGGCCTGTACGTGATCGCACAGGAGCAGGGCTTCGGCACCTTCGACCTGCAGACGCTGACCGGCGCGATCGCCGAGGGCCGGCTCCAGCTCAGCGGCACCGCAGAGAAGGCGCTCTTCCTGGGCTTCTTCTTCGCCTTCGCCGTGAAGGCCCCGCTCTGGCCGCTGCACACCTGGCTGCCGAACGCGATGGGCGAGTCCACCGCCGGGACGGCCGTCCTGATCACCGCCGTGGTGGACAAGGTCGGCACCTTCGCGATGCTCCGCTTCTGCCTCGGACTCTTCCCGGACGCCTCGAAGACCTTCGCCCCGGCGATCCTCGTCCTCTCGGTGATCGGGATCATCTACGGCGCGCTGCTGGCGATCGGCCAGAAGGACATCAAGCGGCTGGTCGCCTACGCCTCGATCTCGCACTTCGGCTTCATCATCATGGGCATCTTCGCGATGACCAGCCAGGGCCAGAGCGGCGCCACCCTCTACATGGTCAACCACGGCATCTCCACCGCCGCGTGGATGCTGGTGGCCGGCTTCCTGATCTCCCGTCGCGGCTCGCGGCTGATCGCCGACTACGGCGGCGTCCAGAAGGTCGCCCCGGTGCTCGCCGGGACGTTCCTGATCGGTGGCCTGGCCACCCTCTCGCTGCCCGGACTCGCCCCCTTCGTCAGCGAGTTCCTCGTCCTGGTGGGCACCTTCACCCGGTACCCCGCGGTCGGCATCGTCGCCACCTTCGGCATCGTGCTCGCCGCGCTGTACGCGCTGCTGCTGTACCAGCGCACCATGACCGGCCCGGTCAAGGCCGGGGTGGGCGGCATGCCGGACCTCAAGGTGCGCGAGCTCGTCGTCGTCACGCCGCTGCTGGCACTGACCGTCCTGCTCGGCGTCTACCCGAAGCCGCTCACCGACATCGTCAACCCGGCGGTCGACGCGACCCTCTCGCAGGTCCACCAGACCGACCCGGCGCCGGTCCACCCGGTCGCCGCCGACAACGCCACCGGCCACGGGACCTCCGGCAACGGGGCACCCGGGAGCGGGTCCGCCACCCCAGGAGGTGAGCACAAGTGAGCACCACCGGATGGCTCGCCGCCGCCGGCGGCAACACCCAGAGCATCCCCGCGCCGCATGTCGAGTACGGCCAGCTCTCGCCGATGCTGGTGGTGTTCGGCACCGCCGTGGCCGGCATCCTGCTGGAGGCCTTCCTGCCCCGCCGGTACCGGCACCGGGCCCAGGTTGTCCTCGCCCTGGTCGGTCTGGTCGGCGCGTTCACCGCCGTGGTGGTGCTCGCCTCGCAGGGCTACGGCTCCACCAAGTTCGACCTGCTCGCGATGGGCGCGGTGGCCCTGGACGGCCCGGCGCTCTTCCTCCAGGGCGTGATCCTGCTCGTCGCGGTGGTCGCGGTGCTGACCTACGCCGAGCGCGGCCTGGAGCCGAAGGCCGGGGGCGAACCGGCCGACGCGTTCGCGTCCCAGGCCTCCGCCACCCCCGGCGGTGAGCAGGAGCGCGCCGCGATCCGGGCCGGCTTCGCCACCAGCGAGGTCTTCCCGCTCACCATGTTCGCGGTCGGCGGCATGCTGCTCTTCCCCGCCGCCAACGACCTGCTGACCATGTTCGTCGCGCTGGAGGTCTTCTCCCTCCCGCTCTACCTGCTCTGCGCGCTGGCCCGGCGCCGCCGGCTGCTCTCCCAGGAGGCGGCGGTCAAGTACTTCCTGCTCGGCGCCTTCGCCTCGGCGTTCTTCCTGTTCGGCACCGCCCTGCTGTACGGGTTCGCGGGCACCGTGCGGCTCGGCGAGATCTCGGACGTCATCTCCGGCAAGGCACTGGCCACCCCGGCGCTGCTCTCCACCACCCAGAACGACGCGCTGCTGCTGGTCGGCCTGGCGCTGCTGGCGGTCGGCCTGCTCTTCAAGGTCGGCGCGGTGCCGTTCCACTCCTGGACCCCGGACGTCTACCAGGGCGCGCCGACCCCGGTCACCGGCTTCATGGCCGCCGCGACCAAGGTGGCCGCGTTCGGTGCGGTGCTGCGGCTGTTCTACGTGGCCTTCCCCGCCCTGCGGCTGGACTGGCGGCCGGTGATGTGGGGGGTGGCGATCCTCACCATGGTGGTCGGCGCGGTCCTGGCCGTCACCCAGCAGGACGTCAAGCGGCTGCTCGCCTACTCCTCGATCGCGCACGCCGGGTTCATCCTCACCGGCGTGATCGCCACCAACAAGCAGGGCCTGAGCTCGGTGCTCTTCTACCTGCTGGCGTACTCCTTCGTGACGCTCGGTGCCTTCGCCGTGGTCACCCTGGTGCGCGACTCCAAGGGCGAGGCGACCCACCTGTCGAGCTGGGCCGGCCTGGGCCGGCGTTCGCCGCTGGTCGCGGCGGTCTTCGCGCTCTTCCTACTGGCCTTCGCGGGGATCCCGCTCACCTCCGGCTTCACCGGCAAGTTCGCGGTCTTCCAGGCCGCCGCGGCCGGCGGGGCCACCCCGCTGGTGATCGTCGGTGTGCTCAGCTCCGCGGTGGCGGCGTTCTTCTACATCAGGGTCATCGTGCTGATGTTCTTCTCGGACCCGCAGCCGGGCGGTCCGACCGTCGCCATCCCGAGCGCCTTCACGGCGACCGCGATCGCCATCGGGGTCCTCGCCACGCTCGGCCTCGGACTGCTCCCGCAGTACTTCCTGGACCTGGCGTCGAAGGCCTCGATCTTCGTCGGCTGAGCGCGCGCCGAGCGCTCACCGGCCGTCCGGGCCGCGCCCCTTGCGCGCGGCCCGGACGCGTCGTCCCGGCATCCCCGCTGGCCAGCGCGGACGCCCCGACCATGACAGACCCGCACGCCCGTGCAGTGATCCACTCGCGACCGGATACCCTGCCTGTATGGCCAGCGGCGGCACTCAGGGACCAGGCCGCTAGATCGACCAGGGACAGAGGAGTGGTCTTCGTGACCGTCGTGGGACCCTTTGGGCTCAGCGTGCAGGACCGCGATCTGACCCGCGACGTCCAGGCCGGGATGGACGCGGTGGAGGTCGCGCTCGCCGAGGCAGTGAAGAGCGACGTCCCGTTCATCACGGTCACCGCCAGCCACCTCATGGCCGCCGGCGGCAAGCGGTTCCGCCCGCTGCTGGTGCTGCTCGCCGCCCAGTTCGGCGACGCCAACGCCCCCGGTGTCGTCCCGGCCGCCGTCGTCGTCGAGCTCACCCACCTCGCCACGCTCTACCACGACGACGTCATGGACGAGGCCCCGGTGCGCCGCGGCGCCGCCAGCGCCAACTCGCGCTGGGACAACTCGGTCGCCATCCTCACCGGCGACTTCCTCTTCTCCCGCGCCTCGCAGGTGCTCGCGGACCTCGGCCCCGAGGCGGTCCGCGTCCAGGCCGACGCCTTCGAGCGGCTGGTCACCGGTCAGATCCTGGAGACGGTCGGCCCGGCCGCGGACGCCGACCCGCTCCGCCACTACCTCGACGTACTGGCCGGCAAGACCGGTTCGCTGATCGCCGTCGCCTGCCGGATAGGAGCATTGCTGGCCGGTGCCGAACCCTGGGTGATCGACACCCTCAGCGCCTACGGCGAGCGCATCGGCATCGCCTTCCAGCTGGCCGACGACGTCCTGGACATCGCCAGCGACGGCCACGAGTCCGGCAAGACCCCCGGCACCGACCTGCGCGAGGGCGTGCCGACCCTGCCGACCCTGCTGCTGCGCCAGATGCCGGCCGACGGCGCCGACCCGTCCGACGCACGACTGCGCGAGCTGCTCAACCGCGACCTCAGCGGTGACGACGAGCTGCACGCCGAGGCGCTGCGGCTGCTGCGCCGCCACCCGGCGCTGGAGCGCGCGCGCCGGGAGACGCTGCGGCACGCCGAGGAGGCCCGCGCGCTGCTCGACCCGCTGCCGGACGGCCCGGCCAAGGAAGCGCTCCAGGCGCTCTGCGACTCGGTGGCCATCCGCACCATGTGAGGCCGGTGCGGGCTTGCCCGTACGGCCGGCGTCCGTTGCCCCCGCGGTCGGCGCGAATTCCCGACCGGCCGCCCCGGGGCGCGCGCGGATGGGGGAGACTGACCTTCGTCAGCTCCGCCCGCACTTCGCCCATCCGGAAGGCCGCCATGCTTCGCGTCGTCATCGCCGAGGACTCCGTACTTCTGCGGGAGGGCCTGACCCGGCTGCTCACCGACCGCGGCCTGGAGGTCGTGGCGGGCGTCGGGGACGGCGACGCCCTGATCAAGACCGTCCACGACCTCGCCGCCGCCGACGCGCTGCCGGACGTGGTGGTCTCCGACGTCCGGATGCCGCCCGACCACACCGACGAGGGCCTGCGCGCCTGTGTCACGCTCCGTGGTCTCTACCCGGCCCTGGGCGTGCTGGTGCTGTCGCAGTTCGTCGAGGAGCGCTACGCCTCCGAACTGCTGGCCGGATCCACCCGGGGCGTCGGCTACCTGCTGAAGGACCGGGTCGCCGAGGTCCGCGAGTTCGTCGACGCGGTGGTCCGGGTGGCCGAGGGCGGAACCGCCCTGGACCCCGAGGTCGTGCAGCAGCTGCTCAGCCGCAGCCGCAAGGGCGACGTGCTGGCCGGGCTGACGCCCCGCGAGCGCGAGGTGTTGGGGCTGATGGCCGAGGGGCGGACCAACACCGCAGTGGCGAAGCAGCTGGTCGTGTCGGAGGGGGCGGTGGAGAAGCACGTCAGCAACATCTTCCTCAAGCTCGGCCTCGCGCAGAGCCCCGGCGATCACCGCCGCGTGCTGGCGGTGCTCACTTATCTGAATTCCTGAATGGGCCGCCCCCCGGCCGGGTGTGCATTCTCGAACATTTTGTTGGCATTCGAACCGACCTTCTCCGTCCGGGCACGGGCCGGGCCGCCCCCTGTGTTGTACCGGTATGCGGCGGTGATTTTCCGCCGCATCGGGTAGTTCCGTCCCAGGCAATCCTTACCCGCATAGGATGCGAGAGGTGCACCAGGCGGACGGGGCACACGGCTCACGCCCGCGGCTGGTGCCCACGAGGAGGTCCGCGGCAGTGACCAGTCAGGTCGATCAGTCAGAAGCAGTGGACGGCTCGGACGGCGACGAGGGCCGGTCCGGGCCCGGCGGTGGCCGCTCCGGCGGTGCCGTGCCGGTCGGTCCACAGCCCGGGCGCGCCAAGCCGATCCGCAAGTTGGACCGGGTGATCATCAGATTCGCCGGAGACTCCGGCGACGGAATGCAGCTCACCGGCGACCGTTTCACCTCCGAGACGGCGTCCTTCGGCAACGACCTCTCCACCCTGCCCAACTTCCCGGCCGAGATCCGCGCACCCGCCGGAACCCTGCCGGGCGTCTCGTCCTTCCAGCTCCACTTCGCCGACCACGACATCCTGACCCCCGGGGACGCGCCCAACGTCCTGGTGGCGATGAACCCGGCCGCGCTCAAGGCCAACCTGGCGGACCTCCCGCGCGGCGCGGAGATCATCGTCAACACCGACGAGTTCACCAAGCGCGCGCTGGCCAAGGTCGGTTACGGGGCGGACCCGCTGGACGACGGCTCGCTGGAGGCCTACCACCTGCACAAGGTGCCGCTCACCACGCTCACCCTGGAGGCGCTCAAGGACAGCGGACTGGCCCGCAAGGACGCCGAACGGGCGAAGAACATGTTCGCGCTCGGCCTGCTCTCCTGGATGTACCACCGGCCGACGCACAACACCGAGACCTTCCTCCGCAGCAAGTTCGCCAAGAAGCCCCTGATCGCCGAGGCCAACATCGTCGCCTTCCGGGCCGGGTGGAACTTCGGCGAGACGACCGAGTCGTTCGCGGTCTCCTACGAGGTGTCGCCGGCCAAGCTGCCGCCCGGCCGCTACCGCAACATCTCCGGGAACCTGGCCCTGTCCTACGGACTGATCGCCGCCGCCCGGCGCTCCGGGCTGCCGCTCTACCTGGGCTCGTACCCGATCACCCCGGCCTCGGACATCCTGCACGAGCTCAGCAGGCACAAGAACTACGACGTGCGCACCTTCCAGGCCGAGGACGAGATCGCCGGCATCGGTGCGGCGCTCGGTGCGGCCTTCGGCGGTGCGCTCGGCGTGACCACCACGTCCGGCCCGGGTGTGGCGCTGAAGAGCGAGACCATCGGCCTGGCCGTCTCGCTCGAACTGCCCCTGCTGGTGGTCGACATCCAGCGTGGCGGGCCGTCCACCGGCCTGCCGACCAAGACCGAGCAGGCCGACCTGCTGCAGGCGATGTTCGGCCGCAACGGCGAGGCCCCGGTGCCGATCGTGGCCCCGGCCACCCCGGCCGAGTGCTTCGACGCGGCGCTGGAGGCGGCCCGGATCGCGGTCACCTACCGCACCCCCGTCTTCCTCCTGTCGGACGGCTACCTGGCCAACGGATCCGAGCCCTGGCGGATCCCGGAGGTCGACGAACTTCCCGAGATCGCACCGGACTTCGCCACCGGCCCGAATCGCGAGGACGGCACCTTCTGGCCGTACCTGCGCGATCCGCAGACGCTGGCCCGGCCGTGGGCGGTCCCCGGAACGCCCGGTCTGGAGCACCGGATCGGTGGCATCGAGAAGCAGGACGGCACCGGCAACATCTCCTACGACCCGGCCAACCACGACTTCATGGTCCGCACCCGCCAGGCCAAGGTGGACGGCATCACCGTCCCCGAGGCCGAGGTCGACGACCCGTCCGGCGAGGCCCGGGTGCTGGTCATCGGCTGGGGTTCGACCTACGGCCCGATCACGGCGGCGGTCCGCCGGGTCCGGGCGGACGGCGGCGAGATCGCCCAGACGCACCTGCGCAACCTCAACCCCTTCCCCGCCAACCTCGGCACGGTGCTGCGGAGTTACGACAAGATCATCGTTCCGGAGATGAACCTCGGCCAGCTGGCGCTGCTGCTGCGCGCCAAGTACCTGGTGGACGCCCAGTCCTACAACCAGGTGCGTGGACTTCCGTTCAAGGCGGCCCAGTTGGCGGACGTGCTGTGGGCGGCTATCGGCAACCTGGACGAGGAGGACAACCGATGACCAGGCAGTTCCCCTCGTTGAAGTTGGTGCCGAAGGCCGACGCGCCGCAGACCGCCAAGGAGTTCAAGACCGACCAGGAGGTGCGCTGGTGCCCCGGGTGCGGTGACTACGCGATCCTGGCCGCGGTACAGGCGTTCATGCCGGAGCTGGGGATCAGACGGGAGAACACCGTCTTCGTCTCCGGTATCGGCTGCTCGTCCCGCTTCCCGTACTACATGAACACCTACGGGGTGCACTCGATCCACGGCCGCGCGCCGGCGATCGCCACCGGGCTGGCCTCCTCCCGGCGCGACCTCAGCGTCTGGGTGGTGACCGGCGACGGTGACGCGCTCTCGATCGGCGGCAACCATCTGATCCACGCGCTGCGCCGGAACGTGAATCTGAAGATCCTGCTGTTCAACAACCGCATCTACGGACTGACCAAGGGGCAGTACTCGCCCACCAGCGAGCTCGGCAAGATCACCAAATCCACGCCGATGGGTTCGCTGGACGCCCCGTTCAACCCGCTCTCCCTGGCGATCGGTGCGGAGGCGAGCTTCGTCGCCCGCACCATCGACTCCGACCGCCAGCACCTCCAGTCGGTGCTGCGGGCGGCGGCCGAGCACGAGGGCACGGCTCTGGTCGAGATCTACCAGAACTGCAACATCTTCAACGACGGCGCCTTCGAGGTGCTGAAGGAGGCCGGCACCCGTGACGAGGCGCTGATCCGCCTGGAGGACGGACAGCCGATCCGCTTCGGCACCGACCGTGCCCAGGGCGTCTTCCGCGGTGCCGACGGCGAGCTGTTCGTCGACGCCGTCACCGCCTCCAACGAGTCCGCCGTCCTGGTCCACGACGCCCACGCCGCCAGTCCGGCCACGGCGTTCGCGCTCTCCCGGATCGCCGATGCGGACACCCTGCACCACACCCCGATCGGTGTGCTGCGGAGTGTCCGCCGCCCCGTGTACGACGAACTGATGACCAGCCAGCTGGTCGCCGCAGCCGCCCAGCAGGGCCCGGGCGACCTCGCCGCACTGCTCGCCGGCAACGACACCTGGACGGTCGACTGAGCGCGGGCCCCGCATGACGGAGCGACGCCCCCGGCCGTCCGGCCGGGGGCGTCGCTCCGTCATGCGGCCGGAAGGCGGCCCGTCACGACTGTTCCGCCCACTCCACGAGCTGGATCACCACCCCGTTCGGGTCGGTGACCTGGAACAGCTTCTCGCCCCACGGCTCCTCGCGCAGGGCCATGGTGATCTCCGCGCCCTCGGCCCGCAGCCGGGCCTCCTCGGCGGCCACGTCGGTGACCACGAAGGCCAGGATCAGTCCGGCGGCGACCTGGTCGCGGAAGCCCTCCGGCAGCACCTCGATCCCGCGCCGCAGGAAGACCACGTTCAGCCCGGCGTCCTCCCGCCCGAGGGAGACGAACCCGTCCGACGCCATCTGCTCGGTGAACCCGAAGTGCTTCCGGAGGAACGACGCCGAGGCGTCCACGTCCTCGACGGTGAGCGAAACGGCGGAGGAGGTGATCTGCATGCTGGTCCCTCTCGTCGGCGATTATCCCGCACGCAGTACACTATACATAGTACGGAGAATTGCGCAAGGGCCGCCCCGGGCCGCCCAGGCTCGATCGGGAGGCCGGTCCCGGAGCGGGCGCGCCCGGCCGGGTCGGCCGGGGCGGGCTGGGTCGGCCGGCTGGGGCCGGGGCGGGCCGTCGGGGCGGGCCGCCGGGTTACGGCCGGCGGTCCGAGGCCCCGTCGAGCCCCGGCAGCGGGTCCTGGTCGACGTCGTGGCGGGCGACGCGATCCGCCGGGTCCCGGCATTCGGGGCCGAGGCGGAGGATGCGGGACTCGGGGTCGTGCAGGGGGCGGTGGCAGCGGCGGCAGGTGACCCGGGGGCGGACGAGGCCGGGGGTGTCGGTGAGCGGGAGGGGTTCGGGGGCGCGGTCGGTCATGGGGGCGACGGTAGCCCGGCGGCCGGGGCGGCGGGCGTGAAAGGATCGGCGCATGGCCAGTGACCGCAGCAGCGCAGGTGACCCGGCGCGGACCCTCGCGCTGCTCTGGGGCGTGACGGCGGAGGAGCGGCCCGGCCGCCGCGGGCCGCGTCAGGCGAAGTCCCCGGTGGAGATCGCGGCCGCGGCGATCGCGATCGCCGACGCCGAGGGCGTGGACGCCGTCACGATGCGGCGGGTCTCCCAGGACCTCGGGGTCTCGCCGATGGCGCTGTACACCTACGTACCGGGCAAGGCCGAGCTGCTCGACCTGATGCTGGACACCGTCTACGCGGCCATGCCCCGGAGCGTCCCCGCCGACGCGGGCTGGCGGTCGCGGGTCACCGCCGTCGCCGAGGACAACCGCGCGCTGCACCGGGCCCACCCGTGGACGGTGGCGGTCGCCACCAGCCGCCCGCCGCTCGGGCCGGGGCTGATGGCCAAGTACGAGTACGAGCTGGGGGCCCTGGCCGGAACCGGGCTGCCGGACGTCGAGCTGGACGCCGCGCTGACGCACCTGCTGGGCTTCGTCGAGACCTGCGCCCGGATGGCCGCCGACGGGCGGGCCGCGCGGCAGGAGAGCGCGATGTCCGACGCCCAGTGGTGGACCGCCAACGCCGCGCTGCTGGCCCGGGTCTTCGACGCCGAGCGGTATCCGGTGGCGGCCCGGGTGGGGAGCGCCGCCGGCGAGGCGTACGGCGGCGCGTACAACCCGGACCACGCGTACGCCTTCGGGCTGGCCCGGGTGCTGGACGGGCTGGCGGCGCTGATCGAGGAGCGTCGCGAGGGCTGAGCCCGCAGGCTCAGCGCCCGCGTGCGTCGTACTCGTCGCGGGCGGCCAGGACGGCGCCCACCCGCGCCTCCGACCAGTGCGCCAGGCCGGCGACCAGTCGGGCGGCCTCCCGGCCGAGCGGGGTCAGGCTGTAGTCGACCCGGGGCGGGATGACCGGGTGCGCCTCGCGCAGGACGAAGCCGTCGCGCTCCAGGGTCTGCAGGGTCTGCGCGAGCATCTTCTCGCTCACCCCGGAGATCCGGCGGCGCAGTTCGCTGAAGCGGTAGCCGCGTTCGTCGAGCGCACCCAGGACCAGCACGCCCCACCGGCTGGTGACGTGCTCCAGCACGCCCCGGGACGGGCACATGCGGTCGAAGACGTCGGCCGGGGGCAGGGCGCGGTGCGGCGTGGCGAGTGGTCCGGCCAGGGGCTCGGCCAGGGGCTCGGCCGGAGGTCCGGCCGCGGTGCGGGCGTCGGTGGAGTTCATTACCTGCATGTCAGTACCCTACTTTGAAGTGCGTACTTACGAAAGGTTAGTGCCGCCCCTAGAGTGAGTGTCGAAGGCAGAAGTTCAACGGGCAACCACCACAGGGAGCAGCATCATGTACGTCGTCACCGGTGCCACCGGACAGCTCGGCCGCCTCGTCGTCGAGGGCCTGCTGGCCAAGGTCCCCGCGAGCGAGGTGGCGGTGGCCGTCCGTTCCGCGGAGAAGGCCGCGGACCTCGCGGAGCGCGGCGTGGCCGTCCGGGTGGTCGACTACAACCGGCCGGAGAGCCTGGAGAGCGCCTTCGCGGCCGGCGACCGGGTGCTGCTGATCTCGGGCAGCGAGGTCGGCCACCGGATCCCGCAGCACACCGCCGTCGTCGAGGCGGCGCGCGCCGCCGGTGTCGCGCTGTTCGCCTACACCAGCGCGCCGGGCGTGGCCACCTTCAAGCTGGCCGACGAGCACAAGGCCACCGAGGCGGTCATCCGCGAGTCCGGACTCCCGTTCGCCCTCCTCCGCAACGGCTGGTACACCGAGAACTACCTGGGCGACGCGGCCGGCACGGCCGAGCGCGGCGTGGTGGTCGGCAGCGCGGGTGAGGGCCGGATCGCCTCCGCCCCGCGCCGGGACTACGCCGACGCCGCGGTGGCCGTCCTCACCGGCGAGGGCCACGAGAACGCGGTGTACGAGCTCAGCGGCGACGTCGCGTGGAGCCTCCCGGAGCTGGCGGCCGAGCTGGCGCAGGTCTCGGGCAAGCCGGTCGAGCACCGTGACGTGACCCCCGCCGAGCACCTCGCCGTGCTGGTCGGCGCCGGGCTGCCGGAGGGCTTCGCCGGGATCCTGGTCGACGTGGACGCCGGCATCGCGCGTGGCGAGCTGGCCGGCACCCCGGGCGACCTGGCCCGGCTGATCGGTCGTCCGACCGCCCCGCTGGCGGAGAGCGTGAAGGTGGCGCTCGGGGCCTGAGCCCTTCGCGCGGGCGCCCGCCCCGGGCGCCCGCCCGTCGCACCGGGTGGCCAGGTGAGCGGGCGGCTGCGATGCTGCGCCGCCGTGCCCCCGTCGCGACGACTGTCATGACCAAAATCCGAATACGGAGATGACAGCCTGCCCCCGTGCCCGCTACCGTCGCCTCGACACAGGCGCGCGCGGAGAGCAGGCGGTCCATGCCAGAGACAACCCAGCAGGAAGCCGGCCGAGGGCTCTGGTTCGGCGTCGCGGCGTACGGGATCTGGGGGCTCTTCCCGCTGTTCTGGCCGCTGCTGGAGCCCGGTGCCGCCGACGACATCCTCGCCAACCGGATGGTCTGGTCACTGGTCGCGGTGGTGCTCCTGCTCCTGGTCCAGCGCCACTGGGGCTGGATACGCCCGCTGCTGGGCCAGCCCCGCCGGCTCGCCATGCTGGGCGGGGCCGCCGTGGTGATCTCGGTCAACTGGGGCGTCTACATCTGGGCCGTCAACGCCGGTCACGTGGTGGAGACCAGCCTCGGCTACTTCATCAACCCGCTGGTCACCATCGCCTTCGGCGTGCTGGTGCTCAAGGAGCGGCTGCGCAGGGCGCAGTGGGTCGCGGTGGGCATCGGCGCGCTCGCGGTGGCGGTGCTGACCGTCGGGTACGGGCGCCTGCCGTGGATCGCGCTGACCCTGGCGCTCTCCTTCGCCACCTACGGCCTGCTGAAGAAGACGGTCGGGCTGAGCGGCTTGGAGAGCCTGGCGGCGGAGAGCGCCTTCATGTTCCCCTTCGCGCTCGGCTACCTGGTGTACCTGCAGGTCAGTGGCCGTGGCACCTTCGGGCACACGGTCGCCGGCTCGTTCGGCTGGGGTCACTCGGGGCTGCTGGTGCTCAGCGGGGTGATCACCGCGATCCCGTTGCTCTGCTTCGGTGCGGCAGCGGTCCGGGTGCCCCTGACCGTGCTCGGGCTGCTGCAGTACCTGGCGCCGATGTTCCAGTTCCTGATCGGTGTCACGGTCTTCCACGAGTCCATGCCGCCCGCCCGCTGGGCCGGGTTCGCCCTGGTGTGGGCCGCGCTCGCGGTGCTCACCTGGGACGCCCTGCGGCGCGTCCGGGCGGACCGGACGGACCGGGCCGCCGCCCAGGCCCGGACGGCGGCCGCCGCGGCCGCCTCCGCAGCCGTGGCCCCGGCCGACGCGGTGCCCTCCGGCACGACGCCGACCACCGGGCCCGCCCGGGCCACCACCGGCTGAGCCCGGTCACCCGCCGAACGGGGCGGCCGCGCCCTCGGCCCCGTCCCGAGGCCGTCCCGCGAGCGGCCCGGTCCCTCGTGACCGGGCCCCGCGACCCCCGCCGCCGGGCCCGCCACCGCCACCGTCCGCCGAGCGGACCGGTCCCGGCGCCGGTCCGGCCCCTTCAGGCCGTGATGTCCCGCGCGGTGAACCGGGACCACGCGGCCGAACCGAACACCGCCACGTAGCCGGCCTGCAGCCCGAGGTTCTTCAGCACGCCGTCCCAGTACATCGGCTCCCGCAGCAGGTCGCCGAAGGTGAGCCAGTGGTGGGTGAAGAGGAACGGCTGGATCGCGTGCAGCTGCGGGAAGCTGTCCAGGATCTGCACGGTGATCACCAGTCCGACGGTCGCCGCCATCGCCGCGATGCCGCTGCCGGTGAGCGTCGAGACGAACAGCCCGATCGCGACCAGCCCGGCCAGCGAGGCGGCCACCACGGCCGCCACCAGGACCGCCCGCAGCAGTGCGGAGCCCAGGCCGATCGTCTCCCCGGAGATCAGCGTGACGTCGCCGACCGGGAACAGCGCCGCCCCGGTGGCCACGGCCGCGAGCGCCACCGTCACGGTGGCCGCCAGGCAGAAGACCAGTCCGGCGGTGAACTTGGCGGCCAGCAGCCGGGTCCGCCCGGCCGGGGCGACCAGCAGGTAGCGCAGGGTGCCGGTGGCGGACTCACCGGCCACCGAGTCCCCGGCGACCACGCCGACCGTCATCGGCAGGAAGACCGGCAGGGCCACGGCGAGCGCCGTGAACACCAGGAACAGCCCGTTCTGGGTGACCTGCGCGATGAAGGCCGGACCCTCGCCGCCGCGCGGCCCGTCCGTCTCGATCCTGACGACCGTGCCGATCAGGATCGGCAGCACCGCCAGGATCCCCAGCAGCACGATGGTCCGCACCCGGCGGAAGGTCAGCACCAGCTCGCTGCGGAACAGCGCCAGGAACCCGGCCGCCGTCTGCGGCCGCCGCCCGGGCGCCGGTCGCACCGCAGCCGCCGCGACACCGGACACCGGAGTCCCCGGAGCCGGTGCCCCGGACGGCACAGCCGCTGCCTTCTCCGGCACCTCAGCCCGCGACATCGAAGCCCTCCCCGGTCAGCGCCACGAAGGCGTCCTCCAACGTGCCCCGCTCCACCCCGAAGCCGTGCACCCGCACCTCGGCCGCGACGAGCGCCGCGCAGAGACCGGGCAGCGCGTCCTCGGCCAGGGTGCCCAGCTCGCCGTCGACCCGTTCCTCGCCGACCTGCACGCCGGCGACCTCGTGCGCGAGCAGCACCTCGGCCGCCCGGTGGGTGTCCGGGGTCCGGACCACCAGCCGGCCCCGGGCCCGGGCGGCGAGTTCGGCGACGGTGCCCTGCACCACCAGCCGGCCGCGCGACATCACCGCCGCGTGCGTGCAGACCTGCTCGATCTCGTCCAGCAGGTGGGAGGAGAGGAAGACGGTCGTCCCCTCCGCCGCGACCTCCCGGATCAGCGCGCGGATCTCCCGCATGCCCTGCGGGTCCAGGCCGTTGGTCGGTTCGTCCAGGACGAGCAGCTCGCGCGGCTGGAGCAGGGCGGCCGCCAGGCCGAGCCGCTGCTTCATGCCCAGGGAGTAGGCCCGGGCCTTCTTGCCGGCGGCGGCGGTCAGGCCGACCCGGTCCAGCGCCTCGGTCACCCGCTGCGCCCGGGTCCGCGGGTCGGCGGTCGGATCGGCCGCGTCGAACCGGGCCAGGTTGTCCCGGCCGGAGAGGAAGCCGTAGAGCGCCGGTCCCTCGATCAGCGCGCCGACCCGGGGGAGCACGGTGGAGACCGACTGCGGCATCGACTCGCCGAGCACGGTCGCCACGCCGGAGCTGGGGGAGATCAGGCCCATCAGCATCCGGATGGTGGTGGTCTTGCCGGAGCCGTTGGGTCCGAGGAAGCCGAAGACCGACCCCCGGGGGACGGTCAGGTCCAGCCCGTCCACGGCGAGCTGGCCGCCACGGAACCGCTTGGTCAGCCCCCTGGCTCTGATCACGTCGTCGGAGGAGGCGGAGGACGCGGGAGAGGAGGAGTGCGTCGATGTCGTCGATGTCGCGGAGGGCGAAGCGGCAACGGGGGCCGGGCGCGTCGTCGCGCCCCGGCCCCCGGCCGGCTCCGTAACGTCCCCCGTTACCGGAGCCTGGGTCACTTACTTCACCCCGGCCGCACTCTGCAGCACCGGCAGGGTCACCGCGCCCGCGAAGACCCGGCCGTCGTCGGTGACCAGCACGTTCAGCACCTTGGTGCTGATCAGCGATCCCCCGGCGACGGGCTTGCCGAGCGACTTGACCAGCGCCAGCGGGTTCTGCGCGTTGCCCTCGCTGGCGCCCGGCCCGCGCCCGCCCTTGCCGCGCGGGCCCCTGCCCTCGGCCGGGACGAACACGTCGCCGCTGGGCAGCGCGGCGGAGAGCACCGCGGTCCAGCCCTCGCCGACCACGTTCAGGCCCTCCGCGGCGGCCTTCGCCCCGGGCGGGACCTCGGCCTTCGCGTCCGCGCCCGTCCGGTCCTCCGACGCCTTCTTCTCCGTCACCTTGGCGCCCTTGGGCACGGTGAACTCGAAGGTCTTGGCGGCGGGCCTGGCGAACGACACGTCGGTGAAGTGGACGTCCAGCACGGTGCTGCCGTCGGAGCCCCTGACCACCACGGCCAGCGGGACGCCGTTGTCGGCGGCCACCGCGATCCGCACCTCGCCGATGGTCGAGCCGGGCTGGGTGGGCTTCACGCTCAGCTGGTACGCCTTCTGCCCGGCCACGCTCGCGGTGCCGTCCACGGCCACGGCGGTGGTGCCCGCGCTCGCGGTGAGGAACAGCCGGGCCGCCTCCTGCGGGGTGGTCGGTGCCCCGGTCAGCGGCGTCCTGGCCTCGTGGCCGGCTCCCGGCTGCCCGGCCGGGCCGTCGGACCGGACCCCGCTCAGGTGGACCGCCTCGTTGGTGGCGCTGTCCCAGGCCCAGGCCTGGTCGCCGTTGCGGACCAGCTCGTACCCGGAGAGGTGCTCCAGGAGGCCGATCCGCTGCTTGTCCGGACCGTCGACCGCGACCCGCAGCGTGTGCTCACCGCCCAGCAGACCGGTCAGCTTGGACTCCGGCGAGGCCCCCGACGACTTGCCGCCACCGGGGCCGCCCGAGCCGATCCCGCCGGCCGCGGCGCCGAGCAGCTGGCTCGGCACGCCCAGGTCGGCCGAGACCGACACGGTGCCGGAGAGCGTCTCGGCCTGCGAGCCGAGGGCCTTCGCCACCACCTGTTCCGCCGTCAGCGTCGGAAGGTCCGGGGGCGAGGAGTCCGCCAGCGCCGGCCCCAGCCCCACACCGGCGGCGATCGTGGCGGCCACCGCCAGCGGAACCGCCACCCTGATCATCGTCCGGCGGCCCGACCGGTACGGCACGCCCTCCCGGAGCCCGTCCTGGAAGTCGTCCCGGAACCCGTCCGCCGAACCACCCACCGCGGTCGTCCTGTCGTCCGTCATCGCGTCCAACCCCTCCGTCAGTGACCGACTGTCCCTGTGTCTCCATTAGACGTCCCCGGACCGTTTCCGTCATCGCCCTGCAGGGCCAGATCCGGGTCGGTCTCGCGGCGCAGCCGACCCTGACAGCACCTCAGGGTCGGCTCCTCCGAACGTACGAGGAACGTGCGGGAACTGGCGTAGGGTCGCGAGCATGGACGCAACCAACATCCCGACCGCCAACGCGATGCGGCGAGCCCTGCGGCGGGCCCGGGACGGTGTCGCGCTCGACGCGACCGAGGCGGCGGTACTCCTCCGGGCCAGGGGCGAGGACCTGCGCGACCTCTGTGCGAGCGCCGCCCGGGTGCGCGACGCGGGCCTCGAAGCGACCGGCCGCCCCGGCGTCATCACCTACTCCAAGAGCGTGTTCATCCCGCTCACCCGGCTCTGCCGGGACAAGTGCCACTACTGCACCTTCGTGACCGTCCCCGGCAAGCTCCGCCGGGCCGGCCACGGGATGTTCATGTCCCCGGACGAGGTGCTGGAGGTCGCCCGCCGGGGCGCCGAGCTCGGGTGCAAGGAAGCGCTGATCACCCTCGGCGACAAGCCGGAGGACCGCTGGCCGGAGGCCCGCGAGTGGCTCGACGCGCACGGCTACGACGACACCATCGCCTACGTCCGCGCGATGTCGATCCGTATCCTGGAGGAGACCGGTCTGCTCCCGCACCTCAACCCCGGGGTGCTGAGCTGGACCGACTTCCAGCGGCTCAAGCCGGTCTCGGCCTCGATGGGCATGATGCTGGAGACCACCGCCACCCGGCTCTGGAGCGAGCCCGGCGGCCCGCACCACGGTTCGCCCGACAAGGAGCCGGCCGTCCGGCTGCGGGTGCTGGAGGACGCGGGCCGCAGCTCGGTGCCGTTCACCAGCGGCCTGCTGATCGGCATCGGCGAGACGTACGAGGAGCGCGCCGAGTCGCTGTTCGCGCTGCGCCGCGTCTCCCGGGCCTACCACGGCATCCAGGAGCTGATCCTGCAGAACTTCCGCGCCAAGCCGGACACCGCGATGCGCGGGATGCCGGACGCGGAGCTGGACGAGCTGGTCGCCACCGTCGCGGTGGCCCGGCACATCATGGGCCCGTCCGCCTGCCTCCAGGCCCCGCCGAACCTGGTGGACGGCGAGTACGAGCGGCTGATCGGCGCCGGCATCGACGACTGGGGCGGCGTCTCGCCGCTGACCCCCGACCACGTCAACCCCGAGCGTCCCTGGCCCCAGATCGAGAAGCTCGCCGAGCACGCGGCGGCGGCCGGCTTCGAGCTGCGCGAGCGCCTCGCCGTCTACCCCGAGTACGTGCGGCACGGCGAGCCCTGGCTCGACCCCCGGGTGCTGCCGCACGTCCGGGCGCTGGCCGACCCGGACACCGGCCTGGCCCGCCCGGACGCGGTGGTCACCGGGCTTCCCTGGCAGGAGCCGGAGGACCTGCCGGAGTCGTACGGGCGCACCGACCTGCACACCGCCGTCGACAGGGAGGGCCGGACCGGCGACCGCCGGGCCGACTTCGAGGACGTCTACGGCGACTGGGAGGTACTGCGCGAGCAGGCGGCCTCCGTCCCCGGGCCGGCCGGGGCGCCGGAGCGCCTCGACGCCGACGTCCGGGCGGCCCTCGCGGTGGCCGCCGACGACCCGACCGGGCTGACGGACGCGCAGGCGCTGGCCCTGTTCCACGCGGACGGCCCGGCGCTGGACGCGCTCTGCCGGATCGCCGACGCGGTGCGCCGCGACACGGTCGGGGACGAGGTCACCTACTGCGTCACCCGGAACATCAACTTCACCAACGTCTGCTACACCGGCTGCCGGTTCTGCGCCTTCGCCCAGCGCCGCACCGACGCGGACGCGTACAGCCTCTCGCTGGACCAGGTGGCCGACCGGGCCGCCCAGGCCTGGGAGGTGGGCGCCACCGAGGTCTGCATGCAGGGCGGCATCCACCCGGACCTGCCCGGCACCGCCTACTTCGACATCGCGCGCGCGGTGAAGGAACGGGTCCCCGGCATCCACGTGCACGCGTTCTCGCCGATGGAGGTGGTCAACGGCGCCACCCGGACCGGCCTCTCGATCCGCGACTGGCTGCAGCGGGCCCAGGAGTCCGGTCTGGACACCATCCCGGGCACGGCCGCCGAGATCCTGGACGACGAGGTCCGCTGGGTGCTCACCAAGGGCAAGCTGCCGGCCGCGACCTGGGTGGAGGTCGTCAGCACCGCGCACGAGCTGGGGATCCGCTCCTCGTCCACGATGATGTACGGGCACGTGGACACCCCGGCGCACTGGCTCGGCCACCTGCGGCTGCTCGCCGGGATCCAGCAGCGGACCGGCGGCTTCACCGAGTTCGTGACGCTGCCGTTCATCCACACCAACGCCCCGGTCTACCTGGCCGGCATCGCGCGGCCGGGCCCCACCGCCCGGGACAACCGGGCGGTGGTCGCGATGGCCCGGCTGCTGCTCCACCCGCACATCCCCAACATCCAGACCAGCTGGGTGAAGCTGGGCGCGGAGGGCGCGGCCGAGATGCTCCGCTCGGGCGCCAACGACCTTGGCGGCACGCTGATGGAGGAGACCATCTCGCGGATGGCCGGCTCGGCGTACGGCAGCTACAAGTCGGTCCGGGACCTCCAGGCGATCGCCGAGGCGGTCGGCCGCCCGCACCGGCAGCGCACCACGACCTACGGCGAGGTGCCGGCCGAGCGGCGGGCCGCCGCGCTCGCCTCGGACGGGCACCTTCCCGAGCTGCTGCCGCTGGTGGACTGACGGCCGAACCGTCCGGGGCCGTCCGGGCCCGTCCGGCCCGCCGTCCGCCTCGCGTCGGGCGGCGGGCATTCTCGGACAGTCGGACGGGGGCCGGAGGTCCGGGGGCCGGGGCCGGCCTCAGCCGACGAGAAGCTGGCTGCGCAGGTCGCGCAGGTCCCGCTGGTCCAGGCCGAGGCCGGACTTCAGGTAGCCGTCGAAGGAGCCGAACCGCTGCCGCACCTCGTCGAAGCCGGCGTTCAGGTACTCGGGCCGGACGTCCAGCAGCGGCTTGTAGACCGCCTGGTAGGCGGGCGGCAACTGGGCCAGGGTGGCGGCGATCTCCGCGGCCCGGTAGGTGTTGCTGGCGAGGTAGTCGGCCTCGACCGTCTCGCGCGGCACGCCGAGCGCGGTGAGCAGGGCGGCGGAGGCCCAGCCGGTGCGGTCCTTGCCGGCGGTGCAGTGGAACAGGATGCCCTCGTCGTCACGCTCCACCAGGGAGTCGAGCACCGATCGGTAGGCGGTCCGGGCACTGTCGGCGGAGACCATGGTGCGCTCGGCGTCCACCATCGCCTGGACGGCGGCCTGCGGGGTGGTGACGTTGAACGCGCCGGTGTCGGCGGCGCCGAGCACGTTGGCGGAGACGGCGGTGGCACCGGCGGGGAGCCGGTCCGGGGCGGCCTTCTGCTCGGCCGGGGTCCGCAGGTCGAAGACGGTGCGGATGCCGAGGCGGCGGAGCTTGGCGAGGTCCTGGTCGGTGAGCCTGGAGAGGTCGCCGGAGCGGTAGACCACGCCCGTCCGCACCCAGCGGCCGTCGGTGGTGCGGTAGCCGCCCGCGTCGCGGAAGTTGGGTGCGGAGGCGAGGTGCAGCGAGCGGTCGGCGATCACCAGCGGGGCGCCGCGGTCGGGGACGAGCTCGAAGTACCAGCGGTCGGCGGCGGGCAGGCCGGTGACCGTCACGGTCGCGCTGCCGGCGCCCCCGGCGACGGGCCTGCGGTGGCGGATGTCCTCCGGGTCGGTGCCGGCGTAGACGGTGACGCCGCGGGCGCCGGGGGCGGTCCAGGTGAGGCTGAAGCTCCCGTCGGCCTGCTGGGTGGCGGTGGCGGCGGTGAACGGGACGGCGCGGGCGGCGTGGTGGGCGGCGTGGTGGGCGGCGGCCGGGGCGGGGGAGCCGGCCGGCGCGGCCGCGGCGAGCGCCGGGGTGCCGAGCGTCAGTGCGCAGGTCAGGGCGACGGCCGCGGTCAGGCGGGTGCGGGAGATGGTCATGGCCCGGGACGGTAGGCAGCCCGGGGTGGCGGTCCGTGGACGAGGCATGGCGGACCGGCGACATCGGGTGGAAGTGCTGGTGTTCCAGGGAGGCCCGCGACCCGTTCGGGCCTTCGAATACAGTGCGAGGGCGCGCGACCGGCCGTGCGTCGCGCGGTCCGCCCGCTTTCGTACGAAAGGCGCCCGTCGTGATGCCACTGTGGTCACGCGCACAGCAACAGGACTTCCGCAGCCGGGTGCGGGGCTGTCTGCTCGGCGGGGCGATCGGGGACGCGCTCGGCGCCGGCATCGAGTTCGACTCGCTGGAGAAGATCCGCGCCGCGCACGGCCCGCGCGGTGTGACCGGCTACGTCCCCGCGTACGGGCGGTTGGGGGCGGTCACCGACGACACCCAGATGGTGCTGTTCACCGTCGACGGCCTGATCCGCGCCCACATCCGCCGGGACACCGGCAGCTGGCACCCGCCCACCGACGTCCACCGCGCCTATCTGCGCTGGGCCGCCACCCAACGGGACTGGGGACCGGACGAACGCCGGTCCGACCTCGGCTGGCTCGGCCGGGAGGAGTGGCTGTACGCGCAGCGGGCGCCCGGGCAGGCCTGCCTGTCCGGGCTCTCGGGGGTGGACGCCGACCGGCTGGGCACCCTGGAGTCGCCGAAGAACCCGCACTCCAAGGGGTGCGGCACGGTGATGCGGGCGGCGCCGTTCGGGCTGCTCACCACCTGGGAGCCGGGGCTGGTGTTCCAGCTGGCGGTGGAGTGCTCGGTGCTGACCCACGGCCACCCCACCGGCTACCTCTCGGCGGGTGCGCTGGCGGTGATCGTCCAGACCGTGGCCCGGGGCGGCACCCTGGAGGAGGGGGTGCACCTGGCGCTCGCCCTGCTCTCGGAGCGGCCGGCGCACGAGGAGACGACGGCCGCGCTGCGGGCGGCACTGGACGCGGTGCGGGCCGGGGAGCCGTCCGCCGAGCGGGTGGAGGCGCTGGGGGAGGGCTGGGTCGCCGAGGAGGCACTGGCGATCGGGGTGTACTGCGCACTGGTCGCGCACGACGTCCGGTCCGGGCTGCTGCTGGCGGTGAACCACTCGGGGGACAGCGACTCCACCGGCGCGATCTGCGGCAACCTGCTGGGAGTGCTGCACGGTGACACCGCGCTGCCGCCCGGCCTGGTGGTGGGCCTGGAGGGGCGGGGGGCGCTGCTGGAGCTGGCGGACGACTTCGTCCTGGAACTCCTGCACGGGCCCGAACTGCACAGAGCACGGACCCCGGAGGGCGAGGCCTGGTCGGCCCGCTACCCGGTGCTCGGCTGAGGCCGTCGGGCGGCGGGGCCGTCGAGCGACCGGGCCGTCGTGCGGCGGGGTCCGGTCTTGACGGGTGCATGGCTCCGGACGCCCAGATGCCCGTAGCGGTGTCCGCCGCCCGGGAGGGGGCGACGGACACCGCTACGGGCACCTGGGCCGAGAAGCGGTGCGACGCGAGGTCAGAACCCGCCGAACACCCCGGCTCCGGCCTCGGTGGCGAAGACGTTCCAGGCCTCGGCGGAGAAACGCAGTTGCGGACCTTCGGGATCCTTGGAATCCCGGACCGCCACCGCGTCGGCGGTGGGCACCCTGATCTCCACACAGGCGCCGTTGCCGCCGCTGTGACTGCTCTTGTACCAGGTCGTCCCGTTCTCGAAGGTGGTGCTCATCCGTGGTATCCCTCTTCAATCGTGGCTATCAGCGACCGGCTCTCCGTCACCCCGAGCGCGGCTGCCCGCAGGTGGTCGTAGAGACTGGTATAGCGGCGCACGTCGGCTTCCTTCTCCAGGTAGAGATCGCTCGTCACCCCTTCGAAGTAGACAACCGTGGAATCGGCTGACTCGGGGAACTCCAGCAGGGAGAATGTCCCGGTCATGCCGGGGTGGGCGCCGTGCGCGAACGGGATGACCTGGATGGTGATGTTGGGGCGCTGGCTCAGTTCCAGCATGTGCTTCAGCTGGTCGGCCATCACGTCGCGGCTGCCGACCTCCCGGCGCAGCACCGCCTCGTCTATGACGGTCCAGAGGCTGCCCAGCTGGTTCTCGCCCTGGACGCGGTCCTGGCGCTTCATCCGGACCTGGACCCGGCGCTGGACGGAGAGCGCGTCGGTGTCCGGCTGGGTGCCCTCGACCACGGCCTGCGCGTACTGCTCGGTCTGCAGCAGCCCGGGGACGAAGGAGGACTCGTACGCCCGGATCGAGGAGGCCTCGGCCTCCAGCCCGATGTACACGCTGTAGGGGGTCGGCATGTCGTTGAAGTCGTGCCACCAGCCGCGCTGCCGGGACTCCCGGGCCATCTCCATCAGGCTGGCCCGCATCGCCTCGTCGGTGACGTTGTAGACGTCGCAGAGGTCACGGACGTCCCGCTGGCTGATGGAGCGGCGGCCGTTCTCCAGTCGGCTGATCTTCGACTGGGAGACCATCAGCCGGCCGGCGACCTCCTCGGCCGTCATGCTGAGGCCCTCGCGGAGCTTGCGCAGTTCCGAACCGAGGCGCCGACGGCGCACCGTGGGATTGATGTTCGCGGACACGTCGGCCTCCGGTCGGACTTCTGGTGATCGTTGGAACGGCAGTCCTCGGAACACTGTGGAAATCGGGATCAACCCCCCTGACGTTGTGCAGCATGTCACCTTGGATCAGGTCGGCGCCGGGTTATCACAGGAGCGCAGTAGAACAGATCATCGGAAAAGCGCTTCGGTGAGACAACGGACCCCCCGGAGTGGTAATGCGACTCCGCGGCCCGTTCCGGTGGTGCTGCGACGGCGGTGCGGACATCGTGCGGACGCGGCGCGGGGCCGCGCAAGTGCGGGTGGCACGTGCGGGGGCGGTATGCGGCCGAGGTGCGGACGACGTTCTGCGGGGGATCGGGCCGGGCCGAGTGGGGTCGGACCGCCCGTGGGGACGGCGGAGGGGCGGTCGCCGGCGACTTCCGTCGCGGGCGACCGCCCCTTCTCACTGCTGGTTGCTCAGCGCCGCCGTGCGGCGCGAGCGATGCGGCGAGCGCCGCTCTGCGCGCCGGTGAGTTCCCTGCGCGCGGGTGGTTCGCGTGCCGGTCCGGCAACCGGTCCTACCCGGCCGGCCGGACCTGCCCCGTCGGGTCAGCGGACGCCGACGCGAGGGGCCGCGACCCGTCCGCCGGACCCGCGTGCGGGCGCCGAGCGTGGGGCCGGACGGCCGTTGCTCGCGGCCGGGGCCGCGCCGCCGCTCTGGGCGGAACGGTTCTGCTGGCTCGGCAGGCCGTTCTGCACGTCCATCACGGCGTGCGCGACCATCCCGCCCAGCGGGTCGTACCGGATCAGGTCGCGCAGCCGGGACCGTGACGACCGGCCCTCGTTGCCCGGGTAGAGGTGCTTGCCCAGCCCCACCGAGTGCGCCAGCGCGGCGAGCGCCGCGGTCCGCGGGTCCGGCGGCACGCCGGTGCGGATCGCGGTGTCCAACCGCTGCTTGATCGCAGCGTTGGTGCAGTCGTCGGACGCCTGATAGCGCGTCGTCGGCAGCACCCCGCACACCTGGCCCGGCACGGCCGTGACCATGCCGCACCGTTCGAGGTGCGCCAGATAGGTCTGCCGGAGCCCCAGTCGGGGCCCGCCGATCCAGTGCGCGGCGCGGACCGGACTGCCACGTCGCCGCAACAGCTCCAGCGCGTGGTCGAGTGTCGGGTCACCGGTGGGCCGTGGCAGTACCACGGCGATGCGGTCTCCCTCCGGAACGATCCGTCCGGCCAGGGACAGCTCGACGAGCTGGGCCCCGGCGAGTCCGAGGTCGAGGGTCTGCGGCTGCGCAGTGGTGCCCGTGGCCGGGTCCAAAGCGAGCAGCAAGAGTTCCTCGGGAATAGTTCTGCGGCTCTTGCCCATCCAAGCCTCCCCGCGTGGATGGGAAACAGCGTGACGCCTCTCACACGGGCTTGTCGAGTACGCCTCCGAATCGTGACCTTGCGATCGAGCGGGGGAACCGGCCGTGGCGGGCCCGGCGTCTGACCGTTGAACAGGCCGCAGTGCGGCCGCGCCACGGCAATAACCGCCGGTCGGGCGGGGTGTGGGCGACCGCAAACGGTCGCGGGTGGCGGAGACTGTACAGGTACACGGGGCGGGGTACCGGCTTCCCGAAATCGGGTCTGCCGGTGCCCCGCCGGGCGTTGAGGAGGCTGGGTTACGTGGGCGAGTCCCCCGACAGGGTGCTGCGGGACGGCGAGCGGGCGCGGGAGCGGGACGGGGAACGGACCGCTGCCGCCGCGGCCTCCGAGGAGGTTGCCGCGGCGGCGGTCGGTGCCGGCGGAGGCGCCGCCGCCGGGTCGGCCGCGGCCGGCTCCGCACCCGAGTCCGGCGAGCCCGCGACCGCGTCTGGATCCGTGTCCGCGTCCGGCTCCGACGCCGTGACCGCTTCCGAGCCCGGGCCGGCTTCCGAGACCGGGTCGGAGGCTGGGTCCGAGGCCGGGTCGGAGGCCGGGTCGGCCGGTGCGGAGCGCTCCGGTGCCACCGCCTCCGGCGCGTCGGGCGCGCCCCGGGGCGGCACCACCGCCCACCTCCGTGTCCGGGATGCGGACATCCGGACGACGATGCTGCGCCTGCCGTCGGACAAGGCGACCACCTCCCTGCGACTGCCCGCCGACGACGCGACCACCGCCCTGCGGCTCCCCGCCGACGAGGCCACGACCGCGTTGCGCCTGCCGGAGGAGCTGGTGGAACCCCTCGGGACCGGTGGCGTGCGGGGCGGGGACGGGCCGGCGAAGCGCCCGGCCGCCGTCGACCCCCGTCTTGCCATGCGGACGGACGGCGGGGGTGCCGCCGGGGCCGCGACCGCCGACTCCTCGACCGCCGGACCCACCGGGAGCGCCGCCGCCGGAGCCGCCCCGGACACCGGCAGGCCCGAGCGGACGGACCGGCCCGAGCAGACGGAGCAGACGGAGAAGTTCGAGAAGCCGGACCACGCGGAGCGGACCCGGGCCCTTCGGGCCTTCCGCGCCCCCGCGGCCCCCGGTGCGGGCACCGTCCCCGCGCCGCCGGCGCCGCGCCCGCTGCCCGAGCCCGAGCCGACCCCCGACCCGGAACCGCTGCCCCGGCCCGCACCCGCACCCCCCGCCCCGGAGCCCGGGCCCACCCCGGCCCCCGAACCGCTGCCCACCCCCGACCGCCGGCCGGTGCCGCCCGCGCCGCCGCTGCCGCAGCCCGAACCGCTCCCCGCCCCGGAGCCCGTTCCCGCCCCGGAGCCATCGCCGGAGTCGACCTCCGAGGCGATGGAGGTCCTGGCCGCACTCAGCGCCCGCCCGGTCTCCCCGCTGCGCCGCGCCCTCAAGCGGATCACCATCTGGACCCTGTTCCTGGCCGTCGTCCTCGGCGCGGCGGTGACCGCCCAGCTGCTCCGCCCGCTGCCGGACGGCAAGGTGCGGCTCACCGCCCCGGGCGGCTTCACCTTCGCCGGTGACCCGCTCGACCTGGCCTGGCCGGCCAAGGGCCAGTCGGCCGCCGAGGTGGTCGGTGTCGGCAGCCTGGGCAGCTCCGGTCAGGAGACGCCCGCCTCGATCGCCAGCGTCACCAAGGTCATGAACGCCTACCTGATCCTCCAGTCGCACCCGCTCAAGAAGGGCGAGAGCGGGCCGAAGATCACCGTCGACAAGCAGGCGGCCCAGGAGTCCGGCAACGTCGACGAGTCCCGCGCCACCCTGGTCGAGGGCCAGCAGATCAGCCAGTACCAGGCCCTGGAACTGCTGATGCTGCCGTCGGCCAACAACGTGGCCCGGCTGCTGGCCCGCTGGGACGCCGGTTCGGAGGAGGCGTTCGTCAGGAAGATGAACGACACCGCCGCCAGGTTCGGCATGACCAACACGACCTACACCGACCCGGCCGGATTCAGCCCGGACACCAAGAGCACCGCCAAGGACCAGCTGAAGCTGGCCGGCCAGGTCATGCAGGACGAGATCTTCCGGCAGATCGTCTCGACCCCGGACACCACCTTCAACAACCAGAAGATCTCCAACACCAACACCCTGATCTCCCCCAAGAACGGCATCATCGGGGTCAAGACCGGCTCCAGCACCCCGGCCGGCGGCTGCCTGATGTGGGCCGCCTACAAGGAGGTCGGCGGGGTGCGCCGGCTGATCCTCGGCGTCACCCTCGGCCAGCCGGCGACCACCGCCGAGCCCAGCATCCTCAAGATGGTCCAGAACGTCAGCGCCAAGCAGATCCAGGCCGCCCAGAACGGGCTGACCGGACAGAGCCTCGCCAAGCAGGGCGAGGTGGTCGGCCGGGTCGAGGACGGGCTCGGCGGCACCGTCCCGGTCGTCGCGGGCAAGGACCTCACCGTGGCCGGATTCCCCGGCATCACCGCGACCCTCGTGCTGGACCCGGTGAAGGTCGGCCACACCGCCAGGGCGGGCGACAAGGTCGGCGTGCTGCGCTCGGGCGAGGGCGACAACCGGATCGAGGTCCCGGTCGTGCTCCAGTCCGACCTGAACCCGCCGTCCATCGCCTCCCGGCTCACCCGCGCCCTCTGAGCGACACCCCGGGCGGAGCGGCAGGCACCCGCTCCGCCCGGGGCTCAGAACCGTGCGCCGCCCCAGCGGCCGGGTTCGGTCCGCGAACCCAACAGCCCCGCGACCGACTCCTCCTCGGACACCACCCGGCCCAGCGCGATCGACAGCGTCAGCCCGGCGAACATGACGATCAGCCAGGACAGCCCGGTGAAGACCACCCCGTACGGCCCGAACTGGCCGATGCTGCGAGCCATCGCGCCCGGCAGGTAGACGCGCGAGGCCACCCCGAGGCCCACCACCACCGTCCCGCAGAGCAGCGCCCCCGGCAGCAGCGGCAGCCAGCGCACCCGGGCGCCCAGCAGCAGGTGCTGCGTCCACCACCAGATCGCCGTCCCGTCCAGGAACGTCAGCGGGATCCCCAGCCAGGCCCCCAACCCGAAGCCGTCCCGGACCGGCGTCTGCAGCACCAGGGTGACCAGCCAGACCGCCAGCCAGACCAGCCAGCGCCAGGCCGCCACCCTCGTCCCCGACTTCGGCAGTTCCCAGCAGCGCTCGCAGACCCGCTGCATCGCCCGGCTCAGCGCCGTCGCCGACAACAGCGTCACCAGCGCGCCGAGCAGTCCGAACCCGGTGTCCTGCTCGTGGCCGGTCCCGAGCAACTGCTGCACCGACTGCGCCGCGTCGCCCTCCAGACCCAGCTCCTTGCGCAGCGACCGCACCACGCCCTCCCGGATCGCCGCCGGGGTGAAGACCGCCACCACGAACAGTGCCGGCAGTGCGCTCAGGAACGCCTGGGCGGCCAGCCGGGTCGCGCAGTCCAGCAGGTTGACCCGGATCAGATGGTGCAGGGCCCGGCCCACCATCGGCACGTGCTCGGGCAGTCCGCGCGCGTATCCGGTCAGCTCGGCCGACCGCGTCCTCCACCGCGCCCTCCGCCGGGCCTTCCGCCGGGTCCTCCGGCCGGTCGGCTGCTCGCTCACGGGCCCGTCCTCCCGACCTGGTCACTGCGCACCATGGTCGCCCGCCCTCCGGGAGCGCGCATCCGGGGGCGACGGGGGCACGGCGCGCGGGCGGCACGGCGGCGTGGCCCGGAACATCCGGCCGCGACGTGCCCGGGGGAGGGAGGGACGTGCGAGGCGGGCGAGGAGTGACCGCTGACCGCGCTCCGGAGGGTACGAGCGGCGCTACGGCGTCAGCGCGTGCCGTCCAGCAGGGCCAGGGTCACCCCGCCGAGCGGCGTCACCCGGTCCGGCGGGCCGTACCGTTCGCGCAGGGCCGCCACCTGGTCGCCGGGCAGCACGGCCAGCGGATCGGCGGTGTCCCCGAGCACCAGCAGCCAGGCCCGCCGCCCGGGCCCCGTGCAGTCGGCGGGCCGCGGGCACGCCACCGGGAAGAGGTCCTCGGCCTGGGCGGCACTGCGTTCGACGAACACCGGGTACGGCTGCACCCGGTCCGGCAGGTAGTAGGAGACACCCGGTCCCACCATCGACCAGGCCTGGTCGCCGAGCGGCACGACCAGCCCGTCACCGGGACGGTAGCCGGCGGCTATCAGCCCGGCCGCCGCCTGGTACGGCTCCTTCGACTGCGAGTGCGAACCCTGGTAGCGGACCAGCGACTGCCGGGGCAGGGCCACCACTCCCGCCGTCGCGACCAGCCCGAGCGCCAGCAGCAGCCCCGCCACCCGCAGCTCCCGGGGCGTCCGGGTCCGCCGGGCGACCGCCACCACCGCGCCGTACACGGCACGGATCCCGCCGCCGGCCAGCGCCGCCCAGGCGGGCACCGTGAACAGCAGGTACCGGTCGAGGAAGTACGAGGTCGAGCCGCGCGACATCACCCAGACCGCCAGCACCGGCAGTACCGCGAGCAGCAGCAGCTGGACCGCGGGCCGCCGGCGTCCGGGCAGGGCCAGGGCCAGCAGCCCGAGCACCACGAAGACGTGGAACACCCGGGCCGAACCGAAGAGCGGCTCGCCGAAGTGCCACAGCTGGTCCAGGCTCGGCCGGGCGAGCCAGCCCAACTGGCGCCCGGACTGCCGGTTGCCCAGCACCGCCACCGGCAGCGCGGCCAGCGCCGCGACGGCCACCGCCAGGGGGAGCCGCCACAGCAGCCGTCGCCGCGCCGCGCCGCGGCGGACCAGGTACGGCGTCACCAGGGCGAGTTGTCCGACCAGGGTGCTCAGCGAGACCAGGTGTCCCGCCCCCGCGACCGCCATCGCCACGCAGTACGGCGCCCACCGCCGCAGCGTCGGTTCGTCCAGCGCCCGGAGCAGGAACCAGGTCGCGGCCGCGACCGCACAGGTCACCAGCGCGTAGGAGCGGGCCTCCTGCGCGTACCGGGAGACCAGTGGCACGACCGCGAAGAGCGCCCCGGCGGACATCCCCGCGACCCGGCCGCCGAACAGCCGCTCGGCGGTGAGCGCCACGAACCCGGCCGCACCGGCCATGGCCAGCACCGACGGCAGCCGCAGGGAGATCACCGAGTCGCCGAACACCGCCGTCCAGCCGTGGAGGAGCACGTAGTAGGTGCCGTTGCTGGCATCGACGTGCTGCAGCATCCGCAGCAGGTCCCCGAGCGGGCGGGTGGCCGCCGTCCAGCTCGCCACCTCGTCCCGCCAGAGGTCGGGCGTGCCGAGCCGGTACCCGCCCACGACCAGCATGATCAGCGCCGGCCAGAGCCACACCGTCTGCAGCAGCCGAAGAACGGCGGGCCGGTACCGTTGTTGGTCCCCCGACGTCATGCTGGCGCGCCCCGTCCTCGCTGTGGTCCTCCCCGGTGGACGCCAATGCCCCCACCGGCACGTTTGTTCACCCAGGCTATCCGCCGCCCCTGCGGAGTGATCAGCTCGGGGGGTGATCACCGGTGACCCCCGCTCCGCACCCGGGCTCCGTCCTCCCGGCGGAGCTGACTCCCCGTCGGTCCGGCCGCCCGCCTCGTACCGCCACCCCTCCCTCCGCCGATCCGCTAGGCTGTCAGCGGTCATCCCCGCCTCAGTAGCTCAGGGGATAGAGCACGGCTCTCCTAAAGCCGGTGTCGCAGGTTCGAATCCTGCCTGGGGCACAGCGCCGATCACGGCGGATGACGTGAGAAGGGCCGGTTCACGAGGGGATCCTCGGAGCCGGCCCTTCGTCGTCACGTGTCACCGGCCGCTCAGCGTTGCCTGTGCTCGGCCCGGCTCGGACACGGTCGGTCCCCGCCACCACGGTCCGGCAGGCAGGGATTTGGGCGCCGACCGACGCAGAGCGCCCGGAGCTCGACCCGGCCCGGCCAGATCCGTGCCGGGAGCGGGCGGAGTGTGCCGGCGGAGGTGGCTCCGAGGGGCGTGTCAGCGGATCAGTTCGTCGGGGTGACCGCTGGGTTCCGCGGCGTCGTCGGGCAGGCCGGTGGGAGAGACGAGGACGCGCTGGACCCGGGGGCGGGTGCGCCAGTCCACCCGTCGGACGTCGCGGGCCAGCGCGCCGGGACGCGACAGCTCGATGACGACCGTCACGGCGCCGAGGACGATACCGGCGGCGAGCCAGCCGGCGAGGACGTCGCTGGGCCAGTGGACGCCGAGGGCGACCCTGGTGAAGCCGACCGCCAGCACGGTGAGGGCGGCGACCGAGCAGGCGGCGATCCGGCCGGATCGGCGGACCCGGGGCCAGAGCAGGCCGACCAGGACGGCACAGGTGATCGCGGAGGCCATCGCGTGGCCGGAGGGGAGGGCCGGGCCGCCGGCGTGCGAGACCGGCTCGGGGAACGTGGGCCGCTCGCGGCCGAACGAGAGCTTCAGGACCCACAGGCCGCCCCAGCCGATCAGGGTCTGCGCCGCCACCCAGCCGGCCAGCACCCGTGCGCCGATCAGCCAGAGCCAGACCGCGACCAGGCCGAGCACCGTCCGCATGGTGACGGTGCCGCCGATGTTGGAGAACATCTGCACCGCGGCGGTCCACACGGTGTGCTCCGTGGCGTAGTGGTGCAGGTCGCCGACCGACGCGTGGTCGAAGCGGGCGAGCGGGCGCCAGGCCGTCTGCACCAGGGCCGCCAGCACGGCGAACAGCGCGGCACAGCCGACCGCGAGAGCCGCGTGCCGAAGCAGGTGGCGATCACGCGGGGTGATGGTGGGCGAGCTGTTGGTCAGGTGCATGGCTGACACCTTCCCAGCCGGTCGTGCCGATCGAGCGCTGGACCGATAGCGATTTGGCATCTTTTGTGCGGAGGACCTGCGTGCGCCCGGGGGCGGGCGCGGCCCGTGGGGAACGCGGGCGCCGGCCCGGAGGTTCACGAGAAGAGGGGCGGTGCGCGGGAGTGCGCCGCGGGTCGCGGCGAGGGCGTCGACCCGCCGTCCGCCCCGGGCCGGCCCGGCTTCGGAGCCGACACCTCAGGTGTCCGAGCGGTCACCCTCCGTCCAGCATCGCGGTGAAATCCGGCAGGATACTGCATCGCCGGAAGAATCTGAGCGACTTGGGAATGTTGTCCGGAATCTGTTCGTTGGATCGTTACGTGTGAGGCCCCGCGGGGGCCCCCGCTTCTTGCCCGCTCCGGGCAGGCAGGCAGACCTCGGCAACACCAGCAAAGGGAGCACAAGCATGGCCACCCGTGCCGTCGTTCGCGACAGGGCCGACCGGACTCGCGCGGCCCGCCCGACCAACTTCGAGGCCGACCGTGACCTGGTCGGCATGTACCTCGACGAGATCGCCAGGACGCCCCTGCTCGATGCCGCCGAGGAGGTCGAGCTCTCACTGCGGATCGAGGCCGGTGTGTACGCCCAGCACCTGCTGGAGGAGGACGAGCTCCCCGCGAGCGTGCAGCGCGACGAGCTGGAGGCGATAGCCGAGGACGCCGAGCGCGCCAAGGACGTCTTCATCCGGTCCAACCTCCGTCTCGTGGTGGCCGTCGCCCGGCGCTACCCGCGCAGCGGCCTGCCGCTCCTGGACCTCATCCAGGAGGGCAACGCGGGCCTGGTGAGGGCGGTCGAGAAGTTCGACTACGCCAAGGGCTTCAAGTTCTCCACCTACGCCACGTGGTGGATCCGGCAGGCGATCACCCGGTCGATCGCCGACCAGTCGCGCACGATCCGGCTTCCCGTCCACCTGGTGGAGGAGCTGGGCCGGATCCGGCGGGTGCAGCGGGAGAAGTCCAAGGAGCTGGGCCGGGAGGCCGACCCGTCCGAGATCGCGGCCGAGCTGGACACCACCGAGGCCCGGATCAAGGACGTGCTGGACTGGGCACGTGACCCGGTCAGTCTGAACATGTCGGTCGACGACGAGGGCGAGACGCAGTTCGGCGACCTCGTCGAGGACACCGGGGCGACCTCGCCGGAGGATGCCGTGATGGTCATGCTCCGCCGCGAGGAGCTGGACGACCTGATCGGGCGGTTGGACGACCGCACGGCCTCGATCATCCGGTCGCGGTACGGGATGGAGGACGGCCGCGAGCGCACTCTGACCGAGGTGGGCAAGCAGCACGGCCTGACCCGGGAGCGGATTCGCCAGATCGAGAAGCACGCGCTGGCCGAGCTGAAGAAGATCGCCGACCACGCGGGCTTCGAGGCGGCGTGACGGCCGACGGTCGGGAGAACGGGGCGTGGTGGGCCCGGTGCGGAGCGCTCCGCACCGGGCCCACGTGCGTCCGCGGCGGCGGGGCAGGGCCTTCTAGGCTGTAGGGACGGGCGGGGGATCGGCGAAGGCGGTGGACGGCATGGGTGACGGTGTGAGCGGCATGGACGGCGGAGACGCGGCGGTGGAGAAGGATCCGGCGGGCGGAGCCGTGGCGGACGGGGTGTCGGCGGACGGTCGGGAGCAGGCCCGGGGCGCCCGGGCGGGCGCGGGGGCGGACCGGGCGCGGTTGGTCTTCCGGGACCCGCTGGACCAGCAGTCCCGGGACGACACCGACGCGGGCTGGGGCAGCCGCCCGGAGGCGGGGGAGAGCGGTGGGCGGGGGCTGGACTGGTACCTGAGCCAGCGCCCGCCGCACCACGGCGACTGACCGGCGGCCGGGCCCGGTTCGCCTCAGAGGGTCCGGGTGACCAGGGCGTCGCGGATCTCGGTGAGCAGGAGGACCTCCTTGGCCTCGGCCTCCGCCCGGATCTCGGCCGGCGTCTTGCGCCGGGCGGCATAGGTGGTCATCGGCAGGATCAGGCAGAAGTAGACGACGGCGGCGGTGATCAGGAACTGCAGGACCGCGCTCAGCACGCTGCCCCAGAGGATGAGGATGCCGGTGGTGACCTCACCGGCCGCGGTCACCTCACAGGGCCCCTTGAGGCAGGAGGTGTAGGCCGCGAGATCCTTGGCGCCGAACACGCCGACGATCGGGTTGATCACGCCTTTGACGAAGGCGTTGACGATGTTGGTGAAAGCGGCGCCGATGACCACGGCGACGGCCAGCTCGACGACATTTCCACGCAGCAGGAATTCCTTGAAGCCTTTCATGCCGCGTGAACGACGAAGTCGAAATCCGGTTACGGGTGATCTTCAGTTCCCTCTGATTGACAACCCGTTCGGTGGACGGAGGCCGTCTCCGGCGGTGGCAGGCCCGCTCGCGCGGGGCCGAAGGTGAGTGCCACGGCCGCCGCGAGCACGAGGACGGCCAGGGCCCCTGGGCCCTGCCGGAGCGCCTGTCGGAGCCGGTGTCCGCGCCCGGCTCCGCGTCTGATCGGCGGGAACGACGGCACCGGCTGTCGTGGCGGGACGCTCGGCGCGGGCAGTGGCGGCAGCGGGAAGGGGAGCGGGCGGGAGGGGTTCCTGGTCGGCACGGGCACCACCGGTGGTCGCAGGGTGCCGGCCCCCACCGGGTCCGTTTCCGGGTGGCGGCGGGCCGGCTTCTCGTGACGCACACTCTGGGCCGCCGGCCCGGTGGTCGGAAGCCCCTTTCCCTGCCCTGTGGAAAACTCGGGCCCGGGGAGGACCGGCCTCCGTCGAACGGGTGCACTTCTGCGCCGTTCGGGGGAATTGAGAGAATCCAGGAATGCGAACGGCCCGCCGGACCCGCATATTGCGGGTCGACGGGCCGTTCGGTCGTTCTGTCTCGGCAGTCCGGCAGTCCGGCAGTCCGGGCTTCGTCGGGGCGGTCAGCCCGCTGCGGGAGCGGGGCTCGCCGCGGGCGCGGAGCCGCCCGACGAGGAGGACGACGACGAGGTCGACGTCGACGAGGGGGTCGACGAGCCGGTGCTCACCGAGCTGCTGGAGGAGGAGCGGCTGTCGGTCCGGTAGAAACCGGAGCCCTTGAAGACCACACCCACGGCGGAGAAGATCTTGCGCAGGCGCCCCTCGCAGTCGGGGCAGGTGGTCAGCGGCTCGTCGGTGAACTTCTGCACCGCCTCCAGGCCGTTGCCGCACTCGGTGCACTGGTACTGGTACGTGGGCACTTGTCTTCCTCCTGGCACTCTCGCCTGATGAGTGCTAACGATGGTCAATGATGCGGCATTCCGCTGGATCAGTCCAGCGACTCGGGTGTGAGATGAGTCCGGCCCGTCGGCGGGACGCCGTCCCGCGCCGCCCGGCGATCAGCCCTTGGCGGCGCCCACCAGCTGCGGAGCGGCGCCCGTGCCCGTGCCCGGACCGGGCGCGGCGCCCGCGTCGGCGGTTGCCGCGCTCCGGGTCCCAGGCGCGACCAGCAGCCCCCGCAGGGAGACCAGCGCGGCCAGGCCCAGCCCGGCGCCGGCCACCGGCACCAGGAACCCGGCCGACGGGCCGCTCCCGTCGACCAGCTGCCCGGCGACCATCGACCCGACCGCCAGGCCCAGCCCGATGGCGCCGGTCAGCCAGGTGAACGCCTCGGTCTTGGCGCCGTCCTCGACCAGCGTCTCGACCAGCGTGTAGCCGGTGATCAGGGTCGGTGCGATGGCGAGACCGCAGAACAGGCCGGCGACGGCCAGCGAGACCAGGTTGGGCATCGCCCAGAGCGTCGAGCAGCCGATGACCAGGAGGGCGTAGCTGGCGAGCATCCGGTGCCGGGCGGCGTGCCGCCAGGCGATCATGCCGTACAGCACGCCGGCCAGCATCGACCCGCCGGCGAAGATCCCGTACACGGTGCCGCTGGCCCCGGGCTGTCCGGCCGACTCGGTGAACGCGGCGACGGAGACCTGCATCGCGCCGAAGACGGTGCCGACGCCCAGGAACGCGCCGGCCAGCAGTCGGACGCCGGGCGAGGCGAGGGCGGAGACCCGGCGGGCGCCCGGAACGGCCGGGTGCAGCGCGGGCGCGGTGCGTCGCTGGGCGGCGAAGGCGAGCCCGCCGACGACGGTCAGCGTGGCCTCGACGATCAGTCCGGAGGCCGGGTTGACCGTGGTGGCGATGGCGGAGGCCAGCACCGGGCCGATCACGAAGGTGAACTCGTCGGTCACGGACTCGAAGGCGAAGGCGGTGTTCAGCTTGGCCGGCGGCGTGCCCTCCGCCGACAGCCTGGCCACCCAGCGGGCCCGGACCATCGCGCCGATCTGCGGCACGGAGGCGCCGGCCGCCGCGGCGGCGAGGAAGAGGCTCCAGACCGGCGCGTGGCCGAGTGCCAGGGCGATCAGCGCACCGACCGAGACGGCGTGCACCACGACGGTCGGCACCAGGACGGCGGCCTGGCCGAGGCGGTCGGCCAGCCGGCCGGTCTGCGGCCCGACCAGGGCCTGGGCGACGGCCGAGACGGCGGCGGCGGTGCCGGCGGTGCCGTAGGAGCCGTGGGTGTCGCGGATCAGCAGCAGGATGCCGAGGCTGAGCATCGCGTAGGGGAGCCGGGCGGCGAAGGCGGGGACGAGGAACGTCCACACGCCGGGGGTGCGCAGCAGCGCGCCGTACCCGACCCGGGTGGGGGCGGCGTCGGCGCGGTCCCCGGGCGCGGCGGGCAGGTCGTGCCCGGGCATGGTGTCGTCGACCGTTCGGCGGGCCGTCACGGTCGGTCCTTCCTACTGCCTGGTAGCGCGGCAGGGCATGAAAAAGCCCCGACGGCGCCGAGAGTCGTCCTCTCGCGCGTCGACCGGGGTAGATACCGGGCCGGCCGCGGGGTCGCCGAGGGCCGGACCGCGGCCGCCGAACGGTCGCGCCAACTCTGCATCAGGCAGATGCTGGGTGTGTCATTCCGAGTAGCTATACGCGCGTAGATGGCGCGCTTACCTCCACAATACAGGGCTCGTCCAAAACTGTCCTGTCGATCGAAGGTGAACGCCGGCCGAACACCCCACGGCGTCGGCCGGGCCGGACGGTCGGGCCGGCGTCACCCGCCCCCGCCCCCGGCGTCCGGCGCCCCGCCCCGACCCCCGGCGCCCATGAGCCCGGGGGCTCACTCCCGCCCGTACAGCCACCCGGCGAGCTTGCCGCCACGGTCCACGGCCCGCAGCCGCCGCTCCGCGGCCTCGCTCACCTCGTCGGTGGTCACCACCAGCAGCTCGTCCCCGCCGCGCAGCACCGTGTCCTTGTCCGGCACGAAGCTGTTGCCCTCGCGGACGACCAGGGTCACCGCCGCGCCGGCCGGCAGCCGCAGTTCGCCGATCTCCACTCCGGACATCCGGGAGGTCGGCGTCAGCGCCACCGACAGCAGGTGGCCGTGCAGCTTCTCCAGCGGCGCCGACTCGATGCCGAGGTCCTGGCCCATCGAGCCCTCGCCGATCCGCAGCCACTTGGCGACCCAGGGCAGGGTCGGCCCCTGGAGCAGGGTGAAGACCACGACCAGGATGAAGACGATGTTGAAGACCTCCTGGGCCATCGGCGCGCCGGCGACCAGGGGGATGGTGGCGAGCACGATCGGCACCGCCCCGCGCAGGCCGGCCCAGCTCAGCAGGGCCTGTTCACGGACCGGCAGCCGGAACGGCGTGAGGGTGGTCACCACCGAGAGCGGCCGGGCCACGAAGACCAGCACCGCGCCGATCACCAGCGCCGGCACCACGGCCGAGCCCATCGTCTCGGGGGTGCAGAGCAGGCCCAGCAGCACGAACATCCCGATCTGCCCGATCCAGGCCAGGCCGTCGGCGAAGCCGCGGACGGCGGGTCCGTGCGGCAGCTTGGCGTTGCCCAGGACGACGGCGCTGACGTAGACGGCGAGGAAGCCGGAACCGTGCAGCATCGCGCCGCCGGCGTAGGCGAGCACGGTGAGCGCCATGACGGCGATCGGGTAGAGCCCGGAGGACGGCAGGGCGACGTGCTTGATCCCGTAGGCGCCGACCTTGCCGACCGCCAGGCCGACCGCGAGGCCGATCGCGAGTTCGGCGAGGATGGTGCCGATCAGGACGTACCAGGAGTCCAGCTCCCCGGTGGTGGCGAAGGCGACGACCAGGATCACGACGGGCGCGTCGTTGAAGCCGGACTCGGCCTCCAGCAGGCCGGTCAGCCGGTGCGGCAGCGGGACCATCCGCAGGACGGAGAAGACGGCCGCGGCGTCGGTCGAGGAGACGATCGCGCCGAGCAGCAGCGAGGTCCGCCAGTCGAGGCCGACCAGCCAGTGCGCGCCGGCGGCGGTGACGAAGACGCTGACGCCGACGCCGACGGTGGCGAGCACGGTGGCGGCCGGCATCATCGGCCGGACCTCGCGCCAGTTGGTCTTGAGGCCGCCCTCGGCGAGGATCACCACCAGGGCGGCGTAGCCGAGCACCTGGGTGAGCTCGGCGTTGTTGAACGTGATGCCGAGCCCGTTCTGGCCGAGCGCCACGCCGATGCCGAGGTAGATCAGCAGGCTGGGCAGCCCGGATTTGGTCGAGATGCGCACGGCGACCACCGCGACCAGCAGGATCACGGAGAATTCGAGGAGCAGCTGGTTCAGGTGGTCGACATTCACGCAGGGGCACCTCGGGCTGGCAGGGGCGGACGGGGTGTCTGGTGGCGGTGAGGCCGGGAGCGTTCGATCGACAGGGGCGGGGGCGGCCGGCGCCGATTACTCCCCTTACGGATCGTTACGCAGTCTAACATTTTGCCATATCTTTAGGTTTCCCGGCTGTGCGGCCCGTCACCTCGGGTTCTGACCTCCTCCGATTCCACCGTGAGCGTCCCCCGTGCACGCCCGCCAGCCGAGTCGGCCTAATGTGGTGCCCTGTCACGGCCCCGTGCTCCTGACATGTCCGCCCGCCCCCCAGTGAGGACCGCAAGGACCCAGATGCCCCGCTCGAAGAAGTTCCGGCGCGCCCGTCTGATCGTGATCGTGCTGGTCGTGCTGCTGGTGGCCGGCGCCGGCTACGGCGGCTACCGAGGGGTGGCCGCGGTCCGCGCGTCCTTCCCGGAGGTCGACGGCAGCGTCAAGGTGGCGGGCCTGAGCGCGCCGGTCGACGTCAAGCGGGACGCCAACGGCATCCCCCAGCTCTACGCCGACACCTCCGAGGACCTCTTCCGCGCCCAGGGCTACGTCCAGGCGCAGGACCGGTTCTGGGAGATGGACGTCCGGCGGCACATCACCGCGGGCCGACTGTCCGAGATGTTCGGCGACGGCCAGGTCGAGACCGACTCCTTCATCCGCACCATGGGCTGGCGCCAGGTGGCCCAGAAGGAGTTCGACACCCAGCTCTCGGCCGAGACCAAGAAGTACCTCCAGGCCTACGCGGACGGTGTCAACGCCTGGCTCGTCGAGCACCCGGGCGGGTCGCGCGCCTCCCTGGAGTACACCCTGCTCGGCGTCGTCAACGGCGACTACGAGCCCGAGCAGTGGACCCCGGTCGACTCGGTGGCCTGGCTCAAGGCGATGGCCTGGGACCTCTCCGGGAACCTCCAGGAGGAGATCGACCGCGCGCTGCTCGCCCAGGACTTCAGCCCGGAGAAGATCGCCGAGCTGTACCCGGACTACCCGTACGCCCGCAACGGCACGATCGTGAAGACCGGCACCGTCAGCAGCGACACCTACCGCCCCGCCGACGGCTCCGCCCCGGCCGGCACCCCGGGCACCGGCACCGGCACCGCGCAGGGCGCGACGACCACCGAGGCGCTGCTCAAGGGCGTCACCACCCGGCTCGACGCGCTGCCCGAGATGCTCGGCCGCAACGGCCAGGGCATCGGCTCCAACTCCTGGGTGGTCGCCGGGACCCACACCACCACCGGCAAGCCGCTGCTGGCCAACGACCCGCACCTCGGCCCCGGCCTGCCCTCGGTCTGGTACCAGATGGGCCTGCACTGCCGGACCGCCTCGCCCAGCTGCCAGTACGACGTCTCCGGGTTCACCTTCGCGGGCATGCCCGGCGTGGTGATCGGCCACAACAAGGACATCGCCTGGGGCCTCACCAACCTCGGCGCCGACGTCACCGACCTCTTCCTGGAGAAGGTGACCGGCCCGGAGACCTACCTGGTGGACGGCAAGGAGGAGAAGTTCGAGCTCCGCAAGGAGACCATCAAGGTCGCCGGCGGCGACGACCGCACCATCACCGTCCGCACCACCCGGACCGGCGCCCCGCTGATCTCCGACCCCAGCACCGAGCAGCAGAACGTCGGCAAGTACGCGCCCAACGGCACCTCCGCCCCGGACCGCGGCACCACCGGCTACGGCGTCGCCCTGCAGTGGGCCGCGCTCATCCCCGGGAAGACCATGGACGCCGTCTTCGGGCTCGACCGTGCGAAGAACTGGGACGAGTTCCGGGGGGCCGCCAAGGACTTCGCCGTCCCGGCCCAGAACCTGATCTACGCCGACGCCAGGAACATCGGCTACCAGGCCCCCGGGTACGTCCCGGTCCGCGGCAACGGCGACGGCCGCAACCCGGCACCGGGCTGGGACTCCTCCTACCAGTGGAAGAAGGACCCGGTCCCGTTCAACGCCCTGCCGTACAGCTTCAACCCGTCCGGCGGCTACATCGTCACCGCCAACCAGGCCGTGGTCGACCCGTCGTACAAGTACCTGCTGACCAAGGACTGGGAGTACGGCACCCGGGCCAAGGAGATCACCGAGCAGATCGACGCCCGGCTCAAGAACAACGGCAAGATCTCGCCGGACGACATGCAGGAGATGCAGCTCGACAACACCAGCATCCTCGCGAAGACGCTGGTCCCGAGGCTGCTCAAGGTCGAGATCGACGACCCCTACGTGCGCGAGGCGCAGGACCTGCTGAAGGACTGGAACTACCACCAGGACGCCGACTCGGCCGCCGCCGCCTACTACAACGGCGTCTGGCGCCAGCTGCTCACGCTCGCCTTCGGCCAGAAGTTCCCGGCCGACCTGCGGGCCGAGGACAACTGCCTGCTGGTGCGCCAGCAGGCCGACCCGACCAAGCCGGACAGCAAGTCGGACATCGTCACCGAGTGCGGCACCCGTGACCCGGGCAAGGCCCAGCCGGACGGCGGCGACCGCTGGACCGAGGTGGTCCGGCAGCAGCTGGAGAAGCCCGACAGCGGCTGGTGGACGTACATCGACTCCCAGCACAAGGAGCAGAAGGGCCTGGACAACCTCCTCCGCGAGGCGATGAAGAACGCCCGCCAGGAGCTCACCTCGCTGCTCACCAAGGACATCTCCACCTGGAGCTGGGGCCGCCTGCACAAGCTGGAGCTGCGCGAGCGCACCCTCGGCTCGGACGACTCCTCGATCGCCTCCGGCGCCGTCCACAAGCTGCTCAACCGCGGCCCGTACCGCCTCTCCGGCGGTTCGGCGGCGGTCGACGCGGCCGGCTGGAACGCGGCCGCCGGGTACCAGGTCGACTGGATCCCGTCGATGCGGATGGTGATCGACCTGAGCGATCTCGACGCGTCCCGCTGGATCAACGTCGGCGGTGCCTCGGGCCACGCCTATCACCCCAACTACAACGACCAGACCGACCTCTGGCTCAAGGGCAAGCTCCTGACCTGGTCGTTCTCGCCGGACGCGGTCGAGAGGTCGGCGAAGCACAAGCTGACGCTGACCAACGGCTGACGCCCGACGGCCGGCTTCCGCCACGACGGCCCCGCGCCCCCGGACCTCCGGGGGCGCGGGGCCGTCGACGTACGCCCGCGGGTGGCCGCTCACCCCAAGCGGTGGGGCCCCGACGGGGTCAGCGCGAGGTCCACCGGCCGGTCGTGCGGCTCCGCCGGCACCCGGTCCAGCAGCTCGTGCTCGTAGAGCAGCACCGCCAGCACCGGCCGCACCCCGGCCCGCTCCAGCCTGGCCAGCACCCGGTCGTACGAGCCCCCGCCCCGCCCCAGCCGCAGCCCCCGGCGGTCCACCGCCAACCCCGGCAGCAGCACCAGTGCCGCCCCGTTCACGGCCTCCGGCCCGAGCCGCTCGCCGACCGGCTCCAGCAGCCCGCGCCCGGCCGGGGCCAGCTCCTGCGGGCCCGCGTACTCCGCCCAGTCGAGGTCGTTGTCGGCCAGCAGGACCGGCAGCAGCACCCGCGCCCCGCGCGCCCGGAGCGCGTCCAGCAGGGGCCGGGTGCCCGGCTCGGCGCCCACCGAGACGTACGCGGCCACCGTGGCGCCCGGCCCGGCCAGTTCCCCGGCGTGCCCGGCCAGCGCCGTGGCGGCCCGCTCCCGGGCCTCTGCCGCCAGCGCCCGACGTTCGGACAGCAGCCGTGTCCTCAGCGCGCCCTTCTCGTTGTGCATGGGATGCTCCACCGCTCCTCCACCGCTCCGATCCCCGCCCCGCCCATCGCTCCGACCCGTGCTCCGGGCCCGTGACGCTCAGAGCCTGACATGCGGAAGGCGCCCCGATGTCCACCCCGCTGCTGGTCCAGGCCCTGGCCGTGCTGAGCGCCCCCGCGCTGGCCGGTGCCGCCCTGCTCGGCGCCCGCCTGCGGCGCGGCGCGTCCGGCGCGGCCGACCGCGAGGCCGGGCTCCGCGAGCGGATCGCCGAACTGGAGGCCCGCTGCGCCGAGCTGGAACGCACCGCCTCGTGCGACCCGCTCACCGGCGTCTGGAACTACCGGCACCTCCAGCTCACCCTGGACCGGGAGATCGAGCGGGCCCGCCGGGCCGAGCAGCACGGACAGCACGGACAGCAGGACGGGCCCCGGCCGCTGGCGGTCCTGCTGCTGGAGATCGCGGGCTTCGACGCGGTGGTCGCCGAGCACGGCCGGGCCCGCGCGGGGACGGTCCTGCGCGACCTCGCCCAGCGGCTCGGCATGGAGATCCGCCGCTCCGACACCCTGGGCCGGTACAGCGGGGAGGAGTTCCTGGTCGTCCTGCCGGACACCGGAGCCGAGGGCGCGGCCCAGGTGGCCGACCGGCTGGTCTGGTCGGTCCGCCGCCACCTGCTGCTGGACTGGTCCTCGGGCAGCCGGGAGGGCCGCCACCCGGAGGGCAACGGGCTCACCGCGGCGGTCGGTCTGGCCGTCCTGCCCGAGGACGGCGCCCACGCGGCCGTGCTGCTCCGGGCCGCGGACCGGGCGCTGGCGGTGGCCCGCGGGGCCGGCGGCGACTGCTGGCGGGGGACCTCCGCCCCGGCCGGCTCGCCGACCACCTCGCCGACCACCTCGCCGGACTCCGCCCCGGCCGCCGCGTCCGCTGCCGCCCCGACCACCTCGCCGACCGCCCCGACCGTTGCCCCGACCGCCTTCCGGAGGACCTCCGCGGACCGTTCCGGAGCCGTCCCCGCAGGCGTTTCCCCGGGTGCCTCCCCGGCCTTCCCCGCGCGTCCGGACGGTGTCTTCGCAGCCGAACGTAACCGTTCGGAAAAGCCGGGTAGTCTGTCGCCCTGTGCCGGAGGGGACCCCCTCGCCCCACCCGTCACGTCCCCTTTGCCTGCCATTGCGGCCGGGTCTGGCGACGTGCTGTCCCAGCACCGCTCAACGACGCCCGGCCAGGCGAAACACGTGCCTTAGTAAGGTAAACGCATGACGACGTCGAAGTCCCGAATCCCGGTAACCAAGGCCGTGGTCCCCGCGGCAGGACTGGGCACCCGCTTCCTGCCGGCCACCAAGGCCACTCCGAAGGAGATGCTGCCCGTCGTCGACAAGCCGGCGATCCAGTACGTCGTCGAGGAGGCAGCCGCCGCAGGGCTGTCCGACATACTGATGGTCACCGGCCGTAACAAGCGCGCGCTGGAGGACCACTTCGACCGCGCCTACGAGCTGGAGGAGCTGCTCGCCCGCAAGGGCGACCAGGACCGTCTCCGCCGGGTCCGCGAGTCCGTCGACCTCGCCAACATGCACTACGTCCGCCAGGGCGACCCGAAGGGCCTCGGCCACGCCGTCTCGGTCGCCGAGCAGCACGTCGCCGGCCAGCCGTTCGCCGTCCTGCTGGGCGACGACCTGATCGACCCGCGCGACCCGCTGCTGGCCCGCATGATCGAGGTCCAGCAGGAGCTCGGCGGCTCGGTCGTCGCGCTCATGGAGGTCGACCCCTCCCAGATCCACCTGTACGGCTGCGCCGCCGTCAAGCCGAACGGCTTCGGCGAGGACGTCTTCCAGGTGACCGACCTGGTCGAGAAGCCGGAGACCGCCGACGCGCCGTCGAACTACGCGGTCATCGGCCGGTACGTCCTCGACCCCTCCGTCTTCGACGTGCTGCGCGAGACCCCGCCGGGCCGCGGCGGCGAGATCCAGCTCACCGACGCCCTGCGCGAGCTCGCCACCCGCGACGCCGCGGTCGGCGGCCAGGTGCACGGCGTGCTCTTCAAGGGCCGCCGCTACGACACCGGCGACCGCGCCGACTACCTGCGCGCTATCGTCCGACTGGCCTCCGAGCGCGAGGACCTGGGCCCGGGCTTCCGCAGCTGGCTGCGCGAGTTCGTGGCCACCGAGCTGCAGGACTGACACACCGACCGAGAGCGAGCGCGCCGATGACCGGGTCCACGGAGAGCGGTACCACCCCCGCAGCCTGCTGCGACGGCTCCGCGGACCCGGCACCGGGCGCCCGCCCGGCGGTCGGCCCGTCCGGTCCGGCCGCCCTCTGGACGGTCGACGAGCACCTCGCCGACGTCCTGGCCGCCGTCGGCCCGCTGCCCGCCATCGAGCTCCAGCTGCTCGACGCGCAGGGCTGCCGGCTGGCCGAGGACGTGGTCGCCGAGGGTGACCTGCCGTCCTTCGACAACAGCTCGATGGACGGCTACGCCCTCCGCACCGCCGACACCGCCGGCGCGACCACCGAGTACCCCTCGGTGCTCGCCGTGGTCGGCGACATCGCCGCCGGTGCCGACGCACTCCCCAAGGTCGGCCCCGGCCAGGCCGCCCGGATCATGACCGGCGCCCCCGTGCCGCCCGGCGCCCAGGCCGTCGCCCCGGTCGAGTGGACCGACGGCGGCACCGGCACCGGCCGCGCCGCCGACTCGATGGCCGCGCCGGTCGAGGGCGAGGAGGTCCGGGTGCTGCGCCCGGTCACCGAGGGCGCCCACGTCCGCCGCCGCGGCAGCGACATCGCCGCCGGCACCCGGGTCCTGACCGCCGGTACCCGGCTCGGCCCCGCCCAGCTCGGCCTGCTCGCCGCGGTCGGCCGGCCCACCGTCACCGTCCGCCCCCGCCCGCGGGTCGTGGTGCTGTCCACCGGCAGCGAGCTGGTCCAGCCCGGCGACCCGGTCGGCCCCGGGCAGATCGCGGACTCCAACAGCTTCACCCTCACCGCCGCCGCCCGCGACGCCGGCGCGATCGCCTACCGGGTCGGCGGCGTCCCCGACGACGCGGCCCGGCTGCGCGCCGTCCTGGAGGACCAGCTCGGCCGGGCCGACCTGATCGTCACCAGCGGCGGCGTCAGCGTCGGCGCGTACGACGTGGTCAAGGAGGTCTTCGCCGAGTACGGCGGGGTGGACTTCCGACGGCTGCGGATGCAGCCCGGCAAGCCGCAGGGCTTCGGCCGGATCGGCCCCGGGGCCGGAGTGCCGCTGATGGCGCTGCCCGGCAACCCGGTCAGCGCGTACATCTCCTTCGAGCTGTTCGTCCGTCCGGCGATCCGGACCATGCTCGGCGCCGACGACGTCAACCGTCCGGTCGTCCGGGCCCACTGCCCGGTGGCGCTGCGCTCGCCCGCCGGACGGCGGCAGTTCCTGCGCGGCCGGTACTCCGCGGTCGACGGCGCGGTGGAGCCGGTCGGCGGCGAGGGATCGCACCTGGTCGGCGCGCTGGCGAGGGCGGACTGCCTGATCACCGTCCCCGAGGACGTCACCGAACTGCCGGCCGGCAGCGCGGTGGACGTGGTCCTGCTCGGCGGCTGAACCCCGGGGCCGGTCGTACCGCGGGCCGGCCCGGATCCCACCGCGGCGGGCCGTCTCACCGGCGCGGCCCGTCCCACGCCCCGGCCGGGGCGAGGAGTACGGTAGCGCGGTATTCGACCTGCGCGCCCCCTGGAGCCACCCGTGACCACCTCACCCCCCGGCGACCGCCTCACCCATGTCGACGAACAGGGCGCGGCCCGGATGGTCGACATCTCCGAGAAGGCCGTCACCGCGCGCACCGCCGTCGCGGCCGGCCGGGTCCGGGTCGCTCCCCGGGTGGTCGAACTGCTCCGCGGCGAGGGCGTCCCCAAGGGCGACGCGCTGGCCGTCGCCCGGATCGCCGGGATCATGGGCGCCAAGAAGACGCCCGAACTGATCCCGCTCTGCCACCCGATCGCCCTCTCCGGCGTCACGGTGGAACTCTCCGTCGCCGACGACGCGGTCGAGATCACCGCCACCGTGCGGACCACCGACCGGACCGGTGTCGAGATGGAGGCGCTGACCGCCGTGGCGGTGGCCGGGCTGACCGTGATCGACATGGTCAAGGCCGTCGACAAGGGCGCGGCCATCGAGTCCGTCCGCGTGCTCGGCAAGACCGGCGGCAAGAGCGGCGACTGGAGCACCCCCGAGGTGTCCGCGTGAGGGCGCTCGCCGTCACCGTCTCCAACCGCGCCTCGGCCGGCGTGTACGAGGACAAGGGCGGCCCGCTGCTGGTCGCCGGTCTGCGCGGGGCGGGCTTCACCGTCGACGGCCCCCGGGTCGTCCCGGACGGCGAACCGGTCGAGGCCGTCCTGCGCGAGGCCGTCGCGGCCGGGTACGACGTGGTGCTGACCACCGGCGGCACCGGCATCTCCCCGACGGACCTCACCCCCGAGATGACGGCCCGCGTCCTCGACCGCGAGATCCCCGGCATCCCCGAGGCGATCCGGGCCCACGGGCGGGAGAAGGTGCCGACCGCGGCGCTCTCCCGCGGGCTGGCCGGCCTCGCCGGACGTACCCTGATCGTCAACCTGCCGGGCTCGACCGGCGGCGTCAAGGACGGCCTGGCGGTCCTGGAGCCGCTGCTCGCGCACGCCGTCGACCAGCTCGGCGGCGGCGACCACCCCCGGCCCGACGCACCAGCTTCCGGGAGAGCGCACTGAACGCCGGCTGGCCGGTAGAGCTCCACGAGGGGGACGTCGCGCTGCGCCCGATCAGGGCCCGCGACCAGGGCGACTGGCAGGAGGTCAGCCGGCGCAACCGGGACTGGCTGCGGCGCTGGGAGGCGACGGTGCCCCCGGGCCCGGCGGCCCACGGCGCCGGCCGTCGCCCGACCTACCGGCAGATGGTCCGTTACCTGCGCAGCGAGGCCGCGGCCGGCCGGATGCTGCCCTTCGTCGTCCTCCACAAGGGCCGGCTGGTCGGTCAGCTGACCGTCGGCGGGATCACCTGGGGCTCGATGTGCTCGGCCAACGTCGGCTACTGGATCGACGAGGCGGTGGCGGGGCGGGGCATCATGCCGGCCGCGGTCGCGCTCTCGGTGGACCACTGCTTCCGCACCCTCGGCCTGCACCGGATCGAGGTCTGCATCCGGCCGGAGAACACTCCGAGCCGGCGGGTGGTGGAAAAGCTGGGCTTCCGCTCGGAGGGAATGCGGCCGCGCTATCTGCACATCGACGGCGACTGGCGGGACCACCTGGTGTTCGCGCTGACCGCCGACGAGGTGCCGGAGGGGATGCTGGACCGCTGGCGGGCCCTCAGTTCGGTGCGTCGGCCCAGAAATTGAATGTATGTTCGAAAAGAAATATCGATATGGCATCGGCGTGGCGACGGACGGGCACAAATGACGGCAAATTAGTCGGAGAATCAGCTTGATCACACGACACGCCGTGCCAAATTGCTACCGGCCCTTCCCCCGCGCCCGTACGGTGTGAAACGTGAGCAGTAGCGGCCTTATCTACGCCGTCATCGTAGGGGCCTGGGCCGCCTATCTGGTGCCGATGTGGCTCCGCAGGCAGGACGAGCTCAACGAGGCGCGCCCGACGGAACGCTTCAGCACCGCCATCCGCCTGCTGGCCGGGCGTTCGGCGCTGGAGCGGCGGGCGTCCCGGGCCCTGAGCGACGAACCGCGTGACGACGAGCAGAGCAGCGACGACGGCCCTCCCGAACGGGACGGGGCCGCGGTCGGGGACCCCTCCGACGAGCCCTCCGGTGGCCTCGCCGGCGACCTCGCCGACGATCCCTCCACCGGTTCTCCGGCCGGGGGCGGATCGGCGGACGAGCCGGCGCCCCGCCCGGCGGAGCGCACCGAGGGACGGTCCGCAGGTACGGCCGGCGGCCCCGAGCGGCGGGCCCGGTTGCTGGCCCGGCGTCGCCGGATGGTCACCGTCCTCTTCCTGGTCTTCGCCGTCGGCGCGGTGGTCGCGGCGGTGGCCGGACTGGCCTTCCTCTGGGTCCCCGCGGTCCCGGCGGCTCTGCTCACCCTCTACATCGGGCACCTGCGCCGGCTGGAGCGCCAGCGGTACGCCGTGAAGCTGGACCGGGTCCGCGCGGCCCAGGCCGCCGAGCGGCTGCGCAAGCGCGAGAAGCAGCGCGCCGAGGCCGCCCGCGTCGCCGCCGAGGCTCCGGCCCCGGTGGCCGAGCCGGAGCCCGCGCCGCGGACCGGACGCGGCCGTCCGCACCTGCGGCTGGCCACCGATGCCGACGCCGCCCGGGCGACCGCCGCACCCGGTTCGGCCTCGGCCGTCGCGGAGGCGACCGAGCACGAGGAGTGGGTCGACGGCATGCGCGAGCGCGGCGCGGCCGGCCCGGACTCCTGGGAGCCGGTGCCCGTCCCGCTGCCGACCTACGTGACCGCGCCGGTGGCCCCCCGGGTCAGCCGTGGTCTCGACCTGTCGGCGCCCGGCACCTGGACCGCCGGTCGTCCGGCCGAGGCCCGCAACACCCCGCTCTTCGACCAGTACGCCGAGCCCTCCGCCGCGGAGTCCCGGCCCCGCGCGGCCAACGAGTGACCGGTCGGGGGTGCCGCGGCACCCCCGACCTGGGACGCCGCCCGGGGGTGGTCACGAGCCCCCTCCGAAAGGTGCTAGAGTTTCTTCTCGTTGGGGCTGTGGCGCAGTCCGGTAGCGCACCTCGTTCGCATCGAGGGGGTCAGGGGTTCGAATCCCCTCAGCTCCACCCAACGGACCGGTTCCGACCGGTTCACGAAATCCCGCCCGGTGGACTCCACCGGGCGGGATTTCGCGTTGTGCGGGCGGCGCCGGCCCCGGTCGTGCGGTCAGGGTGACGCCGGACCCGGCCTGCTGAGTGCCGGTCACCCCGGGGCCGGGCGGGACGCCGGTGCCCGGCCCGGCGGCGCACCGCTGCGGACGGCCGCCGCGCGGCACGGCTCGCCGGCGGTCACTCCTTCACGACGACCACGGTGCAGCGCGCGTGGTGGACGCAGTAGTGGCTGGTGGTGCCGAGCGGGGCGCCGGGCGGGGCGGTGCGGCCGCGGCTGCCGAGGACGAGCACGGCGGCGCCCTCGGCGGCGGCGGTCAGGGCGGGGCCCGGCGGGCCGGCCTTGAGGTGGCGCAGGACGGCCGGGGCGGTGGGGGAGAGGGCGGCGGAGAGGGACTCGTCGAGGATCCGGGCGGCGCGGCGCTCGGACTCGAACCCGTCCAGCGCGGGCGGGACCAGACCGCGCTCGTCCTGCCGCAGGGGGAACTCCCAGACGGTGACCGCCTCCAGCGGGCCGCCGGTGAAGCCCGCCAGCCGGGCGGCCCAGCGGACGGCGGCGAGGGAGAGCCGGGAGCCGTCCACGCCGACCACGATCCTGCCGTCCGGTCGCGGGGTCATGGTCCGAGCGTAGGACGGCCCGGAGGGGACGGCGAGACGGCCGAGGGCCGGCCGAGCGGGTGCTCGGCCGGCCCTCGGGGCGGGGTCGGTCAGGGCTGGCCGGAGCCGGCGTACGGGCCCGGCTGCGGTGCGCCGGACTGTGGCGGCACCGAGCCGTAGCGGGCCGGGCGACGGCCGCGCGGGTGCCGGGTGAGGGTGTAGCCGGCGACACCGGCCAGAGCGGCGAGGATGCCGCCGGCCAGGGTCCAGAACCAGCGGCTGTTCCAGCCGGAGAACCAGCCGGTGTACCAGTGGTCCTCGGGCTCCTCGGGCGCCGCCGCCTTGACGGTCGCGGCGCCGCCGCCGGCCGGCGGGACCAGCGGGGCCTTGAGCTCGCCGCCCTCGGGCTGGGCGTTGTCGGCGTCGCCCTTGGCCGCCACGTGCAGCTTGACCGAGGCGGCCAGGCCGAGGTCGGGCTGCGGGGCGTCGGCGACCGAGAGCCGCACGTAGTAGGTGCCGGGCAGCGGGTCGCCGGACCAGGGCTCGGCCCAGGAGCGGACCTCGCGCAGGGTGCAGCTCAGCGCGAGCGAGGCGGTGGCCTGCTCGGCGGTCGAGACCTGGGTGCCGGCGGTGCAGGACTGGCGGCGGCGCAGCCCGTCGAACACCTCGACGCTCCAGGTCTGCGGGCCGTGCCGGTCCGCGGACGGGGGCAGGGTGACCGACAGGCCGACCGTCGGGGTCTGGCCCTCGGAGGCGCCGAACGCCCAGTACAGGTAGTCGCCGGTGGAGGCGGCGACGGCGGCGTCCTGGCCGGGGGCCAGGTTGACGGCGGTCAGGAAGGAGGTGCCGGCCTTGTTGGCCGGGGCCGGGGTGCCGCTCGCGCTCGGGGAGGGCGAGGCGGCGGAGGCGGCCGGGGCCGCGAGGGTGAGTGCGGGGAGCAGGGCCAGCGCGGCCACCGCGCCGCGCAGGGAGGCGCGGATCGTCGAGTGGGTCATGGTCAGTTCTCCTGCCAGACAGCGATCCGCCAGCGGGCGATCCAACCGAACAGCAGGCCGGTCAGCAGGCCGGCCAGGGTGAGCACGAGCAGCAGGATCCAGCCGCGGCCGAGGCCCATCGCGGGGCCGTCCGGGGAGGGCGAGGCGGCGGTCAGGTCGACCGTCAGCTCCAGCGGCAGGCCGGGGTCGGCCGCGATGCCGGGCTGTGCGGCCAGCGAGTTGGAGATCACCAGGCAGACGGTGGTCTCCGGCTTGCCGCTCGCCGAGGCGGACGGGGTCGCGGTGGCGTAGCCCTTGGAGTCGTCGGTGGACCAGCGCAGGCCGGTGGAGATCACGTCGGTCCGGCCGCTTCCGGCGTCGGTGCCGCGGACCAGCTCCTGGCCGGTGGTGCTGGTGGCCTGGAGCAGGACCCCGTAGTCGCGGGCCACCGGGCGGTCCAGGGCGACGCTGACGGAGGCGCGCAGCTCCTGGCCGGCCTTGACCGGGACGCGGTAGGTGCGGTGCTCGGAGAACTTCTCGCGGTCGCTGTAGACGCCGGGGGCGAGGACCGGCGCCGACTCGCACTTGTCGGTGCCGGTGGTCTTCACCGGGGCCACCGTGTAGGTGTCGTTGGAGCGGTCGACGAGCTGCTTCACCTTCTCGGTGAGCTGCTCCTGGGTGCGTACGTCGGTGTAGGTGCCGCCGGTGGCGTTGGCGATGCAGAGCAGCTGCTGACGGGTCTTGTCGTCGTGGGCCAGGCCGAGCGTGTCGATCACCAGGTGGATGCCCTGGGCGGCGAGTTCGCGGGCGACGTCGCACGGGTCGGGCGGGGCGCAGGAGTCCTCGCCGTCGGTGATCAGCACCACCCGGCGGGTGGTCTCGCCCTTGCCGAGGTCCTCGGCCGCGCCGCGCAGGGCCAGGCCGATCGGGGTCCAGCCGGTGGGCCGCAGGGTGGCGACGGCCGTCTTGGCCTCGGTCTTGTTGGTCTTGCCGACGGGGAAGAGCTGCTTGGTGTCCAGGCAGCCCTGCGCCTTGTCGTTGCCGGGGTAGTTGGCGCCGAGGGTGCGGATGCCGAAGTCGGTTTCGGCGGGCAGGGCGTCGATCACCTCGTTCAGCGACTGCTGGGCCACCGCGATGCGGCTCTTGCCCTGGATGTCGGCTTCCCGCATGGAGCCGCTGACATCCAGGACGAGGTCGACCCGGGGTGCTTCCTTGCCGGCGGAGCCGGCTGATGGTTCGTCGGCATGGGCGGGCAGGCCGCTGAGCAGCGCCCCGCCCGTTATCGCCAGGGCGGCCAGCAGGCTGCCGAGCCTGGCCTTCGGTCGTCGTCCGGTAGTCACCCGTCGATCCTAGGGATCATCAGTTCCCCGTGGCCAACACGGTCCGGTGCGCGAACCGCCGGACACCGGCGCGAACTCGTGGGCGCCGGTGGGGGATCGGGGCGGGGGCGCCCGGTCGTGCGCCGGTCGCGCGGATACCGGGCGGGCCTGGCGGGCAATCCGGGACACACCGGACGGATGAACCGATAAATATGGATAGCGCTCGTTAGGGTGACGAGCGGGCCGCGGGGGCCGCCGCACCGGCGCCCGGGCCCGGCCGGAACGTCCGACTGAGGGAAGGACCCGCACGTGAGCAACCTCTTCGCGATCGCCTATCCGGATCTGGCCACCGCCAAGGCGGTGCGCAACGCGGCGGTCGGGCTGCAGACGCAGAAGCTGATCGAACTGGAGGACGCGGTCGTCGTCGAACGCCGCGAGGACGGCAGGATCAAGCTGCACCAGCAGGTGAGCACCACCGGGGCGGGCGCCGCGTCGGGCGCGCTCTGGGGCGGGGTGATCGGCCTGCTGTTCTTCATGCCGTTCCTCGGCGCGGCCGTCGGCGGCGCGGCCGGTGCCGCGGTCGGGGCCTCCACCGACATCGGGGTGGACGACGACTTCATGCGCCAGGTCGGCGAGCACCTCCAGCCGGGCACCGCCGCGGTGTTCCTGCTGGTCCGCAAGGCGACCGCGGACAAGGTCGTGCCCGAGCTGGCCCAGTACGGCGGGAAGATCATCCAGACCTCGCTCTCGTCGGCCGCCGAGGCCGAGCTGAAGGCGACCGTCGAGGCCGCCCGGGCGAACGCCGCACCGGCTCCCGTCTGAGCCCTCGGCGCACGGGGCCGGCCGGCCCCCACCTGACCAGCCGCTCACGTCGGGGCGGACGGGCCCGCCGCCCGTCCGCCCCGATCGTCACCTCCCGGCGGTCCGGAGCCCGGGACCCGGGCTCCCGCGCCGGGCCGACCCGAAGCAGGAACTCCCGCAGATCGACACCCAGGACGGTCCGTGGCGACACCCTCCGCCGTGACGACAACCGCCCGCCGGCCGCGCCGGACGGTGCGGACCCGGCGCAACACCGAACTCGCGCTGGTCCTGGCCGCGGTGCTGACCGCCGTCCTCGGGTACGCCGAAGTCGGCCTCAACATCGACGGCACGGTGCCCGCCGACGCGGGCGAGTACGGGGCCGCGCTCGGCGTGCTCGCCCTGCTGGCGCACGCCGCGGTCCGCTGGAAGGCGCCGTACGCGGATCCGCTCCCGCTGCCGATCGGGGTGCTGCTGAACGGCATCGGACTGGTCGTCATCTACCGGCTGGACCGTTCCACCCCGGGTGACGCGGCGCCCACCCAGCTGCTCTGGTCCACGCTCGGGGTGGGCCTGTTCATCCTGGTGCTGTTCCTGCTGCGGGACCACAAGCGGCTTCAGCGCTACGCGTACATCGGGGCGCTGGCGGCGCTCGTCCTGCTGGTGCTGCCGATCTTCTTCCCCCCGGTGTACGGCTCGCGGATCTGGATCACCCTGGGGCCGCTCTCCTTCCAGCCGGGCGAGTTCGCGAAGATCCTGCTGGCGGTCTTCTTCGCCGCCTACCTGGCGGTGCACCGGGACGCGCTGGCGCTCACCGGGCGGCGGGTCTGGCGGTTCCAGTTACCGCGCGGACGGGTGCTCGCGCCGGTCCTGGTGATCTGGGCGGCGTTCGTCGGCGTGCTGGTGCTGGAGACCGACCTCGGCACCTCGCTGCTCTTCTTCGGCCTCTTCGTGGTGATGCTGTACGTGGCGACCGCGCGGACCGGCTGGATCGCCATCGGGCTCTTCCTGGCGGGGATCGCCGCGGTCGGGGTGGGCCTGCTCTCGCCCCACGTGCACAGCCGGGTCAACGACTGGCTGGACCCGCTCGGATCGATCGCCGCCGGGCGGGGGGCCAACCAGATCGCCCAGTCGCTGTTCGCCTTCGCCTGGGGCGGGGAGCTCGGTGCCGGGCTGGGCAACGGCCACTCGGCGCTGATCGGCTTCGCCGCCAAGTCCGACTTCATCCTCGCGACCATCGGCGAGGAACTCGGGCTGACCGGGCTGGTCGCGCTCTTCCTGCTCTACGCGCTGCTGGTCTCGCGCGGGTTCCGGACCGGGATCGCGCTGCGGGACCCGTTCGGGAGGCTGCTGGCGATCGGGCTGGCGGCGATCGTCGGCCTCCAGGTGTTCGTGGTGGCGGGCGGGGTGCTCGACCTGATCCCGCTGACCGGGATGACCCTGCCGTTCGTCGCCCAGGGCGGCTCCTCGGTCGTCACCAACTGGATCATCGTCGCGCTGCTGGTGCGGATGAGCGACATCGCCCGGCGGCCCGCCCCCGGGGAGGCCTGATGGCGCGCGACCGCGCCGGCGGCGGGGGGCCCGCCGGCGACCGGCCGGGGGGAGGCCGGCCGGGGGACGGGCCGCAGGGCCTGCCGGGGATCTCCGTCACCGGCCGCCGGGCCGGCACGTTCTGCCTGCTGCTGATCGTGGTGCTCTGCGCCCAGGCCACCAGGGTGCAGGTGTTCCGGGCCGGGGAACTGAACCACAACAGCGCCAACCAGCGACTCACCATCGAGCGCTACTCCCAGCCGCGCGGCGACATCCGCGTCGGCGCCGACACCGTCACCGGTTCCGAGCCCACCGGCGGGCGCTACGACTACAAGCGCACCTACACCGACGGTCCGCTGTACGCGGCGGTCACCGGCTACTCCTCGCAGACCTACGGCAACACCCAGCTGGAGGGGACCGAGGACGAGCTGCTCTCCGGCACCGACCTCCGGCTGGCGAGCTGGGCGGTCTGGGACGCGGTGGCGCGCCGGCAGAACCCCGGCGGGGACGTCCACACCACCGTCGACCGGGCCGCCCAGCAGGCCGCGATGCGGGGGCTGGGCCGGCAGAAGGGCGCGGTCGCCGCGATCGAGCCCGCCACCGGGCGGATCCTGGCGCTGGCCTCCACACCGTCGTACGACCCGGGGAGCTTCGCCGGCACCTCGGCCGACGACCAGGAGGCCTGGAACCGGCTGCAGGCCGACGCCGATCAGCCGATGCTCAACCGGGCGCTGCGGCAGACCTACCCGCCCGGCTCGACGTTCAAGGTGGTGACCGCGGCCGCGGCGCTGGAGAGCGGCGTGGTCACCGACATCGACGCGCCCACCGACGCGCCCTTCCCGTACGTCATGCCGGGCACCACCACGCCGCTGGTCAACGACACCCGGGCCTGCGACGAGCCCGGGCAGTCGCTGGACGCGGCGATGGTCCGCAGCTGCAACAGCGTGCTGGGCCACCTCGGTGTGCAGGTCGGGCTGGAGCGGATGACGGCGATGGCGGAGGCCTTCGGCTTCAACGACGCCGGGCTGGACACCCCGGTGCGGGCGGCCCGCTCGAACTTCGACACCCGGATGAACGCGTCGCAGCTGGCGCTCTCCTCGATCGGCCAGTTCGACACCGCCGCCACCCCGCTGGTGATGGCGATGGTCGCCGCGGGGGTGGCCAACAACGGCACCGTGATGAGTCCCCAGCTCGTCGACAAGCTGACCAAGAGCGACGGCACCGCCGTCCAGCTGATGAAGCCGTCCGTGTACCGGCAGGCGATGAGCCCGGGAACGGCCGGGCAGGTGCAGCGGCTGATGACGGACGTGGTGGAGAACGGCACCGGACGGAACGCCCGGATCGACGGCGCGGTGGTCGGCGGCAAGACCGGCACCGCCCAGCACGGGCCGGACAACAGCGGGACGCCGTACGCCTGGTTCGTCTCCTGGGCCAAGCCGGCCGGTTCCGGCGGGGTACCGCCGGTGGCGGTCGCCGTGGTGATCGCGGACAGTGACGCCACGGACGTCACGGGTGGCGGGCTCGCGGCGCCGGTCGCCCGCGCGGTGATGCAGGCGGTGCTCGCCGGATGAGGCCCTTACCTCCCCGTGTCGGCCCCGCGTCCACCGGGTTGACCTGCTGCTTTATCTGCTCGATGGCAGATCCGCCGTTTGCGAAGTGTCCGGTTTGTGTAGGCGGATGTGACGGTTCGTACAATGCGCGCCGCGGGACTGTTCGTTTGCAACACTGGTGCTTTCGCGCGGTCCTGTCCCATCTTTGTTCGGTTGGTCCCCGATGGCACCCCACGGCGCGTCGAGTGACCGGCCGCTAGGACACCCTCCCTGGGACACCCTCCCTCGCCTAGAAGGACCCTCGTTTTGGCCAGCAACACCCTCGGCGCGCGCCTCATGAGGCGCAAGCCCGTCTCCACCCTGATCGCCGAGAGCGAAGGCCGCGACGGCCCGCCCGCCGGTGCGCCCGAGGAGGGCGGACGCTCCGGCATCCACCTGCGACGCTCGATCGGGCTCTGGCAGCTGTCCGCCATCGGCATCGGCGCCACCATCGGCACCGGCATCTTCTTCGTGCTCAGCACGGCGGTGCCCTCGGCCGGCCCGGCCGTGATCCTCTCCTTCGTGATCGCCGCCGTCACCGCCGGCCTCACCGCGCTCTGCTACGCCGAGATGGCCTCCGCCATCCCGGTCTCCGGGTCCTCCTACTCGTACGCCTACGCCACCCTCGGCGAGGGCGTCGCGTTCGGCGTCGGCATCTGCCTGCTGATGGAGTACGGGGTCTCGGCCTCCGCGATCGCGGTCAGCTGGGCCGAGTACCTGAACAAGTTCTTCGACCTGGCCTTCGGGTTCCAGATCCCGGAGGCGCTCTCCGGCGCGCCCGGGAACGGGCACTGGTTCAACCTGCCCGCGCTGCTGCTGGTCGCCATGGTGTGCTTCCTGCTGATCCGCGGCGTCAGCGAGTCGGTGAAGGTCAACGCGGCCATGGTGGGCATCAAGATCCTCATCCTGCTGCTCTTCATCGGCGTCGCGCTGACCGGCTTCCACTCCGGCAACCTGACCCCGTTCATGCCGCTGGGCATCGGCGGCGTGCAGGTCGCGGCCTCCAGCATCTTCTTCTCCTTCATCGGGCTGGACGCCGTGTCCACCGCCGGTGAGGAGGTCAAGAACCCGCGCCGCACCCTGCCGATGGCGATCATCATCTCGCTGGTCGTGGTCACCGTCCTGTACATCCTGGTGGCCGTCGCCGGCATCGGTGCCCAGCCCTGGGAGAAGTTCGACGGCCAGGAGGCCGGCCTCGCCCAGATCCTCCAGGACATCACCGGCCAGAGCTGGCCCGCGATGGTCTTCGCGTTCGGCGCGATCATCTCGATCTTCTCGATCACCCTCGTGGTGATCTACGGCCAGACCCGCATCCTGTACTCGATGGGCCGCGACGGGATGCTCCCCAAGCGCTTCGCCCAGCTCTCGCCGCGGACCGGCACCCCGGTCTGGAACACCATCGTGGTCGGTATCGGCGTCGGTGCGCTGGCCGCCTTCATCCCGCTCAACGTCCTGGCCGACATCACCAGCCTCGGCACCCTGATCGCCTTCTCGGTGGTCTCGATCGGCGTGATCATCCTGCGCCGCACCCAGCCCGACCTGCCGCGCGGTTTCCGGGTGCCCGGCTACCCGGTCGTCCCGCTGATCAGCATCGGCTTCTGCGTCTACCTGATCACCGGCCTGCACGCGGACACCTTCCGGGCCGGTGCGATCGCCCTGGTCGTCGCGGTCGTCGTGTACTTCGGCTACAGCATCAAGCACTCCAAGCTGGAGCGGGCCGGGCGGCCGGCCGGTCCGGGGCAGCCGACCGACACGAACGCCGGCTGAGTCCCTTGAGCAGAGAACCGGGCCGTCCGGGGGTTCCGTCCCCCGGACGGCCCCGTTCGCACCTGCGGATACTCGCGGCGCAGACATGGCGACAGGGCGCAGCCCCCGGCCCTAACCTTCCACCATGGTGAGCACCCGCACGCCCGGCTACTCCCGCCCGCGCGGCCGCTTCACCGGTCGGGGCGGGACCCCGGACCCGCCCGGCCCCGACGTCCCCCCGGCCAGACCCGCCCGGCTGCGGGGCCGTCCGCCCCGTCGTCCGTTCCCCCACCAGCGCGGCGAGAGCGGTCCGCCGGTCCCGCTCGATCGGCTGAATCCGGCCCGGCTCGCCGGGCACCGGGGCGTCCAACTGCTCGGCTGTCTGGTCGCGGCCGGCTGGGCCGCCGCCTTCCCGGTCGTCTCCGACCTGCCCAACCAGAGGCTCTGGGGCGCCGTCGCCGCCCCCTCCTACCTCCTCGCCGGGCTGTTCTGCCTGGCCCTCCCGCGCCGCGTCGCCGCCCGGAGCGCAGCCGCGGTCGCCCTGCTCGGCGCCGTCCTGGTGCCGCTGGCCGTGCTCGCCCTCCAGGGCCGCCACCAGTCCGAGGTGATGGTGGTCGAACGCTCGGCGCACCTGCTGTTCACCACCGGCAGCCCGTACCTGCCGGACCCGGTGACGGTCACCGACTACAACCCGTACCTGCCGGGGATGGCGGTGTTCGGGGTGCCGCGCGCGCTGCTCGGCGACGGCAACGCGGTGGCGCGGCTGGCCGGGGACGCCCGGATCTGGTTCGCGCTGGCCTTCGTGGCCTGCCTGGTGGCGGGCTGGCGGCTGCTGCGGCCGTCCCGGGACCGTGCGCCGCTGCTGCCGCTGACCGTGCTCACCGCCTCGCCGCTGATCGCCCTCGCGCTGGTCGGCGGCGGCGTGGACCTGCCGTTGATCGGGCTCTGCTGCCTGGCCATGGCCCTGGCCGAGCGTGACCGCACCGTCCCCGCCGGACTGGTGCTGGCGCTCGCCGGCACCCTCAAGTGGACCGTCTGGCCGGCGCTGCCGGTGGCCGTCCTGCTGCTCTGGCGGCTCTACGGGCGGCGGCCGGCCGGCAAGGCCGGGCTCACCGCCCTCGGCGCCGGCCTGGTCGTCATGGCCCCGATCGCGCTGGTCCGGGCGGACGCGCTGCGCGAGCAGGTGGTGCGGTTCCCGCTCGGGCTGACCGCGATCCAGACACCGGCGGGCAGCCCGCTGCCCGGCAAGGTGCTGGCCGGGTTCGGGCCGACCGGGCACACCGCCTCGCTGGTCCTGCTGACGGTGGGCGGGCTCGGTGTGGCGATCTGGCTGCTGGCCCGTCCGCCGGTCTCCGCGATCGCCGCCGCCGACCTGCTGGCCGCCGGGCTGGCGATCGCGTTCATGCTGGCCCCGGCCGGACGGTTCGGGTACCTGGCGCTGCCGGTGGTGCTCATGATCTGGCCCCGGCTGGCGGCCCGGCGGTGGACCGCCCGGCCGCCCCGCCCGGTCGGCTGCCTGCTGGCCCGGCCGGAACCCGCCCTCCCGGGGCGCTGAGAAGCCGGAGCCCCGGGGCCGGTCGGGCCTCCGGGGCGCGGGCGGGACGGGCGGGTCCGGGGAGGGCGGGTGCGGAGCGGCCGCGGTGCGGCTGCGGTGCGCGGCTCAGCGGTTGCCGGCCGCCTTGATGACGGAGGCGACGGCCGGTCCGGCCGCGTCCACACCGTGACCGCCGCCCTCGACCTCGGCGGCGACGGCGATGTTGCCCCGGAAGGCGGTGAACCAGCTGTTGGTGGTGGTGATGCCGGTCGCCTCGGCGGAGCCGGTCTTGGCACCGGCGTTGTCCGAGATCCCGGCCATCACGTCCTTGGCGGTGCCGTCCTTGGCGGTGGCCGCCATCATGGCCTTCAGCTTCGCGGCGGCGTCGGGGGAGAGGTCGCGGGCGGCCTTCTGCTGCGGCAGCTCGGCGACCAGGATCGGCTGCTTGAACGTGCCGCTCTGCACGGTGGCGGCCACCGAGGCGATGGCCAGCGGGTTCATCTGGACCTTGCCCTGGCCGATCGACTGCATGGCCTGCTCGTCCTTGTTGGTGCCGGCGTCCGGCACCTGGGCGTCACTGCTGCGCAGGCCGGTCTGCCAGTTCAGGCCGAGGCCGAAGACGTCCTTGGCGGTGGTGGTCAGCGCACCCGGCTTGAGGCTGGCCAGGCCCTGGTCGATGAAGGCGGTGTTGCAGGAGATCATGAAGTCCTGCTGGAGGGTGTTGTTCGGGTACACCTCCTTGAACGAGTTCGGGATCGCCTGCGGGTTGCTGCTCTTCGCCGGGCAGGCCACCACGGTGTCCGGGTTGACCCCGGCCTCCAGCAGCGCGGCCGAGGTGACGATCTTCATCGTGGAACCCGGGGCGAGCTGACCCTGGAAGGCCCGGTTCTGACCGGTCACGGGCGCGTTGGCGAAGGCCAGGATCTGGCCGGTGCTCGGCTCGATGGCGATGATCGAGCCCTTCTTGCCCCCGAGGTCGGTCATCGCCTTCTCGGCCGCCGCCTGCAGGGTGGCGTCGACGGTCAGCTTGAACGGCTTGGCGGGCTTGGGCTCGACGATGGTGAACAGCCGGTCCACGGCGCTGTTCGGGTCGGCGGGGTTGGTGATCACCACGCCGCTGCCCGCGTCGCTCTGGTCCTTGTTCTGCTCCGCGAGGAGCTTCTGGACCTTCGTCTGCGCCTCGGTGACCAGCGACGCGGTGATCGAGGGGCTGTTCAGCGCCTTGTTGTTGCGGTCCACGACGTTGCCGGGCGGGGCGAGGACCGGCTGGGTGGCGATCACCTCGCCGGGGGCCAGGTGCGGGTGCAGGACCGTCGGCGCCCAGTGCACGGCCGGGGTGTCGTCGCTCATCTTCACGACGTTGAGGAAGCCGTTGTAGTCCCAGACCCGGTTGGTGCCCTCGAACTCGGCGCGGGCCTTGAAGCCCATCAGCACGCCGGTCGGCCCGGGCGTCGCCGCCGCCGACGGCGTGTCGGTGGCGGCGGCGGCGGCGGTCGGCGCGGCCGTGCCGGAGGCGGCGGGGGCCGACGGCTTCGCCGGAGAGGGGGTGCCGGTCGCCGAGGCGAAGGCCGCCGGGGTGGCCGGGCCGGCCGGCGCGAGGGTCAGCCCGCTCGGCTTCACCTGGTCCCGGAAGGCGGTCAGCGCCGTGGTCGCGGTCGCCGGGTCGTCGGTCAGCGAGGCCGCCTTGGCGAGGTCGCCCGCCGCCCAGGCCGCCAGGAAGTCCTTGGCGCCGGCCGCCGCCTGCTCGGCGCTCGGGGGCTCGGCGACCACCGTGCGCGGCTTCTTGGCGGGTGCCTCGTCCGAGTCGCCCGAGCCGCCGACGAGGCTGTACGCCCCGTAGCCGCCCGCCGCCAGCATGGCGACGGCCACGCCGGTGATGATGCCGGTCTTCGCGCCACTGCGCATGGTGCTGCTCCCCCAAGGGTCGGGCGATCGGGCCGCAGCCGGAGGTGGCCGGATGCGCGTTCGGTGCCCAGCCTAGGCAGCCGAACTCCGTGCGCCGACGAAACGCCCGGGTCTTGTGACGGATCTGGTACGTGTCGCACACCGCTCCGGTACCCTCCCCGCCCCGCGCCCGGGGTCCGTCAGATCCAGCTGTTGAACCACATCCGCTGTCGCCAGTCGTCCATCGGAATCGTCTCGCCCGTATACAGGGGGTAGAAGAAGAGAAAGTTCCACATGATCAGCAGGACGAGCAGACCGGCACCGGCCGAGCCGATGATCCGGCGGTCCCGGGAGGCTCCCGCGGGCCCGATCATCGCACCGATCAGCATGGTCACCGCGAGCACCAGGAACGGCACGAAGCAGACCGCGTAGAACAGGAAGATGGTCCGCTGCTGGTAGACGAACCAGGGGAGGTAGCCGGCCGCCAGGCCGCAGAGCACGGCGCCGGCCCGCCAGTCGCGGCGGACCGCCCAGCGCCAGAGGCAGTAGACCAGGGCGACGGCGCCGGTCCACCAGAGCAGCGGGGTGCCGATGCCCAGCACCTCGCGGGCGCACTCGCTGACCGTGCACCCGGCCTGGCCCTGCTTCGGCGACTCGTAGAAGAACGAGACCGGCCGGCCCACCACCAGCCAGCTCCACGGGTTCGACTGGTAGGTGTGCGGGTCGCTCAGGTGGGTGTGGAAGTCGTAGACCGTCGAGTGGTAGTGCCAGAGCGCGCGCAGGCCCTCCGGGATCCAGGGGAAGTCGGTGGACCGGCCGACCGCCCAGTCCCGCCCGTAGCCGCCCTGGTTGGGGACGGTGCTGCTGGCGAACCAGCCCCACCAGGAGGTGATGTAGACGACCACCGAGGTGCCCACGATCGAGACGAAGGCGGGCACCGCGTCGCGCACCAGCGTCCACAGGTACGGGCGGCTCGCGCCGGCCAGCCGGCGCGAGCCCACGTCCCACAGCACCGTCAGCAGGCCGAAGGCCGCCGCCACGTACAGGCCGCTCCACTTGGTCGCGCAGGTCAGGCCCACGCAGACGCCGGCCGCGATCCGGTACGGGCGCCAGCCCAGGTTGAGCCGGTGGGCGAGCCCCGTGTCCGGGCCGTCGCCGATCCGGGCGGCGATCCGGGCCCTGGTGCGGTCGCGGTCCAGCAGCAGGCAGCCGAAGGCGGCGAGGATCCAGAACATCACCACCAGGTCCAGCAGGGCGGACCGGCTGAGCACGAAGTGCAGGCCGTCCACCGCGAGCAGCAGCCCGGCCACGCAGCCCAGCAGGGTGGAGCGGAAGAGCCGGCGGGCGATCCGGGCCACCATCAGCACCGAGAGGGTGCCGAGCAGGGCCACCGCGAACCGCCAGCCGAAGGGGTTCATCCCGAACAGCTGCTCGCCGGCCCCGATGATCCACTTGCCGACCGGCGGATGCACCACGTACGAGGGGTTCGACTGGTACGGGACCCCGGCGCCCGCCATGATCTTGTCGTTGGCGCCCTCCGGCCAGCTGATCTCGTAGCCGCCGTGCCAGAGCGCGTAGGCGTCCTTGGCGTAGTACGTCTCGTCGAAGATGATCGCGTTCGGCTGCCCGAGGCCGGTGAACCGGAGCAGTCCGGCGAACAGGGCCACCGCGAGCGGGCCGAGCCAGCCCGCCCAGCGACAGAGCCAGGACCAGAGCGGCGCCGGCAGGGATATGCCCAGGCGGAGCAGGAGCGGCGAGGGCGGGACCCGCTTCGGCGTCACGCCCCGGCCGTCCGGCATCGGCGGCGCCAGGCGCTCGGCCTGCGAGGCCTTGAGCGCCGGGGTGTAGCCGAACCGGGCGAGACCGCGCAGCCAGGCCGGGCGCGGTTCCCGGGCGCCGTCGGCCTCGGCGTCGCCGGCGGTGTCGCTGGCGGTACTCGTGACGGTGCTCGTGCCGGTGCCGGCCAACGGCTCGGGGCCCTCGGCGTGGCCCCGAACGCGGTCGGAGACGGGGCCGGGGCCGGGGTCGTCCCCCGGGGCGGCCTCGCGCGGACCCGGCAGGGCGGACGACGGCTGGTCCGTCAGGACCGGCACGCCGACGTCACCTCGCGGGGTGTGGTCTGTACCAGTAGGCGTCTGGGCCGCCGTGTCGCCATTCACCAGCCACATGGTAGGGGTGTGCCGTGAGCGTGGGACGGCTCCCTCCGAAGCTGCCCGAATCGTCACCAAAAGCGCCCGGGCGCCGGTTGCTGGAAGGATGGGGTCCGTGACAGGAGTACTCGTTCTCGCAGGCACCCCCATCGGCGACGTCTCTGACGCCCCTCCCCGGCTGCTCACCGAGCTGGCCACCGCGGACGTGATCGCCGCCGAGGACACCCGGCGGTTGCGCCGGCTCACCCAGGCGCTCGGGGTGACCACGGCCGGGCGGGTCGTCTCCTACTTCGAGGGCAACGAGGTCGGCCGCACCCCCGAGCTGGTCGAGGCGCTGCTCGGCGGCGCCCGCGTGCTGCTGGTCACCGACGCCGGGATGCCGTCGGTGTCCGACCCCGGCTACCGGCTGGTCGCCGCCGCGGTCACCGCCGACATCAAGGTCACCGCCGTGCCCGGGCCGTCCGCCGTGCTCACCGCGCTGGCGCTGTCCGGCCTGCCGGTGGACCGCTTCACCTTCGAGGGCTTCCTGCCCCGCAAGACCGGGGACCGGGCCCGGCAGCTCGCCACCGTCGCCGCCGAGCCGCGCACGATGGTCTTCTTCGAGGCCCCGCACCGGATCGCCGAGGCGCTGGCCGCGATGGCCGAGGCGTTCGGGGCCGACCGGCCCGCGGCCGTCTGCCGCGAGCTGACCAAGACCTACGAGGAGGTCAAGCGCGGGCCGATCGGCGAGCTGGCGGCCTGGGCGGCCGAGGGCGTGCGGGGGGAGATCACCGTGGTGGTGGCCGGCGCCCCGCCGGCCGCGCCGCAGGAGCTGACCCCGGCCGAGCTGGCCCGGCTGGTGGCCGTCCGGGAGGAGGCCGGCGAGCGGCGCAAGGAGGCGATCGCGGCGGTCGCGGCCGAGCTGGCGCTGCCCAAGCGGGACGTGTTCGACGCCGTGGTGGCGGCGAAGAACGCGGCGGCGGCCGGGGCCTGAACCAGGAGCCTGGTTCAGGGGCTTGGTTCGGGGGCTTGGTTCAGGGGCTTGGTTCAGGGGTTGAGCCGGGGCCCGGGTCGGGGCCGGGGCGGTGCGCCGTGGCGGGCCGGACCCCGGCGCCGCCCCGGCCGTCCGGCGCGGGGGTGCCGGTGGACGGACCGGCGCGTACCTTGGAGAGAAGGCCCCGGTAAACGCCCACCCAGCTGAAGTTTCGGTCGAGGTTTTCGGGCAGGAACCACCCTTTCGTATAGGGATTCCCAACCCGCCTCCAAGTCTTCACAAGACGGGCATCGGCGGGGAGGTTCCGGGCATTTCCTGGGATGGAAAGACCCAGCCGGGCGAGCGTCCGGCGGGCGCTGGGAGACGGCTATGAGCGAGACGATCGGTAGCCCCCGCGGCGGCAACGCCCTGAGCGACCCCGGCCCGAGCAGCCCCGGCCCGACCGGCCGGCCGCACACTCCCGTCGAGACCGTCCGGGAGGCCTACTCCTTCGCGTGCCTGAGCTGCGGGTACGGGTGGGAGCAGGCGTACGACATCGAGCACCACGTGGCCCGTGACGGGCACGTCGTGTTCGAGTACCACGCCAACGGTGTCCGGGTGCCGTCGCCGCTGCTCAAGCCGACCTGCCCGGGCTGCGGCGGCCACACCGTGCGGATCATGCGCGAGGGCCGGGTGGCCGTCGCCGAGCGGACCGGCCAGCACGCCCCCGGCTACCCCGACCACGCCGAGCCCGCCGGGCCGGTCGTCGCCCGGCCGGTCCGGGCGCGCGGGGCGGCGGAGGGTGCCGGCGCGGAGGGAGGAGCCTGGTCGCGGTTCTGGGCGCGGCTGCGGGGCTGATCGGCCGCGAGGCCGCGGGGAGCGAAGGAACCGAAGGGATCGAAGGGTTCTCGGGGCTCGCGCGGGCTTACGGGGCTTACGGGGCTTACGGGGCTTACGGGGCTCGCGGGGCTCGCGGGGTTCTAGGGTTGAACGGCCGGAGGGCCGGGCAGTGGTGGCCGGGCGGTCGCGCGGGCGGTCCGGCCCCTCGGACGGGTCCTGCCCGAGGCTGCGGCGAGGCCCCTCGCCGAGCGGCCGGTCGAGGGCGGTCCGCGCACCCGACTAAGCTTTCCGACCATGGCGGCCACTGCAGACCACAGCACCAGCAGCACCGGGGGCACCACCTCCGCGTACTACGTCACCACCCCGATCTACTACGTGAACGATCGCCCCCATCTCGGCCACGCGTACACCACCGTGGCGGGCGACGTCCTCACCCGCTGGCACCGCCAGCGGGGCGAGAAGGTGTGGTACCTGACCGGCACCGACGAGCACGGTCAGAAGATCCTGCGCACCGCCGAGGCCAACGGCGTCACCCCGCAGGAGTGGTGCGACAAGCTGGTCGAGGAGGCGTGGAAGCCGCTCTGGCAGCACCTGGAGATCGCCAACGACGACTTCATCCGCACCACCCAGGAGCGGCACACCGCCCGGGTGCAGGAGTTCGTCCAGGACCTGTACGACAAGGGCGAGATCTACAAGGGCGGCTACTCCGGCCCGTACTGCGTCGGCTGCGAGGAGTACAAGCTCCCCGCCGAGCTGCTCGACGGTGCGACCGAGGACGAGAAGCTTTGCCCGATCCACAAGAAGCCGGTCGAGTGGCTGGAGGAGGAGAACTACTTCTTCCGCCTCTCCGCGTACGGCCCGAAGCTGCTGGAGTTCTACGCGGAGAACCCCGGCTTCATCGCCCCCGAGACGGCCCGCAACGAGGTGCTGCGCTTCGTCGAGCAGGGCCTGCAGGACCTCTCCATCTCCCGCTCCACCTTCAACTGGGGCGTCCCGCTGCCCTGGGACGAGAAGCACGTCCTCTACGTGTGGGTCGACGCGCTGCAGAACTACATCACCGCGGCCGGCTACGGCGCCGACCCGGAGCGGTTCGCCGAGCTGTGGCCCGCCTCCGTGCACCTCGTCGGCAAGGACATCCTCCGCTTCCACGCGGTGATCTGGCCCGCGATGCTGATGGCCGCCGGGCTGCCGCTGCCCAAGCGGGTCGTCGCCAACGGCTGGCTGATGGTCGGCGGCGAGAAGATGTCCAAGTCCAACCTGACCGGCATCTCCCCGACCGACCTGACCTCGCACTTCGGCGTCGACGCGTACCGCTACTACTTCCTGCGGGCGATCCCGTTCGGCACCGACGGTTCGTTCTCCTGGGAGGACTTCGCCGCCCGGTACACCTCCGAGCTGGCCAACGACTTCGGCAACCTCGCCTCCCGGGTGGCGGCGATGGTCGGCAAGTACTACGACGGCGCGCTCCCGGCCGCGACCGCCCACGGCGACGCCGAGCAGGCCGTCGCGGACGGCCTCGCGGCGGCGGTGCGGACCGCCGACCGGAAGATCGGCGAGGAGCTGGACTTCGCCGGCGGGCTCGCGGCGATCTTCGAGTTCGTCAAGCAGGTCAACGGCTACCTCACCGAGCAGGCGCCGTGGAAGGTCGCCAAGGACGAGTCGGCCGAGGGCCGGGCCCGCCTGGCCACCATCCTCTACACCGCCGCCGAGTCCCTGCGCGCCACCGCCGTGCTGCTCAACCCGGTGATGCCGGCCACCGCCGAGAAGCTCTGGCTCTCGCTGGGCGCGGCCGAGGGCCTGGGCGCGCTCGCGGAGCAGGACGTCGTCGGTGCCGCCCGATGGGGCCTGCTGCCCGTCGGCTCGACCGTCACCAAGGGCGACATCCTGTTCCCGCGGCTCGAAGAGAAGCCGGCCTCCTGAGGCCTGCCCTCGCGGCAGAGAAGAAGGACGACGACTGATGCCGAAGAAGGACGACGACCGGTCGACCCCGCCTCCGCTGCCGGCCCCGCTGGCGGTGGCGGTGGCCGACTCGCACACGCACCTGGACATGCAGTCGGGCACCCCCGCCGACGGCCTGGCGCGCGCCGCCTCGGTCGGGGTGACCACCGTCGTCCAGGTCGGGTGCGACGTGCCCGGCTCGCGCTGGGCCGCCGAGCTGGCGGCCCAGTACGAGCAGGTGCACGCGGCCGTCGCGCTGCACCCCAACGAGGCGCCGCGGATCTTCCTCGGCGACCCGGACGGCTGGTCCGGTCAGCGGCGGGCCCCGGGAGGGGCCGCCGCCCTGGACGCGGCGCTGGCCGAGATCGACGCGCTCGCCGCGCTGCCGCAGGTCGTCGCGGTCGGCGAGACCGGCCTCGACTACTTCCGTACCGGGCCGGAGGGCGTGGAGATCCAGAAGGAGTCGTTCCGCCGCCACATCGAGATGGCCAAGCGCCACGGCAAGGCCCTGGTGATCCACGACCGGGACGCGCACGAGGACGTCATCGCCGTCCTGCTGGCGGAGGGCGCCCCCGAGCGGACCGTCTTCCACTGCTACTCCGGCGACGCCGGGATGGCCGAGGTCTGCGCCGAGCACGGCTGGTACCTGTCGTTCGCCGGACCGGTCACCTTCAAGGCCAACCAGCCGCTGCGCGACGCGCTGGCCGCCACCCCGCTCGACCGGATCCTGGTCGAGACGGACGCGCCCTTCCTCACCCCGCACCCCTACCGCGGCCGCCCCAACGCCCCGTACCTGATCCCGGTCACGGTGCGGTCGATGGCGGACACCCTGGGGCTGCACGAGGACGAGCTGTCCACGGCCCTCGCGGCGAACACGGCCCGGGCGTTCGGGTACTGATCCGATCGAACGAACATCGGGTTCCGGAGGAACGATTCGGCACTCCCGGGGCACTCCTGGGCTGACCGGCATCAGTGCAGTGAGGGAGCCGCGGCGTCGACAACCTGCCGATCGTCCACGAGTTCCACCGGGACGCGGAGAAGGGCGTCCACCTGCCCGTCGCGCAGCACGAGGGCGTGCTGCGGACCCCGGCGCCGTACCCCGTGGAGATCGACCTCGCGGCGGTCCTCGAACTCCGAGCACCCTCCGCGCCCGTATCCTTGGCGCGTGAGCACCACCGACCCCACCCCTGACAGCCATCTGCTCGGCGCCGCGGACATCCGGGCCCTGGCGGAAGCGTTCGGCGTCAAGCCGACCAAGCAGCGCGGGCAGAACTTCGTCATCGACGGCAACACCGTGCGGCGGATCGTCCGGGCCGCGGGGGTGACCGCCGAGGACGCGGTGGTCGAGGTCGGGCCCGGGCTCGGGTCGCTGACCCTGGCCCTGCTGGAGGCCGCCCGGCACGTCACCGCGGTCGAGATCGACCCGGTGCTCGCCCGGCACCTGCCGGACACCGTCGCCGCCCGGATGCCCGGCAAGGCCGACGCCTTCGACCTGGTCCTCAGCGACGCCATGGTGGTCACCGAGCTGCCCGGCCCCGCGCCGACCGCGCTGGTCGCCAACCTCCCGTACAACGTGGCCGTGCCGGTGCTGCTGCACATGCTCGCCACCTTCCCCAGCATCGAACGGACGCTGGTGATGGTGCAGAGCGAGGTCGCCGACCGGCTCGCCGCCAAGCCGGGCAACAAGGTGTACGGCGTGCCGTCCGTCAAGGCCAACTGGTACGCCGACGTGAAGCGGTCCGGGGCCATCGGGCGGAACGTGTTCTGGCCCGCGCCCAACGTCGACTCCGGGCTGGTCTCGCTGATCCGCCACGAGCCCCCCGTCACCACCGCCACCCGGGACGAGGTGTTCGCGGTCGTCGACGCCGCGTTCGCCCAGCGCCGCAAGACCCTGCGCGCCGCACTCGCCGGCTGGGCAGGCTCCCCCGCCGCCGCCGAGCAGGCACTCGCCGGCGCCGGGATCGACCACAAGCTGCGCGGCGAGATGCTGACGGTGGAGCAGTTCGCCGCGATCGCCGAACACAAACCGGAGTAAGGGCCCTCAGTGAGCGTCACGGTACGAGTCCCCGCCAAGGTCAACGTCCAGCTGGGAGTCGGCGGACTGCGCGCCGACGGCTTCCACGACCTGGCCAACGTCTTCTTCGCAGTCGCCCTCGGCGACGAGGTGACGGCGACCCCGGGCGAGCCCGGGCAGGGCGTCACGCTCGGCTGCACCGGTCCGGACGCCGACGCCGTCCCGCTGGACGGGAACAACCTCGCCGCCCGCGCCGCCCGGCTGCTCGCCGCCCACCACGGCCTCGCCGAGCCCGACGTCCACCTGCACATCGCCAAGGCCATCCCGGTGGCCGGCGGCATGGCCGGCGGCAGCGCCGACGGTGCGGCGGCGCTGGTCGCCTGCGACGCCCTGTGGGGCCTGGACACGCCTGCGGACGTGCTGCTCGACCTGGCGGCGGAGCTCGGCTCGGACGTGCCGTTCGCCCTGGCCGGCGGCGTCGCCCTGGGCCGCGGCCGCGGCGAGATCCTCGAAGCGCTGCCCGTCACCGGGACCTTCCACTGGGTCTTCGCGGTCGCCGACGGCGGCCTCTCCACCCCCGCCGTCTTCCGCGAGTGCGACCGCCTCCGCGAGGAGGCCGGCACCGGCTCCGCCGCCACCGAGGTACCCACCCCCGACGCCGACCCCGCCCTGCTCGCCGCCCTCGCCGGCGGTGACGCCGTCGCCCTCGCCGGGGCGCTCGCCAACGACCTCCAGCCCGCCGCGCTCTCCCTGCGGCCGGCCCTGGCCGACACCCTGCGGGCCGGCACCGAGGCGGGCGCGCTCGGGGCCCTGGTCTCCGGTTCCGGACCGACCTGCGCCTTCCTGGCCAAGGACGCCGACGCGGCCGAGGCCGTCGCCGCCGCGCTGCGCGCCTCCGGCAGCTGCCGGGCCGCGCACGCCACCCACGGGCCGGTGCCCGGGGCGGCGGTCCTCGCCGGGTGAGGCGGCCGGGGGCTTCGTCCCGCGGGGCGCGGACGGCTCCGAGCGGGGCGGGCCCCGCCCCGGCGAACCGCTCGGCGGCCGGGTCGGCCGAGGCGGCCCACTAGGCTGGGGAGGATCGGGGCTCCGCCCGAGCCCCGATTCCTCGAACCCTGGAGCGCAGCACACGTGGCCGTCAACCTCGCCACCATCGAGTCCGTCACGAAGGTCTACGGCACCCGGGCCCTTCTGGACGGGGTCAGCCTCGGCGTCAGCGAGGGCGACCGGATCGGCGTCGTCGGACGCAACGGGGACGGCAAGACCACCCTGATCCGGATGCTCGCCAAGCTGGAGGAACCGGACGGCGGACGGATCACCCACTCCGGCGGCCTCCAGCTCGCCGTCCTCACCCAGCACGACTCGCTCGACCCCGAGGCCACCATCCGGCACGAGGTCATCGCCGGCCGCGCCGACCACGAGTGGCTCGGCGACGCGCGCATCCGCGACATCATCGAGGGACTCTTCGGCGGACTCGACCTGCCCGGCTTCCCCAACGGCCTGGACACCGTCATCGGCCCGCTCTCCGGCGGCGAGCGCCGCCGGATCGCCCTCGCCAAGCTGCTGCTCGGCTCGCCCGACCTGATCGTCCTCGACGAGCCCACCAACCACCTCGACGTCGAGGGCATCGCCTGGCTCGCCAAGCACCTCCAGGCGCGCCGCTCCGGACTCGTCTGCGTCACCCACGACCGCTGGTTCCTCGACCAGGTCTGCACCCGCATGTGGGACGTCCAGAACGGCGCCGTCCACGAGTACGAGGGCGGCTACTCCGACTACGTCTTCGCGCGCGCCGAGCGGTCCCGGATCGAGGCCGTCGAGGAGCAGAAGCGCCAGAACCTGGCCCGCAAGGAGCTCGCCTGGCTGCGCCGCGGCGCCCCCGCCCGCACCTCCAAGCCGCGCTACCGGATCGAGGCCGCCAACGCCCTGATCGCCGACGTCCCCGACCCGCGGGACAAGAGCGAGCTGATGAAGTTCGCCAACGCCCGCCTCGGCCGGACCGTCTTCGAGCTGGAGGGCGTGACCGTCAAGGCCGGGCCCAAGCTGCTCCTGGAGAACCTGACCTGGCAGCTCGGCCCCGGCGACCGGATCGGCCTGCTCGGCGTCAACGGCGCCGGCAAGACCTCGCTGCTGCGCGCGATGCGCGACGCGTACGCCTCGGAGGGCGACGTCCAGCCCGCGTCCGGCGTGATCAAGGTCGGCAAGACGGTCCGACTGGCCTACCTCTCCCAGGAGGTCGTCGAGCTCGACCCGGACATCCGGGTCCTCCAGGCCGTCGAGCAGGTCCGCTCGCGGGTCGACCTCGGCAAGGGCCGGGAGATGAGCGCCGGCCAGCTCTGCGAGCAGTTCGGCTTCGGCAAGGACAAGCAGTGGACGCCGGTCGGCGACCTGTCGGGCGGCGAGCGGCGCCGGCTACAGCTGCTCCGGCTGCTCATGGACGAGCCCAACGTGCTCTTCCTGGACGAGCCCACCAACGACCTCGACATCGAGACGCTCAACCAGCTGGAGGACCTCCTCGACGGCTGGCCCGGCTCCATGGTCGTCATCAGCCACGACCGCTTCTTCATCGAGCGGACCACGGACGTCACGCACGCGCTGCTCGGCGACCAGCGGATGCGGATGCTGCCGAACGGCGTCGACGAGTACCTGGAGCGGAGGGCCCGGATGGCCGCCGCCTCGGCCCCGGCCGTCCCCGCTGCGGCCTCCGGCTCCGCCACCGACGCCACCGGGCTGTCGTCCGGCGACGCCCGGGCGGCGAAGAAGGAGATGCAGAAGCTGGAGCGGCAGATCGCCAAGCTGGACCAGAAGGAGTCCAAGCTGCACTCCCAGCTCGCGGAGCACGCCGCGGACTTCTCCAAGGTCGCCGAGCTGGACACCCAGCTGCGGGCGGTGCGGGAGGAGAAGGAGGAGCTGGAGCTGAGCTGGCTGGAGCTGGCCGAGCAGGTCTAGGCCGGTACCAGGCCGGCTCTAGGCCGGATCTGGGTCGGTACTAGGCCGGTACCAGGCCGGTACTGGGTCGGCTCTGGGTCGGTCCACGTCCGGCGAGGGCGGCCCCCGGCGCCCTGCGGGTGCCGGGCCGGTGGCGTCCGCCTGCCCTCTGCGGTCGGCCTGCGGGTGCCTACCGGCCACCGTCGGGCCGACCATTGCCGAGAAGCGTGTCCAGCTCGTCCGCCGCACGGCCCAGCGCGCTGCGCGTCGGGTCGTGCGGCCGGGTCGGCCGCACCGCCGCGCGCGTGGGCGGACGATGCGCGCGGGCCGCCGCCGTCAGATCGTCCAGCGCCCGCCGGACCCGCGCCACCTCGACCGGATCCGGCACCCGGCCGCCGTACCGGCGCTGCGCCGCGAACGCCGCCACCGCGCCGCTCAGCCGCTCCAGCGCGGCCGTCGCCGGCAGCCACTGCGCGGCCAGCCGCCCGGTCGGCGGAGGCTCGGAGAGCCCCCGCTCCACCTCCGACCGGGCGTCGGCCAGCGCCCGGTAGGCGGTCCGGCGCAACCACACCTCGGCGAGCGGCTGGGGACCGTCCGGCTGCGCCACGGAGGCCAGGTAGGACTCCAGCGCCGCAGCCGCCGTCACCAGGCGCGGCTCGATCCGGTGACGCGCACGCTCCGGCCAGAGCAGGTAGCCGAACAGCAGCACGATCGCGCTGGCCAGCACGGTGTCCAGCAGCCGGGGCCAGAACTCGGCCGCCCCGCTCTGCCCGCCCAACTGCAACAGGACCAACGCCATCGGCGTCATCACCACGGTGTTGAGCCCGTAGTGCGCCGCCGTCGCGTACGGCAGCAGGGCCACACAGAGCGCGGCGATCCCGGTCAGCGCCCAGGCGTCGGTGGTCAGCGAGAGCAGACCCGCCGTCACCGCCACCCCGAGGACCGTTCCGACCGAGCGGCTCACCGCACGCAGGAACACCGACCCGAGGTCAGGCTTCAGCACGAAGGCGATCGTCATCGGCACCCAGTAGCTCTTGCTGAGCGGCAGCGACGCCGTGACGGCCGAGCCGACCGCGATGCAGAGCGCCACCCGCAGCCCGTACCGGACCGAGGCGGCCGACAGCAGCCGCACCCGCAGCCGCCACGGATCCGGCGGCGGGGCGGGCGCGGTGCCCGGCGCCGCCTCGCGGCCCGCGACCGTCTCCGAGGCCGCCCGCAGAGCCACGTCCAACGCCCGCCGCGACGGCGTGTCCGGCAGCCAGTCCGGCACCGGCACCTCGCCGCCGCCGCGCTCCACGGCCCGCGCCAGCCGGGCAGGCACCTCCGCCACCTCGGCCGGGACCGGCCGCCACGCCCACAGCAGACCGGCCGCCGCCTCGGTCGCCGCCAGCGCCGCCTCGTACATCCGGCGGAGCCGGACCGTGCGCGGTGAATCGGGCAGACGGGGGCGGGGCGGGGGCAGCAGGTCCTGCACCTGGTTCAGACGGGCCGTCAGCACCTGGCGGGAGGCCGCGCCCTGCGGCGTACCGAGATCGGCCAGCACCCGGCCCAGCGCGTCGTACGCGGCCGCCAGCGCGCGGTTGCGGGGATCCGCCGCGGGCCGCCGGTAACTGCGCGACGGCAGGCCCAGCAGGACCACGAACGCCGCACCGGCCAGCATCATCGGCGCCGCCGCCCACCAGGGGTGAGGCAGCGGCATGCCACTGCCCAATGCCGCCGACACCAACAGCAGCATGCCGGCCGCCGAACCCCGCGGGCCGGTCGCGCTCAGCGCCCCCGAGACGAAGGCCGTGACGGTCAACACGGCGCCCAGCGTGAGCGCAGCCGGCTGGAGGTGCTGCAGCGCGGTGCCGATCAGCATGCCGAGTGCCGACGCGAGGACGGCTCCGCCGATCCGCGGGGCGCGCAGCCGGACCGGCTCGATCCGGTCGTTCATGGTGGCGTGCATCGCACCCAGCCCGGCGAACACGCCGAGGTCCACCCGGTGCGTGAGCAGGCCGACCGCCAGCGGCACCGCCATGCCGAACGCGGCGCGCACCATCAGCGCGAGCGGCAGCGGAGGCCGCGCCGGCCGGGCGGCGCGGGCCCACCAGGGGGCGTCGGCGGGCGGGGCGGCGGTCACGAGGCTGCGTCCGATCTGCTGCGGGGCCTGCCCCGGGTGGAGAGCGGGGCGGCCCGGATCGCTGCTGTGCGACATTGCGCGGCAGATGAGGTCGTATCCGGCGGAACCGGACCCGATCAGTCTAACCGTCGGGGCGGGGCGTCCTCCGGGTGCGCCCGCCGGGTGTCCCCGGCTGTCGGGGGCCGCGGGCGGGGCCACGGGCGGGCCTGCCCCGGGGCGCGGGGCCCCTCGCCGTGTGTCACGTTCGTACCGATCGCATACAGGCGGGCCATGGTCCCTGCCCGTCCGGCGGGGCGGTGGCTACCATGGCCGGGGCGGCACCCGGCCTACGGGCGGACGGGTGCGCCCGGGCGGGACGATGCCGGTCGTCGGGCCCGTTCCGCTTGCACGGCCGTGTAGTTGACGGTACGTCGCGGCGTGGCGCCGGGGGCGCCCCGCGAACGGGGGAGAGGTGGACTGCTGTGCCAGGCGAGGCTGGACCGGGCGGCGCGGGCTGGGCGGACGGCCCCAACGGCGAAGTGAAGCCGTGGTCGCTCGACAACAGTTGGATCGGCAGGACGGCCAGTCAGGTCCAGGTCGACGTCAGCGCCACAGCGCTGGTGGCGGCGTTCGGATCCAAGGACGTCAAGGTCGAACTCGACACGCTGATCAACTTCAAGAAGAAGGTCGACGCGTTGCTGGCCTCCCTGGAGGGGTCGGAGGCCGCCCAGCACAAGGTCAAGGAACAGAAACTGGCGGAGGGGAACCTCGGCACCGGCTTCAGTGAGTCCAAGGACCTGATGGCCGCGTACGACAAGACGCACGCGGCGATCGCCCAGCTCTCGAAGGCCTTCGCCGACCAGATCGGCAGGATGAGCGCGGCGGTCGCCCAGACGGCGGGCACGTACGGGAGCAACGAGGAACACCAGACGGCGGCGGTCAAGGCGGTCGCGAAGAACGCCGACACCTACATTCCGGCGGCCGGACCGCACGGACCGGCGCCGAAGCAGGGCGGTGGCGGGTCTTTCTCATGACGCCGCTCCGGGGGAAGAGTTCCAGTGACACGGGGGAGCAACTGATGGCAGGCGGGACGAACTTCGAGGGAATCGAGCACGCCAGACTCAAGTCGATGGTCATCAACAGCGATCCGACGAAGGTGACCAGCCGGGGTAACCAGCTCAAGGCGGCCAGCCGGGTCCTGGACGACCTCAGTCGGGCGCTGGCCGCCCACCTCGGCCAGATCCAGTGGGAAGGCCCGGCCGCCGAGAGCTTCAAGACCTGGGCCACGGACCTGAACAGGTCGGCGGCGATGATCAGCGAGTACTCGAAGGGTGCCGGCGACGCGATGGTCCAGGCCGGCGAGGCGCTGAGCACCGCGAAGACCGGCGTGCCGGAACCGCCGAAGACCGACATCGACACGGTGGACCGCCACTCCAAGCAGCCCTGTCTGAAGCCCTCGACGGTGAGCGTGGCCGGGATCGGCAACCCGTCCGTGATGACCGACGCGATCATGAAGAAGGAGGACCCGACCTGGGTCTCCTACGCGGAGGCCGCGGCGGCCCACAAACGCGTCGAGGCCGCGCACCAGGAAGCCATTCACCAGATGGAGAAGTTGGGGCAGGCGTACGAGGCCGCGACCACCAAGCTGAACGGCCTCAAGCTGCCTGAGCTGCCGGGCGAATCAAGCCATGGCGCACGCAACAGTGAGGAGAACGTCACGATTGGTGGTGGTGCGTACGTAGGATCCGGTGGCTCCACGGGCGGTTCGCGAAGTGGTGGTGGCTACCGCGGTGGTAGCCACAGCCCAGCAGGTACCGGCTACGTCGCTGGTGGCGGCTCCATGGCGAGTCATCCGTCTGCGTCGGCTTCGCAGGGGGCCGGCCCTTTGGGCCACGTCCCACCGAGTTCGTCTCCCGGTGGATCGGCGCCGCTGCCGCGATACCCAAGCGAGTCGGGAGCGTCCCCGTCCCCGTGGTACCCCACTGACCGGCCCGGTACCGGCCTCGACGGCCTTCCGCCCGCGCCGACTCCGACCGGCTCTGCGGGCCCTGGCCATGGCGGTTCCGTGTCATCGCACGGCCAAGGGGGCGTGCCCGGGTATCCGACCACCCCCGGCAACGATCCCGTCCTTCACCCCGTTGGTGGGCCTGCCCCGTTCGGAGGGACCGGTCCGTTCGGTGGCGCTGTCGCGCCCGTCAAGGGTGGTGGCGGATCTGTCCCGCCGAACCGCGCAGGCACCTTCGGAGGCGGGAACCTTCCTGCGGGAAACAGTGGTTCGGGACCGAGTGGGTCCGGCCCGCTCTTCGGGACGCGCGAGGCTCAGGGTCGGGCGGGCACGGCCGGTGGTCAGGGCGGAGGTGTTCAACCGGGCATGGGCGGTTTTGGCGGCGGCAGTGTGGTGGGAGGTGGCTCGCGTGGACGTGGCTCCGGTTCCACCGGGGGCGGTGTCATCGGTGAGCAGAGCGGCCCGGTGGCCGGCGGGGAGTTCACGCCTGGCGGGAGTGGCCTACGGAACCGGGCTCCAGGCATTGGGGCTGCTGCCGAGGGCGGGGCGCGTCAGGTCCAGAACGGCATGATGGGGCCGGGCATGATGGGCGGTACGGCGGAGCGGAGCGGGCGCGATCGCCGCAAGCGGGCCGACTACCTGCACGAGGACGAGGAGACCTGGACCAGCGGTACTCCGAGGAGCAATCCGGGCGTGATCGAGTAGCGCGGGAACGATCGCCCGGCCGTTGGGCTCACCCCGGTGGCCGGTGCGGACCTGACGGCGAGACCGACGAGGGAGCTGTGATGCGGCGGACGAGCGTATGGGTGCGTGGGCGGGGGGTCACTGCGACGGTGCTCGCGGCAGGGATCGTCGCCGGTCCGGTGGCGGGACCTGCACTTGCTGTGGAATCGATCCGAGAGCAGCAATGGCACCTTGATGTCATGAAGGTGCCCGAGATCTGGACGACCAGCAAAGGCCAGGGCATCACAGTCGCTGTCATTGACGGTGGTTTCAACTTTGAGCATCCGGACCTTCTGGGCCAGCTCTTACCGGGGAAAGACTTTAGCGGTCTGCCAGGCGGGGTGGGGACCTCCTCTGATGGGCATGGCACCGGTATTGCCAGTCTCATTGCTGGATCCGGCAAGGGGATGGGTGGTAAGGGGGCATTCGGCCTGGCCCCAGGCGCAAGGGTTCTGCCTTTGAAGATCAAGAACGACTCGAACGCGGGTCGGGTTGCCACGACGGAGTTCTTCAAGCAGATCGGACATGCCATTACGTATGCGGCTGACCAGGGTGCCAAGGTCATCAACATCTCTCAGGGCGGCACCTTGGCTGGCGCGTCGGAGGCCGACATGGCGGCGATGACGGGTGCCGTCTCGCACGCAGCCGCCAAGGGTGCCTTGGTGGTCGCCAGCGTCGGGAACTCGGCGCAGTCGGGCAATCCGATCGAGTATCCAGGAGCATTGCCGGGAGTGGTCGGTGTCGGGGCGGTGGACCGGAACGGCTGGGTTGCGCCGGAGTCGGAACAGGGGCCGCAGGTCGATGTTGCTGCACCCGGTGTCGACATGTACAACGCGTGTATTGGGCCTTCGGGGTACTGCAAGACTCACGGAACGTCCGATGCCGCAGCGATCGTCTCGGCTTCCGCTGCTCTGCTGTGGGCGGTTCACCCTGAATGGAGTGCCAATCAAGTTGTGCGGGTACTCATCAACACCGCCGGGAAGCCGACGGACGGGTCCGATCGGAATGACATCGTCGGATACGGCATTGTGCGCCCGCGAGTTGCCCTGACCGAGCCCGGGGATCCGGGGCCGGCGGATGTGTATCCGATTCCGGAGCGGGCGGTCGGTGAATCCTCACCCGCTCCGTCCTCGGCCGCTCCGGCGGTTCCGGCGGCTCCGGTGAGCCCGGCGGGTTCCTCGGGTGTTCCGGGGGAGGGTAAGGCGGTCGGCGAAGCGGCCGGCTCGGGTGGTGTGGTGCCGGTGGTTGCGGCGGTGGCCGGCGGGTTGGTGCTGGTGGCCGGTGGGGTGGCGTTCGTGGTGGTGCGGCGGCGGTCGGCGCGGCCCGGGGCGGCCGGGGTGCCGCCGAGTGGCAACCCGTACGTGCGGTAGCCCGACGGCAGGTGTGCTCCGCGCCTTGGGCGGTACGCGGCCTTCTCCGGGCGGGAGTTCGGACCGGCGTGCGGGGCGGCGCGTGGTGGGGGCGAGGGCGCCGGTGTCACTCGGGTGGAGGCTGGTCCGGGGCGTCGGGAGGTCGCCAGGGTGGTGGTATGGGTGCGAAGGGACAGATGCGGCGGGCTGCGGCTGCGGCGCTGATCGGTACGGCGATCGAGTTCTACGACTTCTTTATCTACGGGACGGCGGCCGCGCTCGTCTTCGGCGGGGTTTTCTTCCCCGAACTGGGCACGGTGGGGGCGCTGTTGGCGGCGTTCTCGGTGTACGCGGTGGCGTTCCTGGCCCGGCCGCTGGGGGCGGTGGCGTTCGGGCACTTCGGGGACCGGCTGGGGCGGAAGACGACGCTGGTGGTGTCGTTGCTGCTGATGGGGCTGTCGACGGCCGCGGTGGGACTGCTGCCGGGGTTCGCGGTGTGGGGGTGGTGGGCGCCGGTGGCGCTGGTGGTGCTGCGGGTGTGCCAGGGGGTGGGTCTGGGCGGCGAGTGGGGCGGTGCGGCGCTGCTGGTGGCGGAGAACGCGCCGGCCGGGCAGCGCGGGCGGTACGGGGCGTATCTGCAGTTGGGGCCGACGAGTGGCTTCGTGCTGGCCAACGGGGTGTTCCTGGCGCTCCAACTGGGCCTGGACGAGGCTGCGTTCCGGTCCTGGGGTTGGCGGGTGCCGTTCCTGGCGTCGTTGGCGCTGGTGGCGGTGGGGCTCTTCGTGCGGCTGCGGCTGGAGGAGACGCCGTTGTTCAAGGGGGAGGTGCGGACGGGGGCGGAGCGGGCGCCGGTGATGGAGGTGCTGCGCGGGCACTGGCGGACGGTGCTGCTCGGCTGCGGCGCGATCACCGTGGGGTACGCGCTGTTCTACCTGACCACCACGTACGCGCTGGCGTACGCCACGACGGGACTCGGGGTGCCGAGCACGCTGGTGCTGTCGATGCTGCTGGCGGGCGCGGCGGGGAAGGGCGTGACGGTGTGGCTGAGCGCGCGGCGCAGTGACGTGTGGGGGCGGCGGTGGACGCTGCAGCTGGCGACGGTGCTGGCGGTGGCGTGGGGTCTGGTGCTGTTCCCGCTGCTGGAGACGGTGCGCCGGCCGCTGATGTTCCTGGCGCTGGCGGGCGCGATGGTGGTGCTGGGGTGCCTGCTGGGTCCGCTGGCGGCGTTCCTGCCGGAGCTGTTCCCGACCCGGGTGCGGTACACGGGGGCGGCGCTCACCTACAACCTGGGCGGGGTGGTGGGCGGGGCGACCACCCCGTTGATCGCGACCAGGCTGACGGAGGCGTACGGGACGGCGGAGCCGGTCGGCTGGTACCTGGCGGTGTGGGGGGTGGTGGCGCTGCTCTGCCTGCGGCTGCTGCCGGAGACGAGCGGGACGGACCTGGCGGTGGCCGGGGCGCACGGCGGGCGTCGCCGGGTGACCGGCCGCCTGGGGGCGGAGGCGGACCCGGCGGCGTAGCGCGCGCGGTGGCGGGGGTCGGCCGGGGGCCGGCGCAGGCGCGGTGGCCGGGGCCGTGCTCCGGTCGCCGCTCCCGGAGGCCGAGTTGATGAGGCCGAGTTGGTGAGGCCGGTGGCGGCGAGCCCGTGCCGCCGGGTAGGAAGGGAAGGCGGAGTGTCCGGGCGGGGGACCGGGTCCCCCCTCTGGTGACCGAGGGGGATCGGGGGCCCGGATCGCTACGCTGGCGGCATGACGACACAGGAGCGCCGTCCGGCGGTGGTCGGGCAGGCGCAGGGGCTCGATGTCTTCGCCCGGCTCTGTCCCAGCCGGGTCGTCTTCGCCGTCCTGGCGGACAAGTGGGCCCTGCTGATCGTGATGAGCCTCGGCGAGCTGGGCGGGCAGCGGTTCTCCGAGGTGCGGCGAGCCGTCGACGGGATCAGTCGCAAGATGCTCACCCAGTCGTTGCGCACGCTGGAGCGGCACGGGCTGGTCCGGCGCACGGTGTACCCGGAGACGCCGCCGCGGGTGGTCTACGAGCTGCTGCCGCTCGGCCTGCAGCTGGCCGATCTGGTCGCGCCGCTCGGTCGCTGGACCGAGGAGCACGCCCCGGCGATGCTGGCCGTCCGGGAGGGGGTCGACCGGGCGAACGGGGAGGGCTGAACGCGGCCGGATCCCGGCCCGGGTCGATTTCCCTTTCCGGCGCCGGGCCGTGTAGTGTCTTCCTTGTTCGAGCGGGCAGTGGTCAGGCTGGCGCGGACGAGGTGAACAAGCCCCTATAGCTCAGTCGGTAGAGCGTCTCCATGGTAAGGAGAAGGTCTGCGGTTCGATTCCGCATGGGGGCTCGGCAAAGGACCTCCGCCATCAGGCGGGGGTCTTTTTCGTGTGTCCGCCCTCGCGGTGGCGGTGAGACGGCCTAGCAAGTCGGGTACGGAATGCGCTGTGATGGTGCGTCATCGGCCACCTGTCCCGAGCGGGCGGGGGCGCGGGCCGGACGCCGACCTGGAGGGCCTCATGGGTGTTCGACTCGTGGTGGTCGACGACCACCGGCTACTGGCGGAGGCGCTGGCCACCGCGCTCCAGTTACGTGGTCACCGGGTGCTCGCGGTCGGCTCGCCGGCGGGGTCGGCGGCCGACCTGGTGGCGGGCCGGCGGCCGGAGGTGTGCCTGCTGGGCGTGTCCGCGCCGGCCGATCCGGGGGCCTTCGAGGGGCTGCGCCGGATCCGCCGGGAGCGGCCCGAGGTGGCGGTCATCGTTCTCGGTCCGGTTGGTGAACTGCGGGGAGTGGCAGGGGCGTTCGCCGCTGGTGCGGCCGGCTACGTGCCGAGCGACGAGCGGATCGAGGTGGTCGAGCGGGCCATCGCCCGGGCCCGGGCGGGTGAGGCGGCGGTCACCGTGGAGGTGCTCCGGGGCGCCTTCGACCAGTTGCTCAGGCCGGCGGCGGAGCCGGACGACGAGGCGGTCCGGCTGCTGCGGCTGCTGACCCGGCGTGAGGTCCAGGTGCTGGCGCGGATCGCGGACGGCGAGGACACCGCGGCGATCGCGGCGGGGATGCGGATCGCCGCGAGCACGGCGCGGACGCACGTCCAGCGGGTGCTGATGAAGCTCGGTGCCCGGACCCGCCTGGAGGCGGCGGCGGTCGCGGCGCGCACCGGGCTGCTGGACCGGATGGCCCGGCCCTGAGCGTGGCGCGGCGCCGATTCCGCCCCGGTTCCACGCCCCGGTTCCACGGCCCGGGTCCCGTCTCCGGGCGCCCGGCCCGGGCCCGGCTCCGGCCTCCGCGGCGGGCCCCGGAGCGGGGTGCTCCGCCGTTCGGGAACGCGCGGCCCGGCTGCGGGCGCGAAGCCCGAAGTGTCGTGCGGGCGTACGGGGCTCGTACGGGCATCCGGAACCGGGTCAAACCTGGCATAGGGTGGCCGTCCCGATGGTCCGGAGCACCCTGGGGGCCAGGGAGAATGGGCCGCAGTCGTACGTACGTCTCCGATGGCCCGCCGACGGCGGAAACCATCGTCCGCTGGAGGTCGAGCATGAGTAAGTACCTGGTCACGGGTGGCGCCGGCTATGTCGGCAGTGTGGTGGCCGCCCACCTGCTGGAGGCGGGTCACCAGGTGACCGTCCTGGACGATCTCTCCACGGGCTTCCGTGCGGGCGTGCCGTCCGGTGCGGAGTTCGTCGA